>NZ_JBEZHM010000034.1:0-89041 GCF_040650575.1 Streptomyces sp. NPDC048659 | reverse complement strand
GTCGAGCGGCTCCATGATCGCAGTGTGTGCGTCCCGTCCCCCGGGATTTATCCGCCTGGGTGGCCTGAAACCTATCCCTTACTGATGTGGGTGCCGTTGGCGGAGGACGCGCCGTGCACGTTCATCCGCAGCATTCGGAACTGGCTCCGGAGCGTCGTGCCGCCCGTCACCGAAGGGCCAGGCGCGCCGCTGCCACGTCAGCGGCCCAGACGGCGGTGCCTGTCGAAGCGCACCAGGACGCGCACCACGCGCCACACCCCCGCCGCCCCGCCGAGCACCGCGCCCGCCTTGAGGGTGAGCTCCCGTGTCCGGCCGGACAGGTCGAAGGGCAGGGAGAGGACCGCGACGGCGGCGAAGACCGCCGCCGCGAGCACGGTGGCGGTCACCAAAGCGAAGACGATCTCCACCGTCATAGCGTCCTTCTCGCCGCGCGACTCATGTCCCATGTCCATCCGGCGAGTCTCTCATCCTCCGCCTGGGGGGAGGGGTCCCGGCCGGGTGGCTGGCACCCGACCGCTGTTAATGTCAGGGCAGTTGAGGCAGGTGGGGGTATGGACCGGGGGGTCCCCGCGCGGTGCGCGTCCTCCGCCTCGGCTCACTTCATTCGGGGAGGAATTCTTCTTTGCGTCAGTTCAGGCAGACAAGAACGGCAAGGCAGTCGAAACCGGCAACACCGGCGACACCGGCGGGACAGCTGCGGCAGATACGAACGCGCCGTCCCGCGCGCGCCGCGGCGTTCGCCGTCGCGCTGGCCGCGGCGCTCGCCACGGTGACCCCGCTCGGCGCGGGCACCGCGGCCGCGGCTCCGGCGGCGGCGCCCGCGGAGTTGGTGATCCCCGCCGAGCGTAATCCGGCACCGGACGCCGGGCAGATCCCGGCAACCGGGACCACCGGCTTCCTGCGGGGCGGCACGGAGACGGGCGTTCAGTGGGTCCCGTACGACGGCAGCGCGCCCGTCCCGTACGCCAACCCCGGGGGAGACCGGCTCTTCGGTACCGGCGGCGATCTGATCGCCCGGCTCGACACGGACCGGAACCAGGTCGACTTCACCGACGTGCGCGGCACCACCGTGAGCAGCGTCCCCATCCCGGCGGGCCAGCGCTTCGCGGCCCTGATGGGCAATGAGGTCGTCACCCACGAGTATGTGGAAGGCGCCGTCGTCTCCGTACACGCCCTGTCGGTCAGCGGCGGGACGGTCAAGGACCGCACGGTCTGGGGCTTCCGGCCCGGCACCACGGACATCCATGTGGAGGAGGGGGACAACCCGAAGGGCTTCTTCCTTTCCTACCGGCTCGACGGCCAGAAGCGCTGGACCTGGGTCAACTCCGTCACCCTCGGCCTGCGGCCCGTCGACAACGCCCGTGCCCTTTACGCGGTCGGCGACTACGTCTTCGTCGTCACGACGGACCTGCGCCTGCAGATCTGGGACGCCGGGATCCTCGGTGGTCCGGAGCCGCTGTACGAGCGGGAGTGGACCGAATTGGACGTGCCGGTCGGCGTCGTCGGCAACCAGGTCATCTCCGGCTCGATACTGGAGCTCAATTCCTGGAACACCACGCTGACGGCGTCCCCCGTGACCGGCGGCCCGGGACGCGCGGTCCTGGAGCAGGTCCGGGGCGACATCCGGATGACCCCGGACGGACGCCTGCTGGCCGTCCGCTTCGGCGACGATGGGTCCCGGACGGTCCACGCGCTGCGCGTCGACATCAACGGAGGCGCCTTCCACGTCGACACGGTCCTGCGGATCCCGCTCGTCGCGAACCTCCGCCACCGGGTGGCCGTTGCCCAGGGCGAGCTGACCACTGTGGACCAGATCCCGTGGAAGCCGCCCACCGTGCGCAGCACCCGGCTCTCCGTCACCGACACGGTCACGGCCGAGCCCGCCCGCGACCGGGGCGGCGATCTCTTCGACGCCTGCCGGCGCGACGAGGGCTGCCCCGTGTTCACGCCCACCGGGGACGGGCGGTTCGTCTATCAGGACAACCGGGAGGCCCTGTTCGCGCTCGGGCGTGACGGGGAGATGCCCGGCGCGCCCGTCGCGGCCGAGGGTGTGGTCGGCGATGTCGAGGCGTCGGGGCGGTATGTGTCCTTCCGCTCCTGGAACGGCGCCCAGAAGATCCTCGACCTCGACACCCGCAAGACCGTCTACGAAGGGTCCCGCTTCACCGGGCGTGCCACCTCGCTGGACGGCTCGACCTTCTGGTGGGACGGCGACACCCCCGGCACCGTGGAGGCCGTCGACATCGGCACCGGCGCCGCGCTGCCCCCGGTGAAGCTCGCCGACTGCCACCTGGCGGATCTTCAGGTACGGGGCGGCTCCGCGTACTGGAAGTGCGACGGCGCCTCCGGCGTCACCGACCTCGCCACGAAGACCACCGTCACCCTGCCCGCGCACGACACCGCGGTCCTCGGCGCCGGCTACGTCGCCCACGCGCGGGACGGCGCCCTGTCGCTGACCCCGCTCCGCGGCCCGGACACCGCGACCCGCGCCATCGGCCGTCCGGTCGACGCCCGGCCCGGCAACGGCTGGGCCGTGGACCGCTTCGGCGGCCACCTGGTGTGGGTGGACGAGCAGCAGCGCACACACGTGGTGCCGAGCGGCGTCTTCACACCGACCCTCTCCGCCATCGACACCGCCCAGCCCGTCGCCGTACTCGACCGCAAGGCACCCGTGCCGCCGACCTGGTCCGGCAAGTGGTGGTTCTCCCAGCCGGTCAGCCGCTGGAGCGTCACCTTCGTGAGCGACTCGGGCACGCACCAGCGCACGCTCCAGGGCTGGGACGACATCCGCGGCGCGCTGGCCGTGACGTGGGACGGCACGGACTCGGCCGGGCAGCCGATGCCCGACGGCGTCTACCGCTGGACGCTGACCGCCGAGCCCGTCTCCGGCAAGGTCACCCAACCCCTGTACCTGTACGGGGAGGTGGCGCTCACCCGCCTCAGCTCGATGGCCTCCGGCCGCTACCAGCCGGTGCCGCCGGCCCGCGTCATGGACACGCGTGACGGCACCGGCGTCACGAAGCGCAAGGTCGGCCCGGGCGACGAGGTCACCCTCCAGGTCACCGGCCGCGGCGGGGTCCCGGACTCCACCAGCATTTCGGCCGTGGTCCTGAACGTGACCGCGACGAACCCGACGGCGTCGACGTACGTGTCCGTGTACCCGTACGGGACGACCCGGACCAGCGCCTCGAACCTGAACGTCGTGGCGGGGCAGACGGTCCCCAACCTGGTCGTGGTGCCCGTGAAGGACGGCAAGGTCACCTTCTACAACCGCAGCGGCAGCCTCGACCTCCTCGCCGACGTCGCCGGGTACTACTGGCCGGGCGAGACGGGCTCCCGCTACGAGCCGGTGGCTCCGGCGCGCGTGATGGACACGCGTGACGGCACCGGCGTGGCGAAGGCCAAGGTCGGCGCGGACAAGACCGTCTCCCTGACGGTGGCGGGCAGCGGCGGCGTTCCGGCGGCGGGGGTGACGGCCGTGGTCCTGAACGTGACGGCGACGAACCCGACGGCGTCGACGTTCGTGTCCGTCTACCCGTACGGGACGGCCCGGACGAGCGCGTCGAACCTGAACGTGGTGGCGGGGCAGACGGTGCCGAACCTGGTGGTGGTGCCGGTGAAGGACGGGAAGGTCACGTTCTACAACCGCAACGGGAGCGTCGACCTGCTCGCCGACGTCGCCGGATACTTCACCAGCGGCACCTTCGGCTCCCTCTACGAGGCGGTGGCCCCGACGCGCGTCATGGACACGCGTTCCGGTACCGGCGGCGTGCCGAAGGCCAAGATCGGCGCGGACAAGACCGTCACCCTGACGGTGGCGGGTCGCGCCGGTGTCCCGGCGGCGGGGGTGACGGCGGTCGTCCTGAACGTGACGGCGACGAACCCGACGGCGTCGACGTTCGTGTCCGTGTACCCGTACGGGACGACCCGGACGAGCGCCTCGAACCTGAACGTGGTTGCGGGGCAGACGGTGCCGAACCTGGTGGTGGTGCCGGTGGAGGACGGGAAGGTCACGTTCTACAACCGCAACGGGAGCATCGACCTGCTCGCCGATGTCGCCGGGTACTTCGGTCCCTGAGGTGGCGTAAGTGAGGGTGAGGGCCGGGTGCACGCCGAGGGGCGCACGCCCGGCCCTCGCGCTTCCCGGCCGCCGGGGGACGACAGGGGCGCCCTTTGTGGTGTGCGGGGCGGATCCGTTGTTCGGTGGCGGCTCCGGAGGTAGCTCCGGCGGTGGGGGCCGGGGGATGGACGGATCACCGGCTGAGGGGGAAGGCCGCCTGGAAGGCCAGTCGACGGGGCGCGTCCGCGCCGAGGCGGGTGAGGAAGTCGTCGAGCGCGAGGTACTCCTCCCAGGGCTCGCGCCCCGTGGCTGAGGCCAGCGCCTGCACGAGCCTGTCCTCCAGGGCGGCGACCCGCTTGTCCTTCCATACCTTGTCGGCCGTGCTGACGAGGAGGTCCTCGACCGTCGCACCGGGGCCGTCCCAGGTCGCGTGGGTGGCGGCGAACCGAGACAGCCCGGGTGCGAAGCCGTGCTCCAGAAGGAGATCCCGGCCCGCGTCCTCATGGGCTGCCCCCGGCCCGGAGAGCTCTTCGGGGTGCAGGATCTCGACCACGTCATGAGTTGCCGCGCCGCAGGAAACCGCCCTTGGTGTGACGGTCAGGAACACTGATGATGCGTCCTTTGCCTCTGCTGCTTCTGGCTCTGCTCATACCAACCTCGACCCCGGCGGTATCCGGCACCTCGTCGCCGTGGCCTGCGGGCACGGCGGTGCGGGGCCCCCGTCTCCGGCGGTGTTAGCGTGGCACGGGGCACCAGGGCCCGTCAGCGGCCCGGGGCCGTGCCCCTTGCCGATCGACGAAGGCCGCCATGTCCCGACGCTCTCTCTCCTCGCGTCCCGCAGCGGCTCGCCTGCGAAACCGTGCCGTCGCCGGCTTCGGAGACGGCACGATGGTCCTGAAGACCGTGGTGGCGGCTCTGCTGTCGTGGTGGGCGGCCGACGCCCTCTTCCACCTGCCGCAGCCGATGCTGGCTCCGGCCGGCGCGATCCTGACCGCCCAGGTCACGCCGTACGGGACGATGCGCAAGGCGCTCCAGCGGGCCGCCGGAGTGGTCTTCGGAGTGCTTCTCGGCGCGGCCGTGGCCACGCTCATCGGTACCGACGCGCTCGCGTTGGTGACGGTGATGCTGGTGGGAATGTTCGCGGGGCGGCTGCTGCGACTGGGGCCGCAGATGCACCAGGTCGCCCTCACCGGCATTCTCGTCCTCGGCAGCAGCGAACACCTCGGCTACGGCACCGCGCGGCTGGAGGACAACATCCTCGGGATCCTCGTGGGCACGGCCGTCGCGCTCGCGGTGCCCACGCCCGGGTTCGTCGACAAGGCCCGAGCCGACACCGCCGCGCTGACCAAGGACATGTCCGTCCTGCTCACCGACATGGCCGGGGCCCTGGACCGCCCGGACTGGGGCTCGGCCAGCGGGCGGTGGGTGGCCGCCGCCCGCGCCATCAGCGTGCGGCTGGACCTGGTGCAGGGAGCGGTGACGCAGGCCCGGGACGCGTCGCGGTGGCGGAGCCGCCGCCGCGCGGCCGAGGTCGACCGGCTCGCCGAGGCCGCCACCGCGCTGGAGCACATCAGCCACCAGATCCGCGGCATCGCCCGCGGCCTGTACGACCTGAACTTCCGCGAGGGCCGCTCCCCGGCACTCCAGGACTCCGAGCCCCAGGCGCACGGCCTCGCACCCGCGGCCCCGCCCGGACTGGACGGCCTGCTGGAGGCCCTGGGCGCCGTACTGACGGATGTCGCCGACCGCCACCTCGGCCCGGGAACCCCCGCCGAGCAGGACAGCCGACGCCTTCGCGCGCTCCTGGGCGAGGCGGAGACCCGGTTCCTGGACTGCGCCGTCACCCAGTCGCCCACGTACGGCCACTGGAGCGTCCTGTGCACCGCGGGCATCCTTGAGGACACCCGCAAGATGCTCCACGAACTCGACCCTGATCTGGGCCCTCACCAGCACGCCTTCCGGTGAGCTGCCACGTCGCCCTCCGGCTTGGACGCCGGTCCCGGGTAAACGGTGGTTCCTCGCCGGAGATAGAGGGCAGCGGCCGGAAGGTGTCTTTCAGCAGCGCCCGGCCGGGGATAACGTCCGGCACGCCCGGAAGATCAACACGCCGACACGCAGGAGTTCCCGGTGACCGACCGCTTCACCTCGACCTGACGGCGCTCGCGGCAGCGCTCGACACCGCCGATCAGACTTCGTCCGAGACGGCCCGGCTGGCGCCGCAGCAGCCCGGTGACGAGCCCGCACTGTCCTACAACCCCGAGACGGGCCAACTGCACTCGACCCGCGATCCGGGTCAGGTCGCCCGCCTCGACCCGAAGTTCCAGGACTGGATCGTCCGCACCGTCAAGGAGTCGGCCGCACAGCCCCCGGTCCGGTCGTCCGGCTCGGACCAGGCCCCCCAGCCGTACAACTACAAGTACGACGTCACCGAGTCCGGGACCGAGCTCCACAGCGGCGGCGAGGAGACCGGCAACGAGTCCGGGCGGGTGGAGGGCTCGTACTACGTCCTGCTGCCCGACAATCGGCTGATGACCGTCACGTACTACGTCGATGGAGAGTCCGGGTTCGTCCCGCAGATCTCCTTCCAGGAGAACGCCAACCCCTTCTAGACCCGGGGCGGCGGGGCCTCTGCCCACCCGGTAGCCCGGCCGAGCACGCCTTCGGCCTCGTGTATCCGACCCGCGCTCCGTCCGCAGGGGGAGCGTGACTCGGCAGAGCCGCAGTGCCCGCCCCGCATCCGACCAGGGGCTACGCCGCCGACGTAGCCCACGGCGCTGCTGCGCGGCGTGTAGGACCGGCCGTGTCACCGCCCGCTACACCGCACGTCGACCTGCTCACCGTGGGCGCGGAACTGGAAGCGGATCGGCACTTGGCATGAGCTCGTCCCCGGCCTGGAGCTGTGCCAGTCAGGTGGACCGGCCGGGGCGTTGTGGTCTGGATCACGCTTGAGGTTGACCTTGGGGCAG
Source organism: Streptomyces sp. NPDC048659 (assembly GCF_040650575.1). Lineage (NCBI taxonomy): Bacteria > Bacillati > Actinomycetota > Actinomycetes > Kitasatosporales > Streptomycetaceae > Streptomyces > Streptomyces sp. NPDC048659. The sequence goes on along the minus strand of NZ_JBEZHM010000034.1, from coordinate 82,015 downwards.
GGTGGAGGCTCATCGCATCGGCACGGTGCCGAACGGCACTACTGATGTGAGGGAGCAGAGCATGACCGTGAACTATTCCGGCCAGGGGCAGGACCGTCCGGAGCTGCGGAAGGCGGTCGAGGAGGTGGCCGGGGCCGGTTTCGTCGGGATCCAGTTGAGGGTGAACGACGAGCGGGGGGAATGGGTCGGCGGTGCCGGTGCGCGTGAGTTGGGCCGGGGCGGGGAAACGCTGACGGACGGGCACTTCCGTATCGGCAGCAGCACCAAGAGCTTCGTCGCGACCATGGTGCTCATGCTCGTGGCCGAGGGGAAGCTCGGGCTGGACGCTCCGGCCGGTGACTGTCTGCCGGAGCTCGGTCTGGACCGGCGGATCACGGTGCGGATGCTGCTCCAGCACACCAGCGGGATCTTCAACCACACCGGCGAGCTCTACGAGGACGGGACGATCGTGCCGGGAGTCCCCTGGCGGGGCAAGGAGTGGGTCGACAACCGGTTCAAGACGTACCTGCCCGAGGAGCTCGTCCAGCTGTCGCTGTCCAAGCCGGCCCGGTTCGAGCCGGGCACCGGCTGGAGCTACGCCAACACCAACTACGTACTGGCCCGGCTGCTCCTCGAGAAGGTCACCGGTCACCCCTTCGCGGAGGAGCTGCGGCGCCGGATCCTGGGACCGCTGGGGATGACCGGCACCGTGGCGCCGGGGGCCTCCCCGGAGATTCCCGAGCCGCACAATCACGGCTACTACCGCTACGAGGACGCCGGGCGGGAGCGGACGGTCGATGTCACGCGCCAGAACCCTTCCTGGGTGGGTGCCGGAGGCGACATGATCTCGACCACGCGGGACCTGCACACGTACTTCTCCGCCCTGATGGGCGGCAGGCTCCTGCCCGCCGGGCTGCTGACGGAGATGCGCACGCCGGAAGCGTCCGTCGGCTACGGCCTCGGAGTGTTCGCGCAGGAGACGCGGGGCGGCACCGTCTTCCACCACAACGGCGCCACCATGGGCTCGGCCGCGCTGATGTACAGCACCCCCGACGGCAGCAGGACCCTGACTGCGGGCCTGACCTGGGTGGACGACGCCGACCTGTCGATCGCGGGGGCCTTCCAGGACGCCCAGCAGCGTTTCGTGGAGGCGGTGTTCTGCGGCAAGCTGGACCGATGAGGAACGGAGTCACGATCGGGCAGGCCGCCGCGTTCGTCGGGGTCACGGTGAAGGCGGTGCGGCACTACCACAAGCTCGGCCTGGCCAGGGAGCCGGAGCGTGACAGCTCCGGCTACCGCGGCTACGGATCCGCCGAACTGCTGCGGCTGGTGCAGGTACGGACGCTGGCCGGCGCGGGCGTTCCGCTCGCCGAGATCGGGCCCATGCTCGACGCCGACGCCGCCCGGTTCGCCGCCACGCTCACCGACGTCGAGCGCCGGCTCACCGAACGTATCGACGAGTTGGTCGCCCGCCGCGACACCTTGCACCGGCTGACCGACGGCAACCGCGCCCTGCTGCCCGACCGTGCCTGCGCGGTCCTGGACCGGATGCCCGGCCTCGGCTTCGGCCCCGACTACGTGGCGGCGCAGCGCGAGGCCCTGATCCTGGCCCGGGCGCTGGTCCCGGAAGGCTTCGACGGCTTCCTGGCGCAGTTGGAGAACGGGCTGGACGACCCCGAGTACGTCGACCTGGCCAAGCGCGGCTGGGAGGCCGAGAGCTGGGAACCGGACGACCCCAGGATCGAGGAGCTCGCGGCCGCCATGGCAGCCCGCTACCTCGCCAACCCCGCGCTGCTTGGAGACCCTGCCAGCCTGCGGGCCTGGACCAAGGCGTCCGCCCAGTACAAGCTGATCAACAATCACCGCCAGGACCAGGCACCGGTCGCGGCCCGCCTGACCGCACTCACCGAGACCAGACTCCGCGCGGCGGGCGTACGAGGTCCCCATACCCATAGGTAGGTGAGGTCCCCGCCCGGACGTCTGGGAAGGAGCCTCTTTCGCTCCGACCCGGCGGCGTCGAGGGTCGCCAGTCGCGTTCGGCGGCGGCGTGGAACCGCTGGATGGTGTCCGCCTGCGTGGCGATCAGGGTTCCCGCAGGGACTGCCGGGTGAGTCAGGCGCACCAGGAGGACGCCGAGTAGGCGCTGGAGGGCGGTGCCGGAGGCTGAGTCCAGGTCACCGGAACGCTCTACCTGGCTGGGGTGTACCCACAGCCAGGTCCCCGGGGAGACGGCGTTGTCGGTGAAGTCGACCATGTGCCGCAGCGCCCCTCGGTCGACGGTGAGCAGCAGGTGGAACTCCGGGCGCCGCCGGCACCGCCCTCGTCGCGCTGCGACGCCAGGCCCCCGAGAAGGGCCTGGCGCTGGCCGGAGCGGTCCAGCGCGCCTGGTACGTCGACGGCCTCAGCCTCTCCGACACCGAAGTGCGCCGGGCCATCGCCGCCGAGCACTGCCTCGACTGCTACCCGACCCCGACCCTTCTGCTGCACACCCCAGCGAGACCCACCGACTCGACGGCCCCGCCTCCAGTGCCGCCTCCGTCACCAAAGGCATGCGCCTGCACCTGGATCCCACCGCATGAGACATCGCCATCCAGCCGATTTCTGACATCCTCTGCGGCGCCTGCGAGCGCTGGGCGGCAGGATGGGCGGATGACGATGAGCGAGACGGAATTGCTGGCGCTCCTGCGTGAACTCGATGACCCCGAACGGATGGAACGGCCGCTGCGCTACGACCGCGCTGCGGCCGGCGTCGCGTTCAGCGGGCTGGTCAGCCGGCTCGAAGCGGACTTCGGCGTCCTGTGCGAGTCCGAGCGGGACACCCAGAACTCCAGTGAGTACGGACGCATCCACGTGCCCGCGGACGCGACGATCTGCGGAACGCGGATCGTGGTCTGCGTGAGTAAGTTCGGCTCCCTCGCTGAGGTATGTGCCGACAATCCGGGGGCTTTCCTCGGCACTGACGAAGCCTGTGAGGAGGGCGCGCTGGATCCCGCAGACCTCGCCACAGTGGAGCGGGCACTGGCCGAGCTCGGCTACGTGAGCGTCCCGGAGGAGCTGCTGGAGAGCGACTATGAGGGCCCCAGCACGCTGGGGTACTTCGCGGCGCGGCCTACGTGGTGGACACGGTTCTTCGGCAGTATGTGACCCTCCACCGAGCAGCCCGTCGGCGGACTCGCGCTCGTACGCGATCAGCGGGCTGTGGAGTCTCCTCGGCCGCGCCCCGGGAGCCCGGGCGGTGCGTAAGAGCGCCTGTTCGGATGTCGGTACGGGGTGAGGTCGCTGCTCCGCCGGGGTGCTTCCAGCCTGGTGCGCGGCGCACGCGGCCTTGTTCGCGATCGCACTGCGGCCGTCAAGACCTTGCGAGTGGATCTGGCCGTGGATCCCTTCTATCGGGGCTGGTTCCGGCGGGGGCACGGTCGGGTTTCGCCCTCCATCGGCTCGTCGTCGCCGTCTACGACATCGGTGATGTCTCCGTCGCGTCGCCGGGACGTCGTGGAGGAGCGGCCGGGCGCCGAAGGCATGGACTCCAGCCCGTCCGGACAGGGCTGCGGAGCCGAAGAAGTCGGCCCAGGCGGGACTTCGGCTTGATGTCGTGTGCTGGCTGGGGGGATGTGGCGGACCCTTGCCAGGCAGTGTTGAAGCCGGGGTGGGGTGGAGAGGAAGCGCTTGCTCCTCGGATTCGGAACGAGGGGCATCGCCGACACCTGGAGAAGACCTTGAAGCGCGTCCCCCTTCGCCGATCCGCAGGACTGGTGCTCGCCGCCGTCGCCCTCGTCGCGGCCCCCGCCCTCTCCGCCCACGCCGCCGCCCCCGACACCACCACCCTGCCCTACTCCGAACAGACCCGGGCCGTCGGTCTCACCGACGCGCAGGCCGGGCAGCTCCAGCGGCGCGTCGAGGCCGTGCTGGCCGAGGAGCCCGGGGCCCGCCAGACCTCCGCCAACACGCTCGCCCTCCCCGGCGGCACCGCCACCCTGCCCGTCCCCGGACAGGCGGAGGCCCGTGACCTGGCCGCACCCGACGCGCCCCGGGCCGCCTGTAACGACGGGCACCTGTGCATCACCGACGGGCGCGGCGTGAACTACGACTACTACCGATGTGGCTACTACGACTTCAACGGCATCGGCGACGGCACCTTCAACAACAACCAGACCCCCGGCACCCGCGCCCGCTTCTACAACAACGACGGCAGCGAGCGCTGGTCCCACGTGGCCAAGGGCTCGGGCACCGCGAACTGGACGCCCGTCTACCACATCCGTCCCTGCTGATCCGGATCGTCCTCTGCCGTCCCTGTTGAACCGGTTCCTCGCCTTCTGATCTCCGCCGCCGTCCTCACCTTCCTTGAGATTGAGGGCGGCGGCGGTCCGTGACCCACGTCACACGATCCTCGTCCCCGGTTTTCGTTATCCGGTGCCGCGTACCGGCTCTCCCCTGCGTACAAGGAACTCCACAAGGAGATCCGGCAAGAGGCGCGACAGGCGAGGGAAGGCGGGCGGCGTGCAGCGGACCACGGGTTTCGAGCAGCTGACGGACGCGGAGCTGATACGGGCGGCCCAGTATGGCGACACCTGGGCCCGGGAGCGGCTCATCGGCGCCTACCAGCCGCTCGTCCACGTGCTCGCCGTCCGCGCCCTCGACGGCCGGCCCGGCGCCGACGCCGCCGTCCACGCGATCGTGCGCGACACGCTGAGCCGCGCCGAGTTCGCGCTCGGCACGCTCCTGTCGCCGGAGATGTTCCGCCCCTGGCTCGTCGGGATCGGCGTGGCGAGCACCCTCGCCCACGCGGCCGGCATCCCCGACGGCCTCTGGCTCGACGTCGAGGACGCCGTCCTGTCGTCCCTCTGGTCGCTGGAACAGGAGGGGCACCTCAGCCGGTACGAGACGGCCGCGGCCCTGGGCTGGTCCCCGCAGGACATGGCTCAGCGCATGGAGGCCGTACGGGTCCGGCTCGACGCGGTCCAGTCGGTGACCCTGGCGCTCGCCCGCGCTCCGCGCTGCGCCGCCCTCGCCGAACGGGCCGCCGCCTGGGACGGCCTGCCGGGTGCCTTCTGGCGCGACGAACTGGCCCGGCACACCGCCCACTGCGGCTACTGCGCCACCGGAATCGGCGCGGCGGGCCGGGCGGGCATGGCGGGCATGGCGGGGGAGGCGTGGAGTGAGCGGCCGTCGGTCGTGGACGGGGCGTCGCCCTTGACCGTGTCCGAGGGCGCGACCGTCTCCCTCGCCCCCACCGAGACCCTCGCCCCCACCGAGGCCGCCGCCCTCGCCCCCACCGCTCCCTTCGCCGTCGTCTCCCCGGTCCCCGCGGCCGGGCGGCGCGCCACCCGGGCGACGCGTCGGCGGCGGCGCCAGGCCGACGAGCGCAACCGCCGCCGCGCCGTCGTCGCGGCAGGGCTGGCCGTCGTCGCCGTCACCGGCGGAGCCCTCACCCTGCACGCGGGGCGCGGCGACGACGACGTCCTGGACGGCGGCCGGGCCGCCGCCGCTCCCGACCTCGACCCGAACCAGGCCAACGAGCCCGGCACCCTCTCCGCCCCGCCGTCGGCCTCCGCGTCCGGAGCCGCCTCCGCCTCCCCGTCCGCGACGCAGACCTCCGCCGCCCCGAAGACGCCCGCCGCCACGCCGAGCAAGACTGCCGGGGCCACGACGAAACCGCCCGCCCCGAAGCGCACCGCCACCACGCCCGCCGCGCCCAGCAAGACGGCGAAGCCCCCCGTCACGGACGGCGGTTCGGGTGGCGGCGGCCAGCAGGATCCCGGTCAGTCCTCGGCCGCCGACCAGGTCGTCGCCCTCGTCAACGCCGAGCGCGCCAAGGCCGGCTGCGGGCCGCTCACCTCCAACGCGACCCTCGTCAAGGCCGCCCAGGGGCACTCGGACGACATGGCCGCCCGCGACTTCTTCGACCACACCAACCCCGACGGCGCCGGTCCCGGCGACCGCGTGACCGCCGCGGGCTACCCCTGGACCACGTACGGCGAGAACATCGCCATGGGGCAGAGCACCCCGGCGCAGGTCATGGAGTCGTGGATGAACAGCCCCGGCCACCGCGCGAACATCCTCAACTGCGACTTCAAGGAGATCGGCGTCGGCGTCCACGACGCGGGCGGCCCCTACTGGACCCAGGTCTTCGGCGCACGCTGACCCTGCCCCCGTCCGGGGCGGGCGCCGCAGCACGCCGCCCGCCCCGGCCGGTCCCCTCAGCCCCGGTCTCCGCCCCCGCCCCCGCGTACGTACACCGGCAGACGGGTGACGCCGCCGATCAGGGAGCCCCCCGGGAAGGGCAGCGCGGCGGGCGGCTCCGCCAGGCGCAGGCCGGGGGCGCGGTCCGCGAGGGCCGAGAGGGAGGTGCGGAGTTCGAGCAGGGCGAGACCGGCTCCCACGCAGCGGTGGGGGCCGTGTCCGAAGGCGAGGTGGGGGCCGGGCGCACGGGTGATGTCGAAGACGCCGGGCCGGTCGAAGACCGCCGGATCGCGGCCCGCGTGCGCGTGCGACGGGACGACCGCCTCCCCGGCCCGGACCAGGGTCGCCCCGATGGTCAGGTCCGCCACGGCCAGCCGCGGCAGCCCCACGTCCGCGATCGTGTCGAAGCGCAGGATCTCCTCGACGGCGGGCCCCAGGAGCCCCCGGTCCGCGCGGAGGGCCCGCCACTGCTCCCGGTGGACGAGCAGCGCCAGGACGCCGTTGGTCAGGGTCGCGGCCGTCGTGGCGTGCCCGGCGACGAACAGGTTGACCGCCGTGGCCAGCAGCTCCGGCCCGCTCAGCTCCCCGGCGCCGTGGGCCTCGCGCAGCCGGTCCAGCAGCCCGCCCGGCACCAGGCCCTCCGCGCCCTCGGGCGACAGCAGCAGCCGCTCGAAGTGCGCGCGCAGGGCGTCGTGGCCGGCCCGCGCCTGCTCCGGCGGCAGCGAGGTCAGCGACAGCTTCCGCCGCGCCCACTCCACGAGCCGCGCCCGATGCCCCGGGCGCACCCCCAGGACATCGCACAGGACGGCGTCGGCCAGCGGGAGGGCGAACGCGCGGTGCAGGTCCACCGGTTCCCGCTCCGCGCCCGGCAGCGAGTCCAGCAGCCGGTGTACGTGGCCGGTGACGGCGGGCGTCAGACCGGCCACGCGGTCCCGGCGGAACGCGGGGGCGCAGAGCCGCCGGACCCGGGTGTGGTCCGGCGGGTCCAGGCCGAGCAGGCTGGGCTCGTCGCGGTCGGCGAGGGTCCAGCGCGGGCCGCCTGGTGTCGTCAGCATCGCCCGGCGGCTCAGCCGCCGGTCCGTCAGGGCCTGTACGACATCGGCGTGGCGGACCGCGAGACGCGCCGGATCGCCGCTCGGCAGTGAGATCCGCGCCAGCCCCGGCACGTCGAGCAGCCCGGTGTGCGGCAGCGGCGCCAGGCAGTCGGCGCGGTCGAACGGGTAGGGCAGCCGGCGGTGGTGCGCGGGAACCGCGCTCATGTCGTTCCCTCCAGGTCGGGGGCCCGCAGGCCGCAGGCGGCGCGGGGATGCACGTGGGGCGGGCGGGGGTTGTGCGCGAGGTGGGCCCGCCAGCGCAGCCGCAGCTCGCGGTCGGCGCCGAGCCCCAGCCAGTCCAGGACCCGGGCCGCCGTCGCCTCGGGCCCGGCCACCAGCTCGTCGAAGCGGACGGTCAGACAGCGGTCGGCGACGGCGGCGTCCGTGGTGAACGCGCGCATCCGCGCCAGGCCCGTGCGCGTGGCGGCGGTCATCGCCCGCCCGATCTCGCGCGGGTCGACGGCGTCGCTGCGTCTGCGCCGCGCCGCGACGACCAGACCGCACACCGAGCCGAGCGCCTCCTCCGTATCGCGTTCGAGGACCACGTACCGCGCGCCGCCGTGCACGCGGTCCAGGTCGGGCAGGTGCCACAGGTGCGACGGGCTCTTCAGGAGCGGCCGGGCGCCGGGCGGGGCCGGGCGGCGGGCGAGGATGTGGGCGAGCTGCGCGCGGTGCAGCGTGTACGCGGCCGTCAGGTCCTGGTCGGCGAGCCAGGAGGCGTAGGCGGGGACGCGGTAGCTGATCAGGCCGAGGACGCTGTTGCGGAAGTCGGTGTTCATCAGGTGCTCGCACTCCTCCGGCTCGTGCGCCCCGGTGGGGTGGATCCGGGCCAGCTCGGGCGCGGTGCGCGCCAGTTCGGCCACGTGCCGCTCGGCGTCGGCCACGTGCCGCTCGGCGTCGGCCACGTGCCGCTCGGCGTCGGCCACGTGCCGTTCGACATCGGCCATGCGCTGTTCTGCGTCGGCCTTCGCCTCGGGCTCGGTGGTCCCCGGCGGCGGGACCGGCGCGAGGAGCTCCCACAGGCGGGGCGCCCGCAGGGCCGGGTGGTGGGCGAGGAGCCGGTGGAGGAGGGTGCTGCCGGTGCGGGGCAGGCCGACGAGGACGACGGGCGGCCCGTAGGGCAGGGGCGGTTCCGGCAGGGCGTGCAACCGGAGCCGGGTCCGGAGCGCGCGCAGCAGCGTCTCCCGGGCCTCGGCCCGGCCGGCGGGGGTCAGCCGGGCCTCCGCCTCCAGCGCCGATACGAGGAGGTCGAGGGCGGGTACGTGGCCGGGCGCGCCGAAGTCCGAGAGGCCGGTGAGGCGTACGGCCTCGGCCCGCAGCCGGTCCGCGTCGAGCCGGTCCGCGTGGGGCCGTTCGCCGTCGCCGTCGGGGGCGGCCGTGGTCACAGGCCCGCCCCGGGGCGGCGTTCGGGAGCGTCGGCGAGGGCGGTCCAGAGCTCGGCGATCCGGTCCACGACGGCGCGCAGGCCGTCGAGTTCGACGCGCGGATTGATCAGGCACAGCCGGAACACCCGCCGCCCGCCGACCCCGACCCCCACGACCATCGCCCGCCCCTCCGCGCGCAGCGCCGCGCAGACCTCGGCCACGAGCCGGTCCGTCTCCTCGGGGCGCGGCGGGGGAGCGGAGGCGGGCGGCTCCCCGACGAAGGTGACGACGCCCAGCGAGGGCTCGGTGACCAGAGCGAGGCCGGGGTGGGAGCGGATGTACGCGGCGATGGCCTCGGCCGTGTCCAGTCCCCGCTCCACGGCGGCGCGGAACGCGTCCGCGCCGAACACCTTCAGCGACAGCCACAGGCGCAGCGCACGGAACTCCCGCGTCTGCTCGATGCCCCACTGGAGGTAGTCCACCCCGTCCGCACCGTCTGCCCCGTCCATCCTGTCCGCCCTGTCCGCCCTGTCCACCCCGTCTTCCTCGGCACCGGCCGCGCCCGCCTCCAGGTAGTGGGGGAGCGCGACGCCGAAGGCGCGGGTCAGGTGGGCGGGGTCGCGCAGCAGCACGCAGCCCGTCCCGGCGGGCTGGAACAGCCACTTGTGCGGATCGACGCTCACCGAGTCCGCCGCGTCCAGGCCCGCGAGCAGCGCGCGTCCGCGCGCGGTCAGCGCGGCGGGCGCGCCGAAGGCCCCGTCCACGTGCAGCCACAGGCCCTCGGCCCGGCAGAACGCGGCCAGTTCGAGCAGCGGGTCGACGGCGCCGGTGGCCGTGGTCCCCGCGTTGGCCACCACGAGGAAGGGCCGCCGCCCCGCGCGCCGGTCCTCCGCCACCCTCCGGGCCAGCTCGGGCAGCGGGAGGCGCCGCCGCGCGTCGGCGGGCAGGACCCGGACGCGGTCCTCGGCGATGCCCAGGATGTGCAGGGCCCGGGGGACGGAGAAGTGGGTCTGGTCGGAGAAGTACGCGGTGGCCCCGTGGGCCTCGGTGCCGACGAGGGCGTCGCGGGCGGCGGTCAGGGCGGTGAGGTTGGCGGTCGAACCGCCGGACACGAACAGCCCCGAGGCCCCCGGCGCCAGCCCCAGGAGCTCGGCCAGCCAGCGGACGGCGGCCGACTCGATCGCGCTGGACACCGCGCCGCTGAACCGCCAGCCGGTCGGGACCGCGAAGCCGGTGGCCAGCGTCGCCGCCAGGACTCCGGTGACGGTCCCCGGCGCGGGCACGAAGGCGAGGAAGTCCGGGTGGTCGGGGTGCGCGTTGCCCTCGCCCAGCAGCCGCCCCACCTCGTCCACCACCGCGAGCGGGTCGTCCGCCGGGGCGGCGGGCAGCGACTCCGCGCGCAGTCGGCCCGCGAGGGCCGCCGCGCCGGGCGCGGCGACCGGGAGCCCTCGCCGTCCGGTGCCGGTACCTGTGCCCGTGCCCGTGCCCGTACCTGGATCCGTGCCGGTACCCGTACCCGTACCCGTGCCGCCGCCCGTGCCCGTATCCGTACCGATGCCGGTGTCGCGCCCCTCCGCGTCGAGATGCCCCGCGACCAGCTCCCAGACCCGCCGTCCGAGCGCCGCCACCGTCCCGGAGGGCAACGTAAGGGCGGCCGCGGCCGGTTCGGCCTCCGCTTCGACCTCCGCGAGGTCACCAATGGTGTTCACGGGATCACACTGTGATGCCCCTGGGGGCATGTGACAAGTGCACGTCCCCTCAAAGCCGTTGACGAATGGTCAAGAAGTGTTGACCATTGGGGTCATGCGTGCCGACGACCTTCCCGAGTCCCTCCGTGTCACCACCGACGAGCAGCTACGCGCCGTCTCCAACCTCACCCGCCACCGCATCATGGCCGTGCTCCGCTTCGAGCCCTCGACGATCACGCAGATCGCCGAGCGGGTCGGCCTCGCCAAGGGCAGCTCCAGCTACCACGTACGCCTCCTGGAGCGCGCCGGCATCGTCGAGGTCGTACGCACGCGGAAGGTGCGCGGCGTCACCGAGCGGTACTACGCCATGGCCGCGCGCTCGATCGAGCTGCCCGACCCCGGCGAGGGCGGCCCGGACTTCCTCATGCGGCACGCCGTGGCCGACCTGGAGGCCGCCCCGGCCGACGGCGAGCGACACGTCGGCATGGCCCATCTCCGGCTCACCGACGCGCAGTTCGCGGAGCTGAGCGCGCGCCTGGAGGCGCTGGTCGGCGAGTACCGGCGGCTGTCCGACCCGGCGCTGCCGGACGCGTCCTTCGTGTTCGCGCTGTTCCACCCGAAGCAGGGCGACCCGACGGAGAGAGACGCCAAGTGACCTCGGACCACATCAGACTTCCGAACGGCTTCGGGCGCCTCTGGACCGCCCATACGGTGTCCTCGCTCGGCGACGGAGTGCTGCACGCCGCGCTGCCGCTGCTCGCCCTGACACTGACCCGGGACCCGATGGCGCTCGCCGTCGTCACGGCCGCCGGAACGCTGCCCTGGCTGCTGTTCGGGATACTCGGCGGCGCGCTCGTCGACCGCTGGGACCGGCGGCGGACCATGTGGATCACCGACGCGGCGCGGGCCGTCCTGCTCGCCGTCCCGGCCGTGGCGGCCCCGCTCGACCTGCTCAGCATCCCGCTGCTCGCGGCCGTCGCCTTCCTCCTCGGCCTCGGCGGCCTCTTCTTCGACACGGCCGCCTCCGCCTACCTCCCGGACCTCCTCGGCCGCGAACCCGCCCTCCTGGAGCGGGCCAACTCCCGCCTGCGCGCCACCCAGACCGCCGCCTCCGGCTTCGCCGGGCCGCCCGCGGGCGCCGCCCTGCTCGCGCTCGGCCGGGCCGGTCCGCTGCTGGCCGACGCCGTCTCGTTCGCCGTCTCCGCCCTGCTCGTACGCTCGCTGCCGGCGACCCCCCGGCCCGTAGCGCGGGCCCGGGAGTCGCTGCTCCGCCAGGCGCGGGCGGGTGCCTCGTACGTACTCCGCGACCAGGTCCTCCTCGGGCTCGCGCTGCGCCCGGCGGTCGGGAACATGGCCTTCGTCGCCATGGAGACCGTGCTGGCCCTCTTCGCGCACACCCGCCTCGGCGTCGAGTCCCTCGGCTTCGGACTCCTCCTGACGGCCGAGGCAGCCGGTGGCCTCCTCGGCGCGGGCATCGCCTCCGTCCTCGGCCGCCGGCTCGGCACCGGCGCCGCCCTGACCTGCACGGCCGCGCTGGAGGGCCTCGCCATCCTGGGCCTGGCCGCCGCCCCGAACGCGTACGCCGCCGGGCTCGCGCTCGCCGTCTGCGGCGCTGGTGTCGGCGCCACGATGGTGCTCGCGCCCTCGCTGCGGCAGGCGATCGTCCCCGCCGAGTTGATGGGCCGGGTCACCTCCACGTCCCGGATGCTCGGCATGTGCACGGCCCCGCTCGGCGCGTTCCTCGGCGGCTGGCTGGCCACCGCGTACGACGTGCGCACCCCGCTCTACACCGCCGCCGCCCTGCTGCTCACCATGACCGCGGTCACGTCCACGATGACCGGAAACCGCCGGGTCGAGGCCGCCCGCAGCGCCGCCGCGGAGCGGGCCGCCGACGCGAGGGCCGCGGAGGAGTCCGAGGCCACAGGGGCGACCAAGGCGGCGGAAGAGCCTGCCCGGGCGGTCGGGGCCGGATGAGCGGCCGCTAGCCTGCTGCGTCATGATGCGCGTCTGGTTTCTGCCGATACTCCTCCTGCTCAGCGGCGCGGCCGTCGCCGCCGCGCAGTTCGCCACCGGGCACCCCGCCGTGGCCGTCGTCCTCCTCCTCGCCTTCGCCGCGCTCGCCGGCGCCAACTCCCCGCTGTTCTTCCCGAGGCCGCTCGACGCGCGGGAGGCGCGGCAACGCAGCGCCGCCGACGGCCGGCCGGTCGTCTACTGGCGGCCGGGCTGCACGTACTGCGTCCGCCTGCGCGCCCGGCTCGGCCGCGACGCCCGGCGGATGCATTGGGTGAACATCTGGCGCGACCCGGAGGGGGCCGCCGAGGTGCGGGCGGCCAACGACGGGAACGAGACCGTGCCCACGGTCGTCGTCGCGGGCCGGGCGCACACCAACCCCGATCCGGCGTGGGTGCGGGCGCAGCTCGTCCGCTGAGCCTGTCTCTCCTCAGGAAGCGCGTCTGTCGGCGGCCGGGGCGGGGGCCGCGGCTGTGCCCGTGGCCGGGGCCGGGTGGCGCTCGGGCGGGCGGAGTCGGCGGAGCAGGAGCGCGTTGAAGGTGACGATGATCGTGGACGCGCTCATCAGGAGCGCCGCCCACTCGGGGCGGAGCTGGATCCCGAGGCCGGGGTAGAGGACTCCCGCGGCGACGGGGATCGCGAGCAGGTTGTAGATCGCGGCCCAGAAGAGGTTCTGCTTGATCTTTCGGCGGGTGGCGCGCGCGATGGTGACGGCGAACGCCACGTCGGCGGGGTCGTCGTGGACGAGGACCACGTCGGCGGTCTCCACGGCCACGTCGGTGCCCGCTCCGATCGCGATGCCGACGTCGGCCTGGGCGAGGGCGGGCGCGTCGTTCACGCCGTCGCCGACCATCGCCACGCGCGCCCCGCCGTCCTGGAGGGCGGTGATGTTCGCCGCCTTGTCCTCGGGCAGCACCTCCGCGATGACGGTGTCGATGCCGGTGGCCGAGGCGACCGCGTCGGCGGTGCCGCGCTGGTCGCCGGTGAGCATGACGGTCCCGATCTCCTGCTCGCGGAGCCGGGCCACGGCCGCCGGGGCCGTGGCCCGCACCGGGTCGGCGACCGCGATCAGCCCGAGGGCCTCGCCGCCGCCGGCCACGTACACCGCCGTCTTCCCGGACGCGGCGAGCGCGGTCGCCGCGTCCGTAAGTGCCGAGGCGTCGACCCGCTCGCGCCGCATCAGGCGCAGGTTCCCCACGAGGACGGTGACGCCGTCGACGACGGCCGTGACGCCGTGGCCGGGCACCGAGTCGAAACCCGTGGCCGGGAGCGGGGCCAGGCCACGGGCCTCGGCCGCGTCGACGATCGCCTCGGCCAGCGGGTGCTGGGACTGCCGGTCCACGGCGGCGGCCGTCGCGAGGACCCGGTCGTCCGACGCGCCCGGCACGGACACGACGTCGGTCACCGCGGGCTTCCCCGCGGTGAGCGTGCCGGTCTTGTCGAACACGACGGCCGAGATCCCCGCGGTGTTCTCCAGCGCGGTCGCGTTCTTGAACAGCACCCCGCCGCGGGCGCCCTGCCCGATCCCGACCGTGATCGCCGTGGGTGTCGCCAGGGCCAGGGCGTCCGGGCAGGCGATGACGATCGCGGACACGGCGGCCGTCACCGCGAACCCGATGCCGTGGTCGCCCCCGAAGACGCTCCACGCCACGAACGTCAGCAGCCCCGCCCCCAGCGCGACGAACACGAGGTAGCGCCCGGCCGTGTCGGCCAGCCGCTGGGCGGGGGCCTTGGACGCCTGCGCGTTGCGGACCAGCTGGACGATCCGGGCCAGCGCCGTGTCCGCCCCGACCGCCGTCGCCGTGAACACGAACGCCCCGGTCGTGTTGAGGGAGCCGCCGACCACCCTGTTGCCCGCCGCCTTCGCCACGGGCACCGGCTCGCCGGTGATCATCGACTCGTCGACGTAACTGGTGCCCTCGCCGACCGTCCCGTCGACCGGGATCTTCTCGCCCGGTCGCACCACGACCTCGTCGCCCACCACGACCTGGTCCAGCGGCACCTCGGACTCGGCGCCGCCACGGCGTACGCGCGCGGTCGGCGGCGCCAGCGTCAGCAGCGCCTCCACGGCACGGCCGGTCGCGAAACGGGAGCGCATCTCCAGCCAGTGCCCGATCAGGCTCAGGGTCGTGAGCATGGCCGCGGCCTCGAAGTACACGTCCTCCTGCCCGGCGAGCGTCGCGAACAGCGAGTACAGGTACGCGACGAGGACACCGACGGAGATCAGCGTCATCATCGTCACGTCGCCGTGGCGCAGCGACCGAGCCGCCGACGACAGGAACGGCCAGCCGCCCCAGAAGACCACCGGCGTGGCCAGGACCAGACCGAACCAGGCCATCGACAGGCCGAGCGGCCGGGCCACCTCCACGCCGAGGCTGTGCCCGATGGGCGAGAAGACGACGATGGGGATCGTGAGCAGCGCGCATACGACGAACCTGCGGAGCATGTCGTTGGACGGCGGCGGCGCCGTGGTGGGCGTGCTCGTCGTGGCCTGTGTGCCGCTCGTGCTCTTGGCGCTCCTGGTGCTGAGCGTGTTCCTCGTGTACGGGCACGGGCTCGCGCTCGTCCGCCGGGCCGACCGGCGGGTGCCCCGGCTGGCAGCAGGAGTCGGGGCAGGCGGCGCGGTCGCAGGCGTACCCGGCCTCGTCGAGCTCGTCGGCGAGCCGGTCCGCGCTCGTGAGGGCGGGGTCGAAGGCGATGTGGGCGGTCGCGGTCGTCCGGTCGACGCTCACCGACCGCACTCCCGGCCGCCCCGCGAGACGCCGCTCCAGCGCCGCCAGCTCGCCGCCGCACCAGCACGTCCGCAACGCGATCTCGGCGACGGTCGGCGCCTGTCTGTCCATGCTCGGTCCCTCCTCGGCTTCGCTCCAGTCCACTTCCCCCGGGCCCGCCCGACCCGTTCGCGTCCGCCGAACGGGTGAGGCCGCCCCGCTCCGCGCGTACGGATCGATCAGGAATCGAGAAGCGCGCCCCGGGCGGTCGCGCCTAGCCTTTCGGTCATGGACATCACCATTCACACCACGGCTCTCCCGCACACCGACCCGGACGCGTCGCTCGCCTTCTACCGGGACGTCCTCGGCTTCGAGGTCCGCAGCGACGTCGGCCAGGGGAGGATGCGCTGGATCACGGTCGGGCCCGTGGGCCAGCCGGGGACGTCGATCCTGCTGGCGCCGCCCGCCGCCGACCCGGGCATCACCGAGGACGAGCGGCGCACGATCACCGAGATGATGGCGAAGGGCACGTACGGCTGGATCCTGCTGGCCACGCCGGACCTGGACGCCACGTTCGAGAAGGTGCAGGCGGGGGACGCCGAGGTGGTCCAGGAGCCGACGGACCAGCCGTACGGGGTGCGCGACTGCGCGTTCCGCGACCCCGCGGGCAACCTGATCCGCATCCAGGAACTGCGCTGATCCCGCGCGCACGCTCACGTACGGACCGGAGAACCGGCCGGAGGACCGGAGGGGAGACCTCGTATGTGCAGACCGGCATGGGGGCGCGCGCGGATCCAGGCGCAGCGACTGACCGAGCTCGCGCGGCTGCGCCGTGTCCGCGACCGGATCGACCGGGAGTACACGCGGCCGCTCGACGTGGCGGCGCTGGCACGTGAGGCGGGCCTGCCCGTGGGGCAGCTGAGCCGCGGCTTCCTGGTCGCGTACGGCGTGTCGCCGTACGCGTACGTGATGTCCCGGCGCGTCGGGCGGGCGGCGGCGCTGCTGCGCCGGGGGGACCTCGGCGTCGCCGAGGCGCGCGCGGCGGTCGGCGGCTGCGTGGCGCCGGGCGTGTTCACCGCACGCTTCACCGAGCTGGTCGGTGTGCCGCCCGAAGCCTTCTGCGGTCGGGCGGAGGTCACGGTGGAGCGGATGCCCGCGCACATCGCGCGGCAGGTCGCGGGAACGGTCGCCAACGGGATCAGCAGCGGGCACAGCAACGGGTAACGGGAACGGAAAGAGGAGGAATCCCATGAGGTTCCGTACGCACGTGGAGCCGCCGGAGCCGATGCGCGGCCTGGAGGTGCCGCCCGAGGTGGTGGCGGCGCTGGGCGGCGGAGCCCGGCCGCCGGTGACGATCACCGTCAACGGGCACACCTGGAGGAGTCGGCTCGCCCTCATGCGCGGCCGTCACCTGATCGGCCTCAGCCTCGCCAATCGGGAAGCCGCGGAGGTCGAGACCGGCGAGGAGGTCGAGGTGGACCTGGAGCTCGACACCGAGCCGCGCGTGGTCGTCGAGCCGGAGGACTTCGCCCTGGCCCTGGACGCCGACCCGGCCGTCCGCGCCGCGTACGACGCACTCTCCTACACCCGCAGGCGCGAGCAGGTGCGCGCGATCGAGAACGCGAAGAAGCCGGAGACACGGCAGCGCCGCATCGAGAAGGCGATCACGGACCTACGGGGCTGACCGCACCCCGGGCGCGGCGCCTCGCCGCGCCTCCCTGCCCCGTCTCATCGCAGCTCCTCGGCCAGGGCGACGATGACGCCCGACGGGCCGCGGAGATAGCAGAGGCGGTAGACGTCCTCGTACCGCGCGACCTCGCCGAGCAGTTCGGCGCCGTGCGCGCGCAGGCGGGCGAGCGTGTCGTCGATGTCGTCGACGGCGAACATGATCCGGTGCAGGCCCAGGGTGTTCGGCGGCGGGTTCGGGGAGCCGTCGACACCGGCGGCGGGGGAGAGGTAGCGGGAGAGCTCAAGCCTGCCGTGCCCGTCCGGGGTGCGCAGCATCGCGATGTGGCTGCGTACGCCGCTGAGCCCGACGGTCTGGTCGGCGAACGGCCCCTCGACCCGCGCGGTGCCCTCGACCTCCAGACCCAGCTCGGTGAAGAAGGCGACGGCGGCGTCCAGGTCCTCGACGACGATGCCGACGTTGTCCATCCGGAGGAGCGTCATGGCGGGTCTCCCTCGTGCGGGTGTCAGGGCGCGGGCCACGTGCCGAGGGCTCGGGCCAGGCGGGTGTGCTGTTCGCGGGTGATGCCGTGGGCCAGGAGCGTGCCGCAGCGCGGGCTGTGGGGGTCGTCGCAGCACAGGATGCCGGGGAACGGCTCCGCGCCGCCCGAGAGCGGGGACGCGCCGGGCAGAGTCCACTCGACCGGCTCCCAGAGGGGATGGTCCTCCCCGTCCCTCAACGGGGCGTCCCCATAACCCTCGATGCGTCCGTCGCCGTAGCCCTCGCTCACCATCCGCCCAGCCGCCCACCTGCCCGGGGGCGTGTGCTGAGATGGGCCCCGTGAACGAGGGAGAGAACATGGACGGCGATTCCCACGAGACCTGCGGACCGGTGCGGGAGCTCTCGCCCGACGACCCCGTCTTCGTGTCGAGGCGCGTGTTCCGCGGGCAGCCGGTCGTCCGGGTGCACCTCGACGAGGACGGGGACTGGCAGGCGTTCTCGTCCGCCGAGCCGCGGTGGTTCGGCCGGCCGCGGCTTCTGCACGCGGCTCACCTGCTGGAACGGGATCCCTCGTTGGCCGGCCTGCCCGCCCTGCCGCTCGGCCACCTCGCGGTCCGCGACGACGCCTCCCGCTCTGAGTGGCGGATCTACCGGGACTGACGGCGGCGGACGGGGGAGCACGGTCTCGCGTCCGTATTCGTACTCGTATCCGCGTCCGCGCCGCGGTCTCGGGGGGACGGGGCGGGACGGGACGGGGAAGCGGGCCCGGTGGCCTCAGTCCTGGTGTTTCCCGGCGCGCAAGTGGAGTGAGCGCAGGGCCGCTTCCAGGGCGAAGCGGTGTTCCGGGTCGTGGAGCCGTGCGCCGAAGTGGTGGTCCAGGTTCCGTAACCGGTAGCGGACCGTCTGGGCGTGTACGCCGAGCAGTTCGCCGACCTGTTCGGCCGGGGCGCGGGTGGAGACGTGGACCCGCAGGGTCTCGACCAGCCGGTCGCGCCGAGTGCCGGAGAGGGAGTCCAGCGGGGCGAGTTCACGGGCGGCGAGATGGTCCACCAGGGCGGGGTCGGAGAGCAGCCATAACGTTGTCAGGTGCTCGTCGCAGTGGACCATGGGGGCGTCCGGCACCACGCCCTCGTCGATCAGCTGGAGCAGCCGGCGCGCCCAGCGCAGCGAGTGGGCGGCCTGCGCGGCGGGCAAGGTGGGCCCGATGACGGCGTGCGTGCCGCCCAGCGCGGACTCCAGCATCGCCAGCCGCTCGTCGGTGAGGGGCCCGGGGACGAGGAGGTGCGGCTGGGGGAGGGTGGGCTCGACCAGCACGTCCCGGTCGAGCGCGGGCGGCAGCAGTTCGGCGGCCGGCGGGCGCAGGGCGACCAGGGTGCACTCGGCGGGCATCTCCCAGCCGGCCTCCTGGCACAGCGCGGCGATGGCCCCCTGGGGCAGCGGCGCCCCGGTGACCACCAGGTGGAGGAGCTGTCTTCGCATCGCCGCCGTGTCGGAGACGCCCCGGGCCTGGACCGCCAGATAACCCTCGCGGGACAGCGCCTCCAGATCCTCGACGTAGGCGAAGAGCGCGTCGGCGAAGGCCAGGATCAGGGTGGGCGAGAGGTTGTAGGTGCGGCCGATGTACTTGGCCCGGCGCAGCGCGATGCGGGCGCCGAGGCGGTACGCGCCCTGGAGGGAATCGAGGTCACGGCCCTCGTACGCCTCGACCCGGCCGAACTTGCGCAGCAGGTCGTCCCGGAGCGCCGACTTCACGGCGGGGTTGGCGACCCGCTCGACGAAGGCGGTCAGCGCCTGTTCGATGCCCTGGCGGATCGCGTCGGTGTGGGGTCCGGCGAAGAGGTGGGCGTACACGGGGTAGGTCCGCTGGACCTCGACCCCGATCTCCTTGATGAGGCCCGGGATCTCCGGGCGCATCAGTTCGGCGAACTCGCGGGGGAGGGGTTCGAGTGGTTCGCCGAGGTTCGTGGGTGGTGCGATGGCGGTCATGAACCGATCCCTTGCTCTCTGGGTGACCGGTGAGGAATGAGCACGGCGCCCAACCTGGCGTGGTGGGCGCCGCCGAGACCGTCAGGTGTGTACCGACGGGGACTGCTGAAGTTAGATCAACTACTCGGTGCTGTACACAACTTGAGCAAGAGTTGTTGATTGGAGGGGGCACGGGTTCCGGGAGTAGGCCGGTTATCGTCCCCGGGTGGCCGTTACTTGACGGCGGAGTGCCAGTTCCGGGACAGGTTCTTGCCCGCGTCGGGGGCGGCGAGACCCGGCGCGAAGAGGCCGGCGAGGTAGGTCTGGGTGTTGTTGAGGACGAGCTTGTTCTTGCCGGCGGCGGAGGGCAGCCCCGTCTTGAGGTTGACGGCCGCGTCGATCACGCCGAACCAGCCCAGGCCGCAGCCGCTCGCGCCGGGGACGGCGAAGCTGTCGTCGTACTGGGTGGAGCCGAGCAGGTTGAGGCGGCTCATCTCGCCGTCCACGTTGGGCGAGCCGTCGCCGTTGAACTGCTCGAAGCCGAACTCGGGCGCGTTGGCGTTCTTCGGGCGCAGCAGGATCGGGTTGGCCTTCGACCCGATGTAGCAGTTGTCGCCCAGGAAGGGGTTCTGGAGGCGGATGCGGACCGGGACGGTCACGATCGGCTGGTCGGTCACGACGCCGGCGATCTGGTCGAAGCTGTAGGGGGCGCCGGCCGACTCCATGGTGGCCGTGATCTTGTTGAGCTTGGCGTCCGACAGCTGCCGGCAGATGTCGGTGATGAAGGGGATGTCGCTCGGACACATCAGCCCCAGCAGCCCGCCGGGCACCGTGGCCGAGTCCGCGATCAGCGAGCTGCCCGAGGTGCCCAGGACCGCGGTGCTGCCGTCGATGTTCTGGACGGCGCCGAACTGCAGGTTGGTCTTGCCGGTGTTCACCGTCGTGTTGCCCAGCTTGAGGGAGCCGCTGAGGGAGTACGAGACGACGCACTGCGGGGTCGCGTCGATGCCGTCCGCGGCGAGCATCGCCGGGGCGTCCACCGGGCACCGGTCGAGCGGCGCCCAGCTGCCGTTCAGCTGCGCGCCGGCGGCGGTCGCCGTGCCCACGGCGGCGAAGGAGCCGAGTGCCGTGAGGGCGGAGACGGCGGCCATCTTCGTGCGGGTGGAGACGAGGGGCATGGCGGAGCCTTCCTGGGAGACGGGTGAAGGGTGGTGAGGATGATGACGTGTGACGAAGGGTGGTGAAGGGTGGTGAAGGGAGCGGGGCCAGCGGTCAGCGTGCGGCCTTGGGGACCTGGTACGGCTGGCCGTCCTCGGTGCACTCGGGGTCGATCGGCGGGAACGGGTTGAGGATGTTGCAGGTCTGGCCCTGGATCTGCCGGACGTAGTTGCCGGGTCCGGAGATCGAGGCGGTGAGCAGCCGGTCGAGGTTCTCGCCGCCCGCTTTACACCCCTTGAAGGCCGGGATGGTGACCTCGCCGACGAGCGGTCCGCCGCCGGTGAGGAGGTAGCCCGTGGCGGGCTCGCCCCACGTGTACTGGCCCTTGCCCACCAGCACCATGTGGTCCCCGGGGTACTTCTCGGGGTCGGGCTCGGGGGAGGAGAGCGGCTTCTCCGTGCGGCAGGAGGGGCCGACGTCCAGCCGGGTGCCGTTGACCCGGACGTCGAGGACGCGCAGCACCAGGGGGGCCCGGACGTACGTCTTGCTGATGTTGAACGGCAGGGCGAGGAGGGTGTCCGAGTAGAGCGTCAGGGGGCCCTTCTGCTCCAGGACGATGGTGGCGGTGGTCGGGGCGAACCCGAAGGTCAGGAAGGTCGCCTTGAAGGGCGGGGTCTCCTGGCGCCCCTGGGTGGAGAAGTGCCCCACCGCCTTGTTGATCAGATGGGTCTCCGGCTCGTCCTCGGTCCCCCCGGTGATGATCTCCGGTTCGGCCTGCTCCATCAGGACGCAGGTCAGCGGGATGAGGGAGGCGCCCTCCTGCTTCCGCACGTTGGAGTATCCGGTGATGTAGGCCGACAGCGACATCGGTGTCGGCTCCTTGGTGAGGCAGGAGGGCGCGGGCGGCCGGGGCGCCGGGGTGCCGGGCGTGTCGTCGTCGGCCGCTGCCGGGCCCCGCACCGTGCGCGGGTCCTTCGCGGCCGGGAGTCCGGTCTCCTTCCCGGCGTCGCGCCCCGGGAGCCCCGGCGCGGGGCGCGAGGGCGAGGGGGTGCCCGGGGACGGGGGTGTCGTGCTCGGCTCCCCGGTGGGGGTGGCGGCGCCGACCGGGACCTCGGCCAGCACCGTACGGCCCTCCGCGTCGGGGGCGGGGGCGCAGGTCACGGAGAGCGAGGCGGGGTCGGCGGGCGCCCCCTCGGCCGTGCTCAGGGCGAGGTCCACGCCGAACGCGCCGGCCGTGAGCGAGAGTCCGCCCGCCGCGCCGGGTGTCAGGGACGGCACGTCCCCGGTCGTGGTGAGCGCGAGCGGCCCCTCGGCGGGGACCGCGGCGGGCTGCCCGGTGCCGCTCCACGTCGCCTCGGTCCGCTGCTCGCCCTGGGCCACGCCGACCGTGAGCCGGGTCTCGGCCCGTACGGTGGCGGCCTTGAGCGCGGCCAGTTCGGCCACGGTGGCCTCGGGCAACTCGACCGTCGTGGTGACGTCGGCGGGCACGATCTCCTCGCCGACCGCGACCCGCTCGGGGAACGCGGCGGTGATCCGCACGGTCGCGGCCCGCTGTCCCGAGGGCAGGACGCAGACGTAGGGCAGGGCGGCGTCGACCTTCAGCGTCCCGGCGGCGACGGCCGAGGCCGGAAGCAGGGGGGCGAGCGCCACGAACGCGGCGATCGCCGCACCGCGCACGCGGGTGCGGGTCCGGGTGGGGCGTGGGGTGGGCCGGGGGCCGTTCATCTGGTGCTCCGCTCGGGGTCGTTCGCTGGCGCGGGGGTGGTGCCGGGCCGGTGGGCCGGGGGTCAGGGGGCGGTGCCGACGATCGTCGCGATGGCTCCGCTGCCCGCCACCCTGAGCTGGTACGTGGCCTTGACGATCACGCTGCCGCCGACCGGGAAGGCGGGGCTGTTGGTCTGGGTGATCAGCAGCTGGCCCGCGGTGCCGTCGATGACCAGCCGGCCCGTCGCGTTGGTGTACGAGGCGGGCGCCCTGCCCTGGGCCCGGATGACGATGCCGCCGGAGACCGTGAGGTCCATCGTGTCGACGTAGCCCTTCGTGACGCCGGTCGCGGCGGTGTAGTCCTGCGCGACGAAGACCCACGGGGCGGTGCCCGTGACGCTGATGGGGCCCAGCACGCCGGTGCAGGGCGTGGCGGCGGTGCCGAAGGTGAGGCCGCCGAAGCTGCCGACCTGCGCGGGGTTGCCCGTGGCGCTGTGGAGGGTGGCGGTGAAGCCGGACTTGGCGCAGGTCGCGATGTTGCCGAGGACGTTGACGGTGACGTTCGCGCTGTTCGTCGCGGCGATGACGGCGGGCGACGGGGTGACGGTCCACACCGTCGACGG
Source organism: Streptomyces sp. NPDC048659 (assembly GCF_040650575.1). Lineage (NCBI taxonomy): Bacteria > Bacillati > Actinomycetota > Actinomycetes > Kitasatosporales > Streptomycetaceae > Streptomyces > Streptomyces sp. NPDC048659. The sequence continues at coordinate 59,372 of NZ_JBEZHM010000034.1, read as the reverse complement.
CACCGCCGAGGCCGGGGCGGCGGTCAGGACGAGCGCGGCCACGGCGGCGAGGGCGGCGAGCGCGGACCTTCTTCCGGTCGGCATCTTCATGGCGCGGGGCCTCCAGGGGGCGGGGCGGTCGGGAGACGCGGACAGGCCCGCGCCCGCCCGGCCGGGGTCACCGGCCGGACGGACGCGGGGTCCTGAGCCCTTACGGGTTCGAGCCGACGATGGTCGGGATGCCGGCGCCCGACTTGAAGAGGTACGTGCCCTTGAAGGTGGGCTTGGCGCCGACCGGGACGGCCGAGCCGCAGCCGGACGAGGAGACGACGGTGAGGTCGCCCGCGAGGCTGTTCACGGCGAGCGCGCCCGTGGAGTTGGTGTAGGTGCTGGTGGCCTTGCCCGTCACGCGGAAGTTGCAGGCGCCGACGGAGACGTTGGCGTCGACGTTGCCGACGTAGCCCTTGGTGACCCCGGTCGCGGCGGTGTAGTCCTCCGCCACGATCGACCAGGGGGTGACCGGGACGGCGGTGACGGGGCCGAGGACGCTGGTGCAGGGCGCGCCGGTGGCACCGAAGGCCATGGAGGTGATGGTGCCGACGGTGGCCGGGTTGCCGGTGGTGCTCGCACCGCTGCCCGCGCCGTTCGACTTCGTACACGTCATGGCGATGCCGTTGACCGTGAGGACGACGTTGCCGCTGTTGGCCGCGGTGATGCTGGCCGGGTTGGGGCTGACGGTCCAGACCGTCGAGGGCACCGCCGAGGCCGGCGAGATCGCGAGGGCGAGGGCGGCGGAGGCGCCACCGGCGACGACGGCGAGGTTTCTGATCGACTTCTTCATGACTCTGGGACTCTCCTTGGAGACGGACCGGCAGAGGGTTGGCCGCGACGGGGACGAGCGGCCGGCGGCTCGACGATTCCCTGGCCGCGCCACCAGACGTTACTTGCGGGAAACTTGGCTGAACAATGGCGCCGACCATGATTCTTTGAAGAGGCCCATTGCCTGTCAAGCAGGTGAGTGGAAGCCGCGATCGGCTTGGTTCCCGCGTGCGTAATGTCGACGAATATGATCGATCATGAAGCGCTTGTGAGGGGAATTCGCAATTCCGCCCCCCTGGTAGGCGCCGGGCAAGTCGCCACGCTCTCCCGGATGACAACGCCCAGGGCGGGATTGTGCCATCGGTGACAAGAATCCGGCCTTCCGCCCCCCATTGCAGAAAACTCCCCACTCGCGTATTGCTCCGGGAGGTTACTGGGTCGTAGCGTTCGCCGGGCGGCGCCCCGCCGCAGGTCGGCGCAGCTCCGCGAGCCACCCTGCGGCAGACGCGTCGGCCCCCGGTCTCCGGGTCGGGGCGGGCGCGTCCGCAGGTGGACGCCCACCCCTCCCGCCCGCCGGGTCGGGAAGCCCGACTGTCTCCTCGGAGACAAGAACCGACCGCACCTTTGTCTCCCCGATGACAAATAAAGAAGCGGATCAAGGATTTTGCGCCATGCCTATTGTCCGGGTGATCGTCACCGACTTACCGTGCGCCCGCGGTGCACACCCGACGCGGGCTTGCTGGAGGTGGAATGGGAATCGAAGTAGTCGTTGAGGGTCTGACCATGTCTTTCGGCAAGCAGAACATCTGGCAGGATGTCTCGCTGACCCTGCCGGCCGGAGAGGTCAGCGTCATGCTCGGGCCTTCCGGCACCGGTAAGACGGTCTTCCTGAAATCGCTCATCGGGCTGCTCAAGCCCCAGCGCGGCCGTGTCCTCATCAATGGCGTCGACATGGTCAGCAGTCCCGAGAGGGACATCTACGAGACCCGGAAGCTTTTCGGCCTCATGTTCCAGGACGGGGCGCTCTTCGGCTCCATGACCCTGTTCGACAACATCGCCTTCCCGCTGCGCGAGCACACCCGCAAGCGGGAGTCCGAGATCCGGCGCATCGTCATGGAGCGCATCGACCTCGTCGGCCTCCTCGGCGCCGAGGGCAAGCTCCCGGGCGAGATCAGCGGCGGCATGCGCAAGCGCGCCGGTCTGGCCCGCGCCCTCGTCCTCGACCCGCAGATCGTCCTGTGCGACGAGCCCGACTCCGGCCTCGACCCGGTCCGCACCGCCTACCTCTCGCAGCTCCTCATCGACCTGAACGCGCGGATCGACGCGACGATGCTGATCGTCACCCACAACCTGGACATCGCCGCCACCGTCCCCGACAACATGGGGATGTTCTTCCGGCGCAACCTGGTCACCTTCGGCCCCCGCGAAGTCCTGCTGACCAGCGAGGAACCGGTCGTCACCCAGTTCCTCGCGGGCCGCCGCGAAGGACCCATCGGCATGTCCGAGGAGAAGGACGCCGCCACCCTCGCCGCCGAGGCCGACGCCGCCCCGCAGCTGACGGCCGGCCCCCGCGTCATCGTGCCGCAGCTGGAGCCCTCGCCCGGCCTCCCGCCGCGCGCCGCGGTGACGCGCCGCCGCGAACGGGTCCTCGGGATGCTCGACCAGCTCCCGCCCGCCGCCCGCGCCGCCATCCAGGACACGTACGCGCGCGGCGACGCGGCCCCCACCCTGACCTTGCCGGCCGCCGGGAGCGGCTCGTGATCGGCGGGGCGCTGCGGCAGACCGGACGCCTCTTCGCCCTCGCCGCCGAGGTGAGCCGGGCCGTCTTCCGGCGCCCCTTCCAATTCCGCGAGTTCGTCGAGCAGTTCTGGTTCGTCGCCAGCGTCACCATCCTGCCGGCCGCCCTCGTCTCCATCCCCTTCGGCGCCGTCATCGCCCTCCAGGTCGGCTCGCTCACCCAGCAGCTCGGCGCCCAGTCCTTCACCGGCGGCGCCAGCGTCCTCGCCGTCATCCAGCAGGCCAGCCCGCTCATCGTGGCCCTGCTGATCGCCGGCGCGGGCGGCTCCGCGATCTGCGCCGACCTCGGCTCCCGCAAGATCCGCGAGGAGCTGGACGCGATGGAGGTCATGGGCGTCTCGCCGGTCCAGCGGCTGGTCGTCCCCAGGGTCCTCGCCACCATGGGCGTCGCCGTGCTGCTCAACGGCATGGTCTCCGTCGTCGGCACCCTCGGCGGCTACTTCTTCAACATCGTCCTCCAGGGCGGCACCCCCGGCGCGTACCTCTCCAGCTTCTCCGCCCTCGCCCAGCTCCCCGACCTCTACATCAGCGAACTCAAGGCGCTGATCTTCGGGTTCATCGCGGGCATCGTCGCCGCCTACCGCGGCCTCAACCCGCGCGGCGGCCCCAAGGGCGTCGGCGACGCCGTCAACCAGTCCGTCGTCATCACCTTCCTCCTGCTCTTCTTCGTCAACATGGTGCTGACGGGCATCTACCTCCAGATCGTCCCGCCGAAGGGAGGCTGAGGCCGATGGCCTCCCCGTTCGCCTGGCTCGACCGGTCCGGTGACCAGTTCCTGTTCTACGTGCGCGCCCTGCTGTGGGTCCCCCGGACCCTGCGCCGCTACCTCAAGGAGGTGCAACGGCTCCTCGCCGAGGTCGCCTTCGGCTCCGGAGGGCTCGGCGTCATCGGCGGCACCATCGGCGTCATGATCGCCATGACGCTGTTCACCGGCACCGTCGTGGGCCTCCAGGGCTACGCCGCCCTCGACCAGATCGGCACCGCCGCCTTCACCGGCTTCGTCTCCGCCTACTTCAACACCCGGGAGATCGCGCCGCTCGTCGCCGGGCTCGCCCTCTCCGCCACCGTCGGCGCGGGCTTCACCGCCCAGCTCGGCGCCATGCGCATCAACGAGGAGGTCGACGCCCTCGAAGGCATGGGCATCCGCTCCATGCCGTACCTGGTCACCACCCGGATCATCGCCGGCGTCGTCGCCATCGTCCCGCTCTACGCGATCGGGCTGCTCTCCTCCTACCTGGCCTCCCGCTATGTGACGGTCCTCTTCAACGGCCAGTCCCAGGGCACCTACGACCACTACTTCAACCTCTTCCTGTCCCCGACGGACGTCCTCCTCTCGGTGCTCAAAGTGCTGATCTTCAGCGTGATGGTGATCGTCGCCCACTGCTACTACGGCTTCCGCGCCTCCGGCGGCCCGGCCGGCGTCGGCATCGCCGTCGGCCGCTCCGTACGCAACGCCATCGTGCTGATCAGCGTCACCGACTTCTTCCTGTCGCTGGCCCTCTGGGGCGCGACCACGACCGTGAAGGTGGCGGGGTGAGATGAGCGACCCACGCGGCGGGACCACCCGCCTCCGGCTCGCCGGAATCGTCTTCCTGCTGGTGCCCGCCCTGCTGGCCTGGCTGGCGGTCGCCGTCTACCAGAAGCGCTTCACCGACTCCGACCCGGTCGTCGTCGAGACCGGCAGCGTCGGCAACGAGATGCACCTCGGCGCCGAGGTCAAGCTCCGGGGCGTCGTGATCGGCGAGGTCCGCGCCATCGACGCCAGCGGCGAGGGCGCCCGCCTCACCCTCGCCATGAAGCCCGGCGCCCTGGAGCACGTCCCCGCCGACGTCCGCGCCCAGATGCTGCCGACCACCCTCTTCGGCGAGCGGTTCGTCGCCCTCGTCCCGCCCGAGACCTCCACGGGCGGACGGCTGGCCCCCGGCTCCGTCATCCCGCAGGACCGTTCCAGCAACGCCGTCGAACTCCAGCAGGTCCTCGACAACCTCCTGCCCATGCTCACCGCCGTCCAGCCGCAGAAGCTCTCCGCGACCCTCTCGGCCGTCTCCCAGGCCCTCGAAGGACGCGGCGAGAAGCTCGGCGAGACCCTCGCCACGCTCGACGCGCACCTGCGGAAGTTCAACCCCCAACTGCCCACCCTCAACCGCGACCTGAAAGAACTCGTGAAGGTCAGCCACCTCTACGCGGACGCCGCCCCGGACATCGTCACCGCGCTCACCGACTTCACCACCACCAGCGGCACCCTCGCCGAGCAGGAGAGCCGGCTCGCCGAGACCATCGGCGCCACCACCCGCACCTCGCAGGACCTCACGGCCTTCCTGCGGCAGAACAAGGACAACATCATCCGGCTCAGCGCCACCAGCCGGCCGACCCTGGAGCTCCTCGCCGAGTACTCCTCGTCCTTCCCCTGCACCCTGCGCACCCTGGCCCAGTTCGTCCCCGCCATGGACAAGGCGCTCGGCAAGGGCACCGACCGGCCCGGGCTCCACGTCGAGGTCACCACCGTGCCCTCGCGCGGCGCGTACGTCCCCGGCCGCGACGCCCCCTCGTACGGATCCGGCGGCGGCCCCCGCTGCTACCCCGTGCCCTACCTCGGGACCTCCGCGGCCCCCGCCGCGCGCTCCTCCGCGGCCGCCGCGCAGGACCTCGGCCCGGCCAACTCGCCGCAGGAGAACGACCTCGTCACCGAGCTCCTCGCCCCCGGCGCGCGCACGGCCCCCGGCGACCTGCCCGACTGGAGCAGCCTGCTGGCCGGCCCCGCCTTCCGCGGCGCGGAGGTGACCCTGCGATGACGTCCCCGACCGATCACACCCGCCGCCGCGGCCTCACCGGCACGGTCGTCAAGTCCCTCGTCTTCATCCTGGTCACGGCGCTCGCCACCGCCGTCCTCGGCCTCAGCATCGCCAACACCGGAGTCGGCTCCCGGACCCTCTCCTACAAGGCGCTCTTCACCGACGTCACCGGGCTGATCAAGGGCGACTCCGTCCGCGTCGCCGGCGTCAAGGTCGGCGAGGTCACCGACGTACGCGTGGTCCAGCGCCGCACCGCCCAGGTCACCTTCACCGTCCGCGAGGACCGCGCCCTGCCCCGCTCGGCCACCGCCGCCGTCAAGTACCTCAACATGGTCGGACAGCGGTACGTCTCCCTCGGCCGGGGCACCGGCGAGCTCGCCGGCACCCTCAAGGACGGCGACACCATCCCGCTCGACCGCACCACCCCCGCCCTCGACCTGACCCTCCTCTTCAACGGCTTCAAACCGCTCTTCGAGGGACTGTCGCCCGCCGACGTCAACGACCTCGCCGACTCCCTCGTCCAGGTCCTCCAGGGCGAGAGCGGCACCGTCGACAGCCTGATGCGGCACATCGGCTCCCTCACCCAGACGGTCGCCGCCAAGGACCAGGTCATCGGCCAGGTCGTCACCAACCTCAACACCGTCCTCACCACCATCAACAACCGCGAGGCCGCCTTCGACGACCTCGTCGTCACCCTCCAGAAGCTCGTCACCGGCTTCAACACCGACCGCAAGCCGCTGGGCCAGGCCGTCCAGGCCGTCGGCGACCTCACCACCACCACCGCCGGGCTCTTCCAGGAAGGCCGCGCCCCGCTCAAGCAGGACATCCGCGAGCTCGGCCGCCTCTCCGGCACCCTCGGCGCGCACACCCCCGACATCGAGGCATTCCTCGCCCACACCCCCGGCAAGATGACCGCCCTCGCCCGCCTCTCCTCCTACGGGTCCTGGTTCAGCCTCTACCTGTGCGAGGCACGCGTCACCGGCGTGGGCACCTCCGACGGCTCCAAGCCGCCGACCGGCATCGCCGTGACCGAATCGAGGTGCCGCGGATGAGCCCCCGCACCGGACTCAAGCCCGTGAGGGAACGCAACCCGATCGCCGTCGCCGTCGTCGGCCTGGTCGTCCTCGCCCTCCTCGCCGCCGTCGCCTACAACGCCGACCGGCTCCCCTTCGCCCGCGGCGGCACCGCCTACAGCGCCGACTTCTCCGAGGCCGCCGGACTCGACACCGGCGACGAGGTCCGCATCGCCGGCGTCAAGGTCGGCGAGGTCACCGGCGTCGCCCTCGACGGCCCCAAGGTCAAGGTCACCTTCGAGGTCGGCGACGCCTGGGTCGGCGACCGCTCCACCGCCGCCATCGCCGTCAAGACCCTCCTCGGCGAGAAGTACCTGGCCCTCGACCCGCTCGGCTCCGCGCCCCAGGACCCCGGCACCCGCATCCCGAAGACCCGCACCACCTCCCCGTACGACGTCACCGAGGCATTCCAGGACCTCAGCCGCACCACCGACGCCATCGACACCAAGAAGCTCGCCGAGAGCTTCGAGACGATCTCCGACACCTTCAAGGACTCCCCGCCGCACGTGCGCAGCGCCGCCGACGGCCTCTCCGCGCTGTCGAGGACCGTCTCCAAGCGCGACGCCGAACTGGCCCGCCTCCTGGAGAACAGCAACCGGTTCACCAAGACCCTCGCCGACAAGAAGTCCAGCTTCGAGATCCTCCTGCAGGACGGCGGCTCCCTCCTGGGCGAACTCCGCAAGCGCCGCGAGGCCATCCGCTCCCTCCTCAAGGGAAGCCGCGCCCTCGGCACCGAGCTCAGCGGCCTCGTCGGCGACAACGAGCGGCAGCTCGGTCCCACCCTGAAGGCCCTCGGCCGGGTCACCGAGGTGCTGGAGAAGAACAGCGGCCAGCTCGACAAGACGCTCGCGCTCGTCGGCCCGTACTACCGGCTTGTCGGCAACACCCTCGGCAACGGCCGCTGGTTCGACAGCTACCTGTGCGGCGTGGTGCCCCGCACCTACCTGCCCGAGGGCACCCAGCCCACGACCGGATGCATGCCGCCGAAGCAGAAGGCGGCCGCCAAGGGGAGCGGTGAGTGATGGCCAGAGCCAGAAAACCCCTCGTGGCCGGTGTCGCCCTCGTGGTGCTCGCGGCCGGCGGACTCACCGCCGGGGGCGTCCTCGACACCGGCGGCACCCGCGTCACCGCCTGGTTCGACCAGGCCGTCGGCGTCTACGCCGGCTCCGACCTGCGCATCCTCGGCGTCCGCGTCGGCGAGGTCGAGTCGGTGCATCCCGAGGGCACCCGGGTCCGCGTCCGGCTCCGCCTCGACAAGGGCGTCCGCGTCCCCGCCGACGCCCGCGCCGTCGTCGTCGCCCCCAGCATCGTCGCCGACCGCTACGTCCAGCTCGCCCCCGCCTACAGCAGCGGCCCCGCCCTCGCCGACGGCGCCGAACTCCCCGCCTGGCGCAACCGGGTCCCCGTCGAGATCGACCAGCTCTACCGGTCCATCACCGACCTCGGCAACGCCCTCGGACCCAACGGCGCCAACGCCGACGGGGCCCTCTCCGACCTCCTGAACACCGGAGCGAAGAACCTCAAGGGCAACGGCGCCGCCATCGGCACCTCCATCGAACAGTTCGGCAAGGCCGCCAAGACCCTCGACGGCAGCAGCGACGACCTGTTCGCCGCCCTCGCCCAGCTCCAGACCTTCACCACCATGCTCAAGGAGAAGGACGGCGACGTCCGCACCGCCCAGGAACGCCTCGACGAGGTCGTCGGCTACTTCGCGGAGAACAAGGACGACCTCTCCGGCGCGCTCAAGGAACTCGCCAAGGCCCTCGCCCGGGTCAAGACCTTCATCAAGGAGAACCGGGGCGAGCTCAAGAAGAACGTGGACCGGCTCGTGCCCCTCACCCAGACCCTCGTCGACCAGCGCGCCTCCCTCGCGGAGGCCCTGGACACCGCACCGCTCGCCGCCGGGAACCTCGTCAACGCCTACGACAAGGACTCCCGTACCCTCACCGGCCGCGCCAACCTCAACGAGATCGGCCTGGGCGGCCCCCTGCTCCCGCTGCCGGTCACCGGCGGCGGCGCGACGACCGGCGGGGGGCAGCGGTGACGAAGCGCGCACTGCCCTCCCGCAGGGCCGCCGGAGCCGGCGCCGCCGGAGCGGTCGCCCTCGGCCTCGGCCTCGCCGCCGTCCTCGGCCTGCTGCCCGGCACCCCGTTCCGCTTCGACGGCATCGAGGACCTGCCCCTGCCCGGCGGCGCCGACCTCGGCTCCCACCCGTACACCGTCACCGCCGAACTCAACGACGTCCTCAGCCTCGTGCCGCAGGCCGCGGTGAAGGTCAACGACGTCGCCGTCGGCCGCGTCACCCGTATCGAGGTGGGCTCCGACGGCTGGACCGCCCGGGTCACCCTCAAGATCAACGGAGACGTCCGGCTGCCCGCCGACGCCAACGCCCGCCTGGAGCAGTCCAGCCTCCTGGGCGAGAAGTACATCCAGCTCGTCGCCCCCCTTCGTACGGGTACGGGTACGGGCGCGGGCACCGCCAAGGGCACCGGCACCGGCACCGGCGCGGACGGCGTCCGGCAGACCTCGGCCGGCCGCGACGACGGCCCCCGCCTCGCCGACGGCGCCGTCATCCCGCTCGCCCGCACCAGCCGCAACACCGAGGTCGAAGAGGTCTTCGGCGCCCTCTCCCTGCTCCTCAACGGCGGCGGCGTCAACCAGCTCAAGACCATCACCCGCGAACTCAACAAGGCGCTCGGCGGCCGCGAACCCGAGGTCCGCTCCATGCTCAACCGGGTCGACACCCTCGTGAAGAACCTCGACGAGCACCGCGGGGACATCACCGGCGCCCTCGACGCCCTCAACCGCCTCTCCACCACCCTCGCGGACCGCAAGGACGACGTCGACACCGTCCTCACCGGCCTCTCGCCCGGCCTGAAGACGCTGGAGAACCAGCGCGGCTCCCTCATCACCATGCTGCGCTCCCTGGACACCCTCTCCGGAGTCGCCGTCTCCACCGTCAACTCCAGCAAGAAGGACATGGTCGCCGACCTCAAGGCCCTCGCGCCGACCCTGAAGGCACTCGCCGACGCCGGTGCCGACCTGCCCGACTCGCTCCAGGTCCTCCTCACGTACCCCTTCACCGACGAGGTGATGCGGGGCATCAAGGGCGACTACCTCAACACCTACCTGCACCTCGCCGCCGTCCCCGGCACCGAGGTCATCCCGCCGCTGATCCCCCGGGACGAGACGCCGACCTCGCCGCCCACGCCCCCCGAGGAGACCACGCCCCCCGAGGAGCCGGCCCCCGGCGACGGCACCCTCCGGCAGCGCGGACGCGGCGCCACCGGCCTGCCGCTGCCCCCGGTCACCACCCCCGCGGACGGAGGCAACCGCCGATGATCACGCGTACCGTCTGGCTCAAGAACATCGCCTTCCTCGTCATCGCCGTCCTCGTCCTCGGCTACCTCGGCATCCGCTACGCCGACCTCGGCCGCTTCGCGGGGGTCGCCGACCACTACACCGTCCGGGTCCACCTGGCCCGCACCGGCGGCCTCTTCACCCACTCCGACGTCACCTACCGGGGCGTCTCCGTCGGCCGCGTCGGCGCCATCGACCTCACCGCCGACGGCGTCGTGGCCGAGCTCCGCATCAAACGGTCCGCCCCCAGCATCCCCGCCGACGCGAAGGCCGTCGTCGCCGGGCTCTCCGCCGTCGGCGAGCAGTACATCGATCTCCGCCCGGAGAGCGACGGCGGCCCCTACCTCGCCGACGGCGCCACCATCGACCAGATCGACACCCAGGTGCCCGCCCCCGTCACCGACGTCCTCGCCAGCATGAACGACCTCACCCGCTCCGTACCGCTCGACTCCCTGCGCACCGTCGTCGACGAACTCGGCACGGCTTTCGAGGGCCACGGCGACGACCTCCAGGTCCTCCTCGACAACGGCAGCCGCTTCGTCGAGGCCGCCGACCGCTCGCTGCCCGCCACCACCCGCCTCATCGACGACGGCGAAGTGGTGCTGCGCACCCAGGCCGACGAGAGCCGCGCCATCCGGGGCTTCGCCACCGGCGCCCGCGACCTCGCCGCCGCCCTCAAGGGCTCCGACGCCGACCTGCGCCGCGTCCTCGCCACCGCCCCCGAGGCCACCGGCCAGGTCAGCGGCCTGCTGCGGGACGTCGACCCCAGCCTCGGCGTCGTCCTCGCCAACCTCCTCACCACCTCCGAGATCGCCGTCACCCGGCAGCGCGGCTTCGAGGAACTCCTCGTGAAGCTGCCCACGGCCGTCGCCGCCGGAGCCTCCGCCGTCCACGACGGCCGCCTCCACGTCGGCATGGCCGTCACCTTCTTCAAGCCGCTGCCCTGCACCACGGGCTACGGCGCCACCCGCTACCGCAACGGCCTCGACCTCGGCACCGCGCCCGCCCTCAACACCGGGGCCTCCTGCACCGCCCCCGCCTCCACCGGGGTCAACGTGCGCGGCTCGGCCCACGCCCCCGGCGGGGGCGCCGTCCCCGAGCCCGCCCGGCCCGGCTCGCTCCCCTCCGGCACCGCGCCCGGCGCCCGGACCGCCTTGCCCGGCGCGCTCGCGCTGCCCGGCGAGGGCACCGCCCCGACGGACCTGGCCGGCCTCCTCGGCCTGGGTGCCCGGAGCGGCCGGTGAAGCGCGCCCGCGCCGCCGCCGTCGGCGCCCTCGTCCTCGCCCTCGGCTTCTGCGGCACCGGCGCCTGGACCTACGCCCAGGCGCGTGCCGACGAGGAGCTGGCCTTCGGCAGGGAGCGGGACACCGCGCTCGCCGAGGGGCGCGCCCGCCTGACCGTCCTCCACACCCTCGACGCCTCGACGCGCGCGAAGTCGGAGGCCGCCATCCGGGCCTGGGGCGACGCCTCGACCGGCCCGCTCCACACCGAACTGGGCCGCGTCCGGCCCGCCGTGGGGGCCTCCGCCCGCGCCACGGTCACCGACGCCGCCGTCACCGCGCTCGACGCGCGGGCGGGGACGGCGAAGCTCATCGCGACCCTCCGCGTCGACGTCACCCCCCAGGGCTCCGCCGCCGCGACCAGCGACCGCAAGCGGCTGGAGGCCGTCCTGACCCGTACGGGAGAGGACACCTGGAAGGTCTCGGCGCTCAGCGCGGTCCCCGTCACCCCCGCCGGGAAGGGAGAGGGCCGGTGACCCGACTGCTGAAGGACGCACAGGACACGAAGGCCGACGACATCACCAGTAGCACCGATGCCGACACGGATACCGACACGGATACCGGCACGGATGTCGGCACCGACACCGATGCCGACACCGGCACCGAGACAGGTGCCGTCGCGACCGCCGAGGAGGACGGGGCCGCCGGGACCCCCGTGCCCGAGCGGCGCCGCCGCGCCTCCTGGCGCGGGGCGGCCGTCGTCGTGGCCGTCGTCGCCCTCCTCCTCGGCGGGGGCGCCTTCTTCTACGGGGCCCACGAGCTGCGGTCCACCCCGTCCGCGCAGAACCGGGCCCTCACCGACGCCGGGGCGACCGACCGCGTCGGCGGCGACGTCGCCGAGGGCCTGGCCCGGATCTTCTCCTACACCCCGGCCGGCACCGAGACCGCCGAGCGCTCCGCCCGCACCGTCCTCACCGGCCGTGCGGCCCGCCAGTACGCGCAGCTGATCGCCCAGGTCCGCGCGAACCTGGTCGCCCAGAAGATCACCCTCACCACCCAGTCCGTCCGCACCGGAGTGATCGAGCTCGACGGGGACCGCGCCCGCGTCCTCGTATTCCTCGACCAGACCTCCCGGCGGGACGGGGGCGCCGTCACCTCCGCCGCCGCCCAGCTCACCGTCACCGCGCAGTTCCAGGACGGCCGGTGGCTGATCACCGACATCAAGGCCCGCTGAGCCGCGAGCGGAAGAAGGAAGAACCCATGAATCGCCTGGTACGCACCACGACGGGCAGCAGCCGGCCCGCACTGACCGCGGCCCTCGTGCTCACCCTCGTCGCCGGCGGCTTCGCGGCCTGGCAGGGCCAGGGCTGGTACGCCGCCGCCCATGACGACTCCGCCGCCTACGCGGCCCAGCGCGACCAGGCGCTCGCGGCGGGACAGCAGGCGGTCCAGAACCTCAACACGCTCGACCACCGGCGCGTCGACCAGGGCCTCGACCTCTGGGAGTCCTCCACCACGGGCGAGCTCCACCAGGAACTCGTGCAGGGCCGCAAGGAGTTCGCCGGACAGGTCAAGGAGGCGCGGACGGTGACCAGCGCCCGGGTGCTCTCCGGCGCCGTCACCGAACTCGACGACCGGGCGGGCCGCGCCCGGATGCTCGTCGCCCTGCGCGTCACCGTCAAGACGCCCGACGACAAGAGCACCGACAAGGACAGCCGGATGCTGGGGGAGCTGACCCGCGTCGACGGCCAGTGGAAGCTCAGCGGACTGGGCCAGGCCCCCGTGGGCGGTACGGCCTCCGGCGGCTGACCGGGCCCGTCCCCCGAGAGCCGCCCCCCGCCGAAAGAAGGACACGCACCATGTCGACGACCCGCCACCACCTCAACCGCCAGCGCCGCCGCCAGGCCCTGGGCGACCCCGCGTCCCCGGCCCGCCCCGCCGGGGACGTCCTCACCGCACCCGCGCCCCCGGAGCCCGTACGGAAGTCCGGATCCGGCGAGGAACCCGTACGGAAGTCCGGGGAGGACCCCGGGGAGGAAGCCGTGGGGGAGTCCTGCGGGGAGAGGACACCCCCGGCCCGGAAGGCGGCGGCCGGGCCGCGGCCCCGCCGCTCCGTGCCGCTCGTGGTCCTCTGCGTCCTGACCCTGCTCCTCGGCGGCTTCGCCGGGTGGGCGTACAGCAAGGCGGGCGAGCTCCGGGACGACCCGGCGCGCGCCAACACCGCCCTCACCGACCTCGCCCGCACCAGCGAGATCAAGGGCGCGACCGCCGAGGCCGTCGCCGCGCTCTTCTCCTACGACCACGCCGCCCCGGACGCCTTCGAGAAGGCCCGGAAGACGTATCTCACCGGCAAGGCCGTCGCGCAGCACACCACCCTCTTCGGGGGCGTCCTGGAGCAGGCCGCCGCGCAGAAGATGGTGATCACCACGACGGTCACCGACAGCGCGGTCGAGCGCATCGACGGCGACCGCGCCCGGGTCCTCGTCTACGCGGACCAGAGCAGCGTCGCCACGGCCGGCACCAAGAAGGGCGCGAAGGCCCAGGACCAGGGCGTCTACGCGGGCGCCATGTTCGCGGTCGACGTCGTCCGGCGCGACGGCCGCTGGCTGGTCGAGAACATCGACACCTTCGGCCGCTAGGCCGCTCGGGCAACTGTTCGGCCAGGTAGACCCCTCGGGTGGGGTGTGAAGGGGAGCGCGCGGATCGCGGCCGATGCGGAGTCGGCCGCGATCCGCGCGCTCTGTTGCGCGTCGGCCATGCCAACCCCGACCTGGCCCGCGCGACGGGCGCGTTCCAGGGCACCTAGGAGTCCTAGGCGAACGCAGAAGCCCCCGGCCCGCTCGGCGCGTCCCGACCGATTTGTCGGATCCGTGCCGATATTTCTATGCTCCATGACCGCACTGGTCCTGGCCCACTTCGTCGTCGCCCTCTGCGCCGCCCCGCTGATCAGCCGCGCGGGCCCGCGCGCCTTCCTCGTGCTCGCCCTCCCGCCCGCCGCGGCTCTCGCCTGGGCGCTGTCCCGGTGGGACGCGGTCGCGTCCGGCCGGGCCAGCGAGGAGGCGTGGACCTGGATCGGCACCTACGGCGTCGACGTCGCCTTCCGGCTCGACGCCCTGTCCCTGGTGATGGTGCTGCTCGCCGCCGGGATCGGCGCCCTCGTCCTGCTCTACTGCGTCGGCTACTTCGGCGGCGGGGCGCCGCAACTGGGCCCCTTCGGCGGCAACCTCCTCGCCTTCGCCGGGGCGATGCTGGGACTGGTCCTCGCCGACGACCTGGTCATCCTCTATCTGTTCTGGGAGCTGACGACGGTCCTGTCGTTCCTGCTCATCGGGTACGACAGCGAGAAGCGCGAGAGCCGCCGCTCGGCGCTCCAGGCGCTGACGGTCACCTCCGTCGGCGGACTCGCCATGTTCGTCGGGTTCCTGATGCTGGGACACCTGGCCGGCACGTACCGTATCTCCCGGATCCTGGAGGCGCCCCCGGGACCGAGCGGCACCCTCACGGCCGCCGTGCTCCTCATCCTCTGCGGCGCCGTCGCCAAGTCCGCCGTGTGGCCACTGAGCCTCTGGCTGCCCAACGCCATGGCGGCGCCCACCCCCGTCAGCGCCTATCTGCACGCGGCGGCGATGGTCAAGGCGGGGGTCTACCTCGTGGCGCGCCTCGCCCCCGCCTTCGCCGAGGTCACCGCCTGGAAACCGGTGCTGCTGACCCTCGGCACCGCCACCCTGCTCCTCGGAGGCTGGCGCGCGCTGCGCGAGAACGACCTCAAGCTGGTCCTCGCCTACGGCACCGTCAGCCAGCTCGGCCTGCTCGTCGTCCTCGCCGGCGCCGGTTCGTACGACACGGCCCTCGCCGCCATCGCGATGATCCTGGCCCACGCCCTCTTCAAGGCACCGCTGTTCCTGGTCACCGGCATCGTCGACCACGCGACCGGCACCCGCGACCTGCGGCGCCTCTCGGGGCTCGGGCGCTCCCTCCCCGGCGTCTGCGCGGTCGCCGTCGTCGCGGGCGCGTCGATGGCGGCCCTCCCACCGCTGCTCGGCTTCGTCGCGAAGGAGGCGGCGCTCGACGCGCTGCTGCACGGGAGCACCGCCGAGCGGTGGGCGCTGGCCGTGATCGTCGCGGGCTCGGCGTGCACCACCGCGTACACGCTCCGCTTCCTGTGGGGCGCCTTCGCCCGCAAGCCCGGCCTGCCGCCGACGCCCGCGCACCGGGTCGCCCCCTCCTTCCTCGCCCCGCCCGCCCTCCTCGCCCTCGGCTGCCTGGTCCTCGGCCCCGGCATCGGCTGGCTCGCCCCGCTGTTCGAGCGGTACGCGGACACGTACCCCGCCCCCGCCGAGCCGTACCACCTGGCCCTCTGGCACGGCTTCGGCACGCCCCTCGGCCTGTCGGCCCTGGCCTGGCTCGGCGGCGCGGCGCTCTTCGTCGCGCGCGAGCCCGTGGTCCGGATCGGCCGCCGCCTCGCCTGGCCCACCGCCGACGCGGTCTTCGGCCGCTGCGTCCTCGGCCTGGAACGCACCGCCCTCCAGGTCACCGGCACCGTCCAGAAGGGCTCGCTGCCCGCCTACGTGGCCACCGTCCTCCTCGTCGCGGTCGTCGGCCTCGCCGCCGTCCTCCTCACCGACCGGCCCTGGCACGGCACCCCCGCGCCCCGCCTCTGGGACTCCCCGTGGCAGGCCGCCGTCGGCGCCCTGACCTGCGGGTGCGCCCTGATGTGCCTGCTGGTCCAGCGCCGGATGAAGGCCGCCGTCCTCGCCGGACTCACGGGCTACGGCACGGGACTGCTGTACGTCGTCCAGGGCGCCCCCGACCTCGCGCTCACCCAGTTCGCCGTCGAGACCGTCTCCACCGTGGTCCTGGTGCTCGTGCTGCGCCGCCTCCCCGTGTTCTTCGGCGACAAGGGCAAGGTCCGCCGCAAGGTGACCGGCACCGCCCTCGCGCTCGGCAGCGGCGCCCTCGTGGCCTGCGCCCTGTGGCTCGCCGCAGGCGCCCGTACCGCCGCACCGGCCGGTGCCGCCATGACGGAGGAGACGGCACACCACGGCCTCAAGGACGTGGTCTCCACGATCCTCGTCGACTTCCGCGCCTGGGACACCCTGGGGGAGTCCGCCGTCCTCGCCGTCGCCGTCCTCGGCGTCACCAGCCTCCTCTACGTCCACCGCCGCCAGGGCCCCGCCGCCCGCGAACCCGTCCGGCTGCCCGGCGGCGTCACCGCCTGGTCCCTGTCCTCCTCCCGGATCCAGGCCCCCCTCGCCCCGGGCCAGGCCGCGCCCGAACGCAGCTGGCTGGTCGCCGCCGACACGCTGGCCCCCGAATACCGCTCGGTCGTCTTCGAGGTGGTCGCCCGGCTCGTCTTCCACCCGATCCTGATGCTCTCCGCCTACCTGCTGCTGTGCGCCGAAAACCTGCCCGGCGGCGGCTTCGTCGGCGGGCTCGTCGCCGGGGTCGCGCTGACCATCCGCTACCTCGCGGGCGGACGGTACGAACTGGACGCCGCCGCCCCGCTCCACCCCGGCTTCCTCACCGGCCTCGGCCTCACCCTGTCCACCGGCGTCGCCCTCGTCGGCCTCGCCGACGGCACCGTGCTGCACGCCTGGACCTGGCACGGCCGGCTGCCCCTGATCGGCGAGTGGCACGCGGGCACCGCCGTCCTCTTCGACCTCGGCGTCTACCTGCTCGTCCTCGGCGTCGTCCTCGACACCGTCCGCGCCCTCGGCTCGCGCGTCGACCAGCAGACCGAGTACGCGGCGCGCCTCGTCCTCGCCGGGGAGGAACGCCGATGACCGTCAGCGTGACCCTGCTGGTCTGCGCCCTCGTCCTGGCCGGCGCCGGCGGGACCCTCATCCTCACCCGCAGCCTCACCCGCGTCCTCGTCGGCGTCATCCTCTGCGGCAACGGCGTCAACCTCTTCGTCCTCGCCGCCGCCGGCCCCGCCGGCGTCCCCGCGCTGCTCTACCCGGGCGTCTCGCGCACCCGGGTCACCGACCCGCTGCCGCAGGCCATCGTCCTGACCGCCGTCGTCATCACCCTCGCCACCACCGCGTTCGTGCTCGCCATGGCCTACCGCGGCAGCCAGCTCACCGGCTCCGACTTCGTCCCCGACGACCTCGCCGACCACCGGGTCGTGCTGCGCGCCCAGATCGCCGCCGAACGCGCCGAACTCCGCGCCCGCCACCGCGAGGACGGCCTGCGGGCCTGGCGCGGCGAACGCCGCGAACAACGGCAGCGGCTGCGCGCGGACCGGGCCGCCCAGGCCCGCGCCCAGGACCTCTCCGACGACGCCGACCTGTGGGACGACGTCCTCGGCACCGACCCGGAGGACGCCCACGGGACCGATTCCGGCCCCGGCACCGACCCGGAGGACGCCCGGTGAACTCCCTCGTCCCGCTGCCCGTCGTGCTGCCCCTCGCGGTCTGCGGCCTCAGCCTCTTCCTCGGCGCCCGGCTGCGCTGGCTGCACCGGATCATCACCCTCGGCGTGCTCAGCGCCGTCGTCGCGATCGACCTCGCCCTCCTCGTCGCCGCCGACCGCACCGGCCCGCTCGTCGTCGACCTCGGCGACTTCGCCCCGCCCCTCGGCGTCACGCTCGTCGCCGACCGGCTCGCCGCCCTGATGCTCACCGTCTCCGGCGCCGTCACCCTCATCGTCCTCGTCTACGCCATGGGCCAGGGCATGGCCGACCGCGAGGAGGGCGCCCCCATCGCCGTCTTCCACCCCGCCTACCTGGTCCTGATCGCCGGAGTCTCCCTCACCTTCCTCGCCGGAGACCTCGTCAACCTCTACGTCGGCTTCGAGATCATGCTGATGGCGAGCTTCGTCCTCCTCACCCTCGGCGCCACCGAACCCCGGATGCGAGCCGGCTCCACCTACGTCGTCGTCTCCCTCGTCTCCTCCCTCGTCTTCCTCGCCGGGATCGCCGTCACCTACGCGGCGGCGGGCACGGTCAACTTCGCCCAGCTCGCCCTCCGCCTGGACCAGGTCCCCCTCGGCATCCGCACCCTCGCCCAGGTCCTCCTCCTCACCGTCTTCGCCGTCAAGGCCGCCGCCTTCCCCGTCGCCGCCTGGCTGCCCGACTCCTACCCGACCGCGCCCGCACCGGTGACCGCCGTCTTCGCGGGCCTCCTCACCAAGGTCGGCGTCTACTCGATGATCCGCACCGAGACGCTCCTCTTCCCCGGCAACCGCCTCTCCACCGTGCTCATGGCGGTCGCCTTCGCGTCCATGCTGATCGGCATCCTCGGCGCCGTCGCCCAGACCGACCTCAAACGCCTGCTGTCCTTCACCCTCGTGAGCCACATCGGCTTCATGCTGTACGGGCTCGCGCTCGGCAGCGTCGCCGGGATCGGCGGCGCCATCGTCTACACGGCCCACCACATCACCGTGCAGACCACGCTGTTCCTCGCCGCCGGCCTCCTGGAGAAGCGCTACGGCACCACCGAACTGACCCGCCTCGGCGGCGCCGCCCGCTCCGCGCCCCTGCTCGCCGCCCTGTGGTTCGTCCCCGCCATGAACCTCGCCGGCATCCCGCCCATGTCCGGCTTCCTCGGCAAACTCGGCCTGATGCGGGCGGGCGCCGCGGACGGCGGCACGGCGGCGTACGTCCTGCTCGGCGCGGCGGCCGTCACCAGCCTCCTCACCCTCTACGCGATGGCCAAGGTCTGGAACCTGGCCTTCTGGCGCGCCGCGCCGCACCTCCCGGGCCCGCCCGAGGGCGACGTCCTGGAGGAGACGGACGCAGACGACGCAGACGACGCAGACGACACCGCCCCGGCCTCCGGCGGCCGGCCGGGCACCGCCACCACCGCCACCCCCGTCGTGTGCGTCCGCACCACCACCCGCGTCCCCCGGGTGATGACCGCCGCGACCGCGACCGCCGTCGCGCTCGGCCTCTCCTACACCGTGCTCGCCACGCCCCTCACCGGCCTCGCCGACCGCTCGGCCGCCGAGCTGCTCACCCGTACCCCCTACGTACAGGCGGTGCTCGAACCGTGAACTCCCCCTCGATCAGCGCGCGCTGGCGACGCCTCGACCTCAAGCTGATCGGCTGGCTCACCGTCATCTGGATGCTGCTGTGGTCCGGGCTGACCTGGGGAAACCTCTTCAGCGGCCTGGTCGTCGCCCTCATCCTGTGCCTCGTCTTCCCGCTGCCCGCCGTCGAACTCGACCTACGGCTGCGCCCGGTCGGCATCCTGCGGCTCGCCTGCTACCTGCTGTACGACATGGTCGCCTCCAGCGCCGTGGTCACCCGGCACGCCCTGAGCCGCCGGCACCTGCCCGCCGCCGTGGTGCGCGTACCGCTGCGCTGCCGCACCGACCTCATGATCGCCGCGACCGCCGTCGCCGTCTCCAGCGTGCCCGGCGGCGCCCTCGTCGAGGTCAACGGCACCACCGCCACCCTCTACCTCCACGTGTACGACGCCGAGGCCCCCGGCGCCGTGACCCGCGCCCGGCACGACGTCTGGCAGCTCGAAGCCCTCGTCGTCCGCGCCTTCGGCACCCGCGAGGAGATCGCCCGCGTGAGCACCGACCCGCCCGACCCGGCCGACCCCGACGGAACGGAGCCCGGACGACCGTGAAACTGGCCGACGACATCCTCCTCAACGGCGCCCTGGTGCTGATCGTCCTCGCCGGAGCGCTGCTCCTCGTCCGGGTGTGGCGCGGCCCCTCCATGCTCGACCGGGCCGTGGCCGTCGACGTGGCCGCCGTCCTCATCATCGCCGGGATCGGCGTGGACGCGGCGATCACCCACACCCGCTACTACCTCTCGATCATGCTGGTCCTCGCCTTCCTCGGCTTCACCAGCTCGGTCGGCATCGCCCGCTTCATCGCCGCGCGCGACCGGGGCGTGTCCAAGGAGCGCCCGTGACCACGCCCCTGAACACCTGGCAGCAGGCTGCCGAACTGGCCGGCGCCGTCCTCCTCTTCACCGGCGCCGCCGTCTGCCTGACCGGCGTCATCGGCATGCTCCGGCTCCCGGACGTCCTCACCCGCAGCGCCGCCTCGACCAACCCGCAGACCCTCGGGATCCTGGTACTCCTCGCCGGTGTCGCCCTGCGGCTGCGCTCCGGCCCCGACCTCGGCACCCTCGCCTTGGTCGCCTTCTTCCAGCTCCTGACCAGCGCCGTCGCCGCGCACATGGTGGCCCGCGCCGCCTACCGCACCGGCCAGACCGGCGACTGCGCCCTGCTCTACGACGAACTCCGGGACGGCCGCTGAGCCGCTCGGCCCGGGTCAGGGGTTGGCGCGCAGCCCCGCCAGGAGCTCGGCCTGGCCCTGGAGGACACCGGTGAGGATCCCGCGGGCCACGCTCAGGAGCTCGGCGAGGCCGTCGTCGGCGAGCCGGTAGTACACGTGGGAGCCCTCGCGGCGGGTGGTGACCAGGTTGGCCTTGCGCAGCACGGCGAGCTGCTGCGACAGGGCCGCCGCCTCGACACCGACCTCCGGCAGCATCTCGGCGACCGCGTGCTCGCGCACGCTGAGCAGCTCCAGGACGCGGATGCGGACCGGGTGGCCGAGGGTTTTGAAGAACTCGGCCTTCAGCTGGTAGAGCGGCGGGTCCAGCGGGCCGTGGCCCTGGGCCGTCCCGTCTGCGCGCGTCCTAGGCACCCTGCTCCACCCACGACTCTCTCTCGGGGGCGGCCCGCACCGGCGCCGCCCGTTTCTGCACTCCGTTGACCTCCACAATTGCAGATTCGTGCAAGTCGTGACAGTCGGCCGGGCGGGCGCCTCGCAGGGGCAGGGTGGCCCACACGCCCCTCCCCATCCCCTCCGCGTCGGGGCGTACGAGGAGCGAGCGGGCCGCCGCGAGCGCCTCCGGCGTCCCGGCGTGGCCCCCGCCGTCCGCGCGCAGCAGCTCCAGCGCCCCGGTGGCGGCGAGGGGGGAGGGGGTGGATGCCGGGGCCGGGGTGTCGGGATCAGGCGGCTGGTTCGGTCAGTTGTCGGTGACCCGCGCGAGCTTCGGCGGAGCCCACGTCCCCTCGGGGGCGATGAGGCCGGTCTGCGGCGCGTAGAGGCGGAGCATGAGAGTGAAGGTGCCGTCGGGGCCGATGGGCAGCCAGTTGGCCTCGTTGACGCTGGCGTCGGGGCGCTCGTACTGGATGTGGAGCACGGTCGCGCCGCTGCCCGGGTCGGCAACGGGGACCAAGGCGCGGTGCCCGATGGAGTACGCCTTGGCGCCGTTGCTGATGAGGAAGCCCTGGGCGTCATAGGCGGTCAGCTACCAGAAGGCGCCGACCGGCGGTGCCTCGCCCTCGGCGAAGGTCAGCGTGTAGCGCAGCGGACGGTGCTGCTCGTCCGCGGATTCGGCGGCGAGGGAGGGATAGAGGGCGTCCTGGGGGAGGTTGGCGCCGAGGGCGGTCAGGGCGATGTACGCGCGCTGGCCGTAGTCCGTGCCGTACGCGCCCATGCCCGTCACGGCCAGGGACCAGCCGTTGACCGGATCGGGCCCGGGGTAACCGGCGATGTACGCCTGCCCGTCGGTGACCGCCTGTTCGAGGACGGCGGCGTCGGGCAGGGGCTGCGTGCTGCCGGGCAGGACGCCGACGGCGTCGAGCTTGGCCGCCATGTCGGCGTCGGGCGGGTCGAGCGGCGTGGTGGCGAGGAGCGCGGTGAGGTCGGCGAAGAAGGTCGGCCCGTCCATCGCGGCCATCTGGTCGGCCGGAGCGGTGGTGGGCAGGCTGTCGTCATGGTGGCCGGGCGGAGGCGAGTAGCTGCCGTCGGGGTCCGGCCACACGCTGAGGGGGGAGCAGCCGCATCCGGTCCTGGTAGCCGGTGACCGTGGCCAGCTCCTCGTCCGTCCCGTCGCGGATCTCGGTGCGCCCGGCGACCCAGATGGTGTCGGTGGGGAAGGGGAGCGAAGCGGGAGCTCGCTGCCCGGGTCGTGGACGGTGTTGGTCCAGAAGTCCATGAGCTGCATCAGCCAGTACTGGGGGTCCTGCGGGTCGTCGCCCGGATCGGACGCGGATGCGGACACGGACTCGGACGGCAGGGGCATCTCCATACCTCCTGGGACTCTCTGGAGTTCTTGGCGGATGCTGGTGGTGCCCCGGTCGGGCACGGGAGGGGGGACTACCAACCGAGCCCGTCCGTGAATCCGCGAAAGGACCGATGCATGGAACAGGTGTGCGGCCGGGCGGGATAGGGTGCACGGCGTGGACATGCCCGACTGGTTCGTATGGATAGCCCTCGGCCTCTTCGTCTCCCAAGGACTGGCCCTCGTCCGCCTGGGCCGCCGGATGCGCGGCCTCGACCCCTCGGCGCGGCGCGCGGTGCGTCTCGACTTCGTGGAGGGCGTCGGCGCGATGCTGCTGTTCGCCTCCCTCACCGGCTCCCTCCTGTGGTCGGACGCGTGGGGCGTGCTCGCCCTGGTGGGCTTCGTGGTCATGGCCGGCGTGAACGTGGTGAAGGGCGTCCACTGGCTCCGCGCCCGCCGAGGCCAGGCCGCCTGACCACCTGACTGCCTGACCACCTGACTGTCCGACCGTCTGACCGGCGCGCGAACCGAGCCCCCCGCAGCGCATTCAAGCCATTCTCGAACGGGTTCGAATAGCCCACCGAGGCCCTGTGGGGCTGCTGTTACTGTCGGGGCACTCGGGGCAGGTGGGGAGCCTGGCCCGGTTCCTGGGGAGGGACTTCTTACGTGCGCAGCGTTACCCGGAGCCGCCGTGGCCGCGCCGCGGCGGCCGTCGTCGCGACCGCGGCGGCAATTGTCAGCCTCGTCCCGCTGGGCGCGGACCCGGCCGTGGCGGCCGGTCCGCAGGCGGCTCCGCCGGCCGAGGCGGCGGAGTTCGTCCTCCCGGCGGAGCTCGCGGCGGACCCGGACAGCGTCACCCTCGCGGGGGCGACCGGTTTCGTGCAGGGAGGCGAAGGCAGGGGATACCACTGGTACTCCTACGCCGACGGCAGCCGCACCCCGATCCCCGGCCGCTCCCCGAAGGACACCGGCACGGACCTGGTCGCCTCCTTCGGGCGCTCGGACGTCCGGTTCTGGGACCCGGCGACGGGCACGACGCGGACCATCCCCGTCCCCGCGGGGCAGACAGCCTGGACGACGGTCGGGCGGAGCGTGCTGACGTTCGAGGACAAGAAGCCCTGGCTGGGGCATCTGCTGACGCTCGAACAGGACCAGGTCACCGAACGCCCGCTGACGCTGCCGGAAGGCGCCGAGGTCGTGGCGGACATGAACGGCCGGGGCAACCCGTACGGCCTCTGGCTCAGTTACCGCCTGAACGGCGCGGTCACCACCCTGTGGGTGGACCGTTCCCTCACCGCCCGAGCCGTCGACCTGGGCCCGGCCCCCACCGGCGGCGCGAACGTCCGGGCGGACCGGTACCTCTTCCGCTTCCCCGTGCCGGGACGCGTCCAGATCTGGGACCTCACCGGCAACCTCTCCGCGCCGCTCCACACCCTCGACTGGGCGGGCGGGACCCCGGCCGCCCTCCTCGGCGACCGGATCCTGACGCGCGTCCCCGGTGACGGCGGCGACCGCCTCGTGGCGCGCCCGCTCGCGGGCGGCCCGGAGCAGGAGGTGCTCGACCGGCTCACGGGCGCCACCCAGGCGGGCCCGGACGGACGCCTCGTCGCGGTCCGAGCGGGCGACGGGCACGAGCGCACCGTCCACTCCATCCAGGCGGGTGCGGACGGCGGGGCGCCCGTCGTGGCACGGGTGGCCGAGGTGCCGCCGGTCACCGTCGAGCCCCGGGACCTGGAGATGGCCCAGGGTGTCCTCCTGTCGAAGGACGCGATGCCGGACGGCTCGTACCGCCTGCGGGAACGCGAGGTGACGACCGGCGGCGCGCCGACCGTCGGCCCGGCGCGCGAACTGACGGGGCCCGGGGGCTGCGCCGCGCTGCCCGGATGCGACGCGATCCCGACCGGCGACGGCCGCGCGCTGTTCGCCGGCGCGGGCGGCCGGATGAGCGTGCTGGAGCCCGGAGGGACACTCCCGGGGAAGCCCCTCGCGAGCCTGCCGACCGAGCTCTCCGCCACCCTGCGGGCCTCGGGCCGCCACGTCTCGTACGACGCCGGTACGTACGACGTCGACGTCACCGACATCGACAGCCAGGAAGTCGTGTCGCGGCACTTCGCCCCCGGCAACGGCAAGACCCACGCCCTCGTGGGCGACATGCTCTTCCGCGGCACCGTCACCGGTGGCGACGTCGAGGCGTTCGACGTGCGCACCGGCGAGTGGCGGGGGAAGCGCAAGGTCGCGGACTGCGCCTCGACGGCGCTCCAGGCATGGGGCGCGTACGCGTACTGGCGCTGCGGCGACGGCACGGCCGGTGTCCGGCAGTGGGGCGTCGGCTACGACATCCCCGTACCGGCCCACACGCGGGCGATGCTCGGCGACGGCTACCTGGCGCACTCCAAGGACGGGGTGCTGTCCGTGACGCCCCTGAACGGTACGGGGGAGACGCGCGTGATCGGGGGCGGCGACGGTACCGGTGCCGTCGGGAGCTGGACCGTGGACCGTTTCGGCGGCGCCCTCGCGTACGTTGACGGCCGGCACCGCGTCCACGTCGTCCGGCCCGGCGGCGTCCCCGCCTCACCGCTCTCCTTCCTCGACGTGGACAAGCCCGCCGTCCTCGACCTGACGGACGGCGAGACGTCGTGGACCGGCCGATGGTGGCTGAACAAGCCCGCCGGATCCTGGAAGCTGACCATCCGGGACCGGGCGAAGAACGCCGTGCGGACCCTGAGCGGCGGCGAGGCGCGCGGACTGGTGAAGGCCGTGTGGGACGGTCGCGGCGAGGACGGCGGCCGACTGGCCGAGGGGCTGTACACCTGGGAGATGGCCGTCACGCCCGCCGACGGCGTCGGATGGACACAGACGGACCAGGGCGGGACGTTCCTGACGCGCAGCGGGCTCGGCACGTTCCGGCCGCTGACCCCGTCCCGGACCCTCAGCACCGTGACCGGCACCGGGGCGCCGAAGGCGAAGGTCGGCCCCGGCGGCACGGTGACGCTGAAGGTCGCGGGCCGCGGCGGGGTCCCCGTCACCGGGGTGACCGCGGTGACCATGAACGTGACCGCGACGAACGCGACCGCCTCGACGTACGTCACGGTCTACCCCGGCGGTACGCCGAAGCCGGCCACCTCCAGCCTCAACGTGGCGGCCGGCCGGACCGCGCCGAACCTGGTGACGGTGCCGGTCGGCAAGGACGGCACGGTCACGCTCTACAACCACGCGGGCTCGGTCGACCTCCTCGCCGACGTGGCCGGCTACCACACGCTCGACGAGACCGGCGACCGGTTCGAGGCGGTCTCCCCGGCGCGACTCCTGAGCACGGTGACGGGCATCGGCGCGCCCAAGTCCCCCGTCACGGCGGGCGGGACGGTGACCGTGCAGGTCGCGGGCCGAGGCGGGGTCCCCGCCACCGGGGTGACGGCGGTGACGGTGAACGTGACCGCCACGAACCCGACCACGGCGACGTACGTCTCGGCCTACCCGTACGACACCGCGCGCCCGGCGACCTCGAACCTCAACGTGACGGCCGGGGAGACCGTGGCCAACCTGGTGACGGTCCCGGTCAAGGACGGCCGGATCACCCTGTACAATCACGCGGGATCGGTCGACCTCCTGGCCGACGTGGCCGGGTACTTCACCGACACGCCGGGCCAGGGCGACCGCTTCCGGCCGGTGCCGCCGGGCCGCCTGCTCAGCACCGTCACAGGCGTGTCCGCGCCCAAGGCGAAGCTCGGCCCCGGCGGCACGGTCACCCTCCCGGTCACCGACCGGGCCGGCGTCCCGGCCACCGGCGTCTCGGCGATCGTCCTGAACGTCACCGCCACGAACCCGACCACCCCGACGTACGTCTCGGCCTACCCGCACGGCACCCCGCGTCCGCCCACCTCGAACCTGAACGTGACGACCGGCCGCACGGTGGCCAACCAGGTCGTCGTCCCGGTCCGGGACGGCAAGGTGACGCTGTACAACCACGCGGGCACGGTGGACCTGCTGGCCGACGTGGCGGGCTACTACGCGCAGTGAGGACGGTGCCGGTCTGCGCCGCCTAGGCGGGCGGGTCGTCGAGAGACGGCTCGGCCCGCCAGCGGGCGTCGCGGACCGGTCCTCCTCGTCGACCGGACCGGCCCACGAGGCGTCGTCGCCCGGCCGCAGGACGCAACCGTCCTTGCCGGGTTCGAAGGCGTACGGGGACGCCGAGCTCACGGGTGCGCTCCACCGCGCCGGGGCAGGGACGGTCGCCGCTGACGTACACGTACTGGTCCCACCCCACGTGCACGGCGAACACCCCCTCCACCTCCAGCCGGCACCAGGCGCCGTCCTCGCGGAGCATGAGCCGGTCGAGCTCCAGCCCGGTGTCCAGCGACATCTCGGAGCCGTCGTGGAAACCGGCGAGGCCGCCCGGGAGGAGCGGGTCGAGGCCGAATCCGTCCAAGGGCCGAGCGGGCCGCCTCCGGCGGATATCGGTGGCCGAGCCGCCCGCCGATCACTAGCCTCGGCCACCATGAAGCGGCGCCGCCAGAAGAAGCTCACCCAACGTCTGTTCTCGGCCGTCCTGTCGGGCGACGCCCCGTCCGTGAGGTCGCTGCTGCGCGGCGGAGCCTCCCCGGAGGCGCGGGACGGCGACGGTACGACCGCCCTGTACCTGGCGGCGGTACAGGGCGAGGCCGAGGTGGCCCGCCTGCTCCTGGCTGCCGGGGCCGCTCCCGACGAGGAGAGTGAGGGGCCCGGCGCGGACGGCACGCCCTTGTGCGCCGCCGCATGCTGGGGCCACGCCGAGACGGTCCGCCACCTGCTGGCCCACGGAGCGGACCCCGGCCTCCGCGAGGACCGCGGCACCGGACGGACCCCGCTGGAGTGGGCGGCCGACGGCGGCCACGAGGCCACGGCGGAGCTCCTGCGCACGGCCGACGGGCGCTGACCTCCGCGCGGCGCGGCGGGTCTGCGACGATGTGCCCCATGGCATCTGACGACGACGAGATAGGCGCCGGGGTCTCCGCCGAACTGGCCGAGTTCCTGCGGGACGCGGTCGACAGCCGTCCGGCGAGGATCGCTCCCTGCGTCTGCGCGGGATGCGGCGGTCGCGCGTTCGCCGTACTGGTCAACACCTCCGGCGCGGAACGGGAGTGCTCCGGCTGCGGCAGCCGCGCGTTCATCGCCGACACCGAGGAGTACTGGAACGAGGAGGACTGGGAAGGCGAGGAACCCGGCACCGCCGCCTGCCCCTGCGGGACCGAGGAGTTCGAGGCGGCGGTCGCCTTCTCGCTCGGCGCCGACGGCTCAGTCCGCTGGGTCACCGTCGGCCTGCGGTGCGCCGGGGACGGCTTCTGCGGCGTCTGGGCCGACTGGAAGATCGACTACCTGCCGACGGACCATCTGCTGACGATGGTCTAGGGGCGAGGAAAGACGCGGATGCCCGTGCCGGTCAGAGGTGGAAGAGGACTTCCTCCTGTGGCGGGAGCGGAGGGTCGAGAACATCGCGAAGCCCGCGGACGCTCCGGCGCCAGCTGGCCTCGGCCGCTGAATCGACCCACGACTCCGCGAGCTCGGACGAATCGGCGACGACGTGATCAAGGGCGTCGATCGCGAGCGCCCGGAGAGCCGCCGGGAACTCCGGCAGGGGCTCCGACGGTCCGTGGCCCGGGCACGCGGGTGGACCCGCAGGGTGCTGGGCGACCACCAAGGCCGCCGCCGCGACCGCCCGCTGGGCGTCGTCGGCGCAGAGGAGGTCGACGGGGACATCCACCTTGCGGAGGGCCGCTCGGACCAACGGCTCACGCTCCGCCAGGGGCGCCTCGTCCAAGGCGTCCGCGAAGTCGGCGGCGGTGTCGTTGTCGAAGGGGCCGGTGTCCCAGGTGCCCATGTCTCTCCTCGCGCTGGTCGTCGACGGATCGTCGCACCTGCCACTGACAGCACGCGGGGAGCCGACGGGCACCGCGGCGACATGGCCGCGGCCCTCGGTTCAGTTGGCGTCCTGCCGACGCGCCGCATAGCCCCGCAGCGCCGGCTCCCGGTCGGTTCCGTGACCGCGGAACACCGCGTCCGCCACGAGCTGCGGCGCGGCTTCGACGGTTCGGGCCATGCGGGCGTCGACGCCCGTGAAGGCGGTCTTCGCGCAGGCCGCGCGGCCGACCCGCTTCGGGTCGGCGGGGCCCGGGTGGTCGAGGGCGTCCCGCGTGAGCGCGTACGCGGCGGCGTCGACCAGGATCGACAGGTGCCCGACGAGCCGCAGCGGGCACAGGTCGCGCTGGATGACGATGTCCGTCCCGCCGTTGGTGGACGTGGCCCGGGGTGACGGCTGGACGATCTCGTCGGTGGCCGACCCGATCGACGTCACGTCCGTCCCCCTCGGCAGCGGCTCGGCCCGCAGCGCGGTGGTCCAGTTCGAGCCGGGACGGAACTGCCACGCCGCCTCCGGGCAACGCCCCGGCAGGCACAGGACCGTCGCCAGGGTGACCCCGCCGGGAGCTCCGGCGAGTGCCACGAAGTCGTCGATCCTGCCGGAGAGATCGGGCCAGAAGCGGAGCGCCCACAAGGGCAGCGTGCCGCCCTGGCTGTGGCCGATCACCGAGATCCGGCGCCCCGCCCGCGCCTCCATGGCGCGGACGGCGTACACGACGTACTCGGCGTTCTCCTGGAGGTCGCCGAGCCCGCCCCCGCGCAGGCGGCGGATCACGCAGACGGGGTGCCCGGCCGCGCCGAGGACCTTGCGATAGCCCCCGTCGTACACCTGCTCGGCCGACTCGATGGTGCCGGGCACGAGGAGGATCGGCGTCCGGCCCCTCGCGAGATCGAGGCGCGCGTCGCAGTCGAGGGCTTCGGCGAGGGCGGCGACGGGGGTGCGCAGCGCCGGTCCGGCCGTCGGCGCCGTGGCGGCGACCGGGGCGAGGGGCGGTGGCGCGGACGGTACGACGAGCGCCGCCAGCGCGGCAGCCGCGAGGAGGCCCTTTCGGGACAGCGGGAGGGCGGCGCCGCGCGCGCGGGTCATGGGGCTCCTCAGAGGGGGCGACCCGCGGTCGGTCGGCGGGCCGGACCGTCGCTCAACGAGCCCCCGCGTCGCCGGTCACGTCATTGTTGACCGAACGGGTGCCGCCCGCGACCGACTGTCAGGTGGCGCGGGCCGGGAGTTCGGCATGGAAGGACGGGACCTGCGGCTACGCCCTCGCCGTGCTGTCCGACCGCCACCCGCTGAGGCGCCCTCGCCCCGGCAGTTCGGCACGGCCCGTGGCCCACAACAGCGTGGGCCACGGGTCCGTGTCGGTCGGAGCCTGCGGGAAGAGGCGGCCGAGCGTGCGGGCGCAGAGGTCGGACGGCGGGGTCCAGGCGAGGCCGAGGCCCTGCGCGAGGTCGTGCGTGTGGACCAGCGTCTCCTGCAGCGCCAGCGCCGCGAACCCCTCCGGGTCCGACACCCCGGCCGCGTGGTGGGCGCGGACCTGGGGCGGGGTGGTGCGCACCATCGCGACCAGGAGCGCGCCGCAGGACTCCAGGACCTGGAGCAGGCCGGCCGGGCCCGCCGCGCGGTCCGCCTCGATGAAGACGGCGGGGCCGGACACCCGCGGCCGCCGCAGCGCGATGGGGACGTGGGTGTCCAGCGGGGGAGTCTGCGGGCCCAGTTGCACCGCGTAGTAGAGGAGGTCGTTGGCGAGGTGCTCGGCGGTCTCCCAGCAGTCCCACTCCAGCGAACCGGCCCTCTCGTCCCACGCCTCCCCGGGCGCGCCGCTCAGGGTCTCCACGGCGAGCCGTACGGCGAGGGCGACATCGTCGGCGGTGACGGGAGGCCGGGCGGGGCCGGGGGTGACTGATCGAGGCATGACAGCACCGTATCCGGTCGGGGGGCCGTCCCCTCCGGACCGCCAGGCCCCGTCGTTCTACCCCCGGCCCGTCCCCCCGAGGTGCGCCGCCCACGGGTAGTAGACGAAGGCGAAGGCCGCGGGTGCCCCGGTGACGCGGTTTCCGAGCCAGACGTCGTTCGTCAGCTGGATGCCCGGGAACATCGGGTGCGTCTCCTCCCTAAGTAGCCGCTCCATCCGGACGACCAGCTTCGCCCGTGCCGCCTCGTCCTTCGTGCCCACCGCCTCCGCGTATAGCGCGTCGATGCCGCTGTAGCCGGACTGGTTGAAGCTGCCCCCGGTCACCGCCGTGATGCCGAGCCAGTCGAGCGGGTTCGGGATGTTGGGCCAGAACTGCGTGTAGAGCAGGTCCGTGCCGCCGCGCGTCGCCGGATCGTACAGATAGTTCGAGTATCCAGTCGCGGGGACGACGTCCAGCTTGAAGTTCAGACCGATCTTGTCCGCCGCGTCCTTGACGCCGATGCCCAGTTGCTGCGTCTCGGCCTGCTGGGGCACGACCAGGCTGATCCGCTGGGACTTGACGGCGTCCGGGACCCCCGCCAGGAGCTTCTTCGCCTCCTCGATCCTGGGCCTGCCGTCCGTCCTGACCGTGTCCGCGTACGCGGTCAGGCCCGCCTTGGCGAAGCCGTACGCGGCCGGCACCGTCTGGAGGGCGGCGGGGGTGCCCTCGCCCGCGTACACCTGGCTCCCGATGCCCTTCCAGTCGATGGCCATCTGGAGCGCCCGCCGCACGTCCGCGTTCCCCATCGCGCCCTTCGGGTTGGCGACGACGAGGGTGACGGCGAGCGGTGCGGGGCCCGAGTAGAGCCTGCCCGCCGTGGAGGCGCGCAGGAGCGGGAGTCCCGCGGTCGGCGGCTGGTACGTCCCGTCGATCTGGCCCGAGAGCAGGCCGGAGGTGATCGCGGAGTCGTCGGTGAGGAAGGTGAAGTCGATGTTCTTCACCTTCAGCGGCAGTTCCTTGTTCCAGTAGCCGTCGTAGCGGCTCGCGCTGATCGACTGGCCCCGCTTCCACCCGGCGTACTTGTACGGGCCCGTGCACATGACGCCGACGTCCGGCGTGCCGACCTTCTTGCCGTGCCGCTCGTAGAACTTCTTCTGGACGACGACACCCGCGTAGCTCGCGAGCTCGTCGTTGAAGAGGTAGTCGGGGCGCTTGAGGGTGACCGTGACCTCGTTTTCACCCGTCTTCGTGACCGAGTCGACGTTTCGGTAGAGGTAGCCGTAGAAGCCGGTGGTGTCCGTCAGGTGGTGATTCATGCTCCACGCGACGTCGTCCGCGGTCATCGGCGAGCCGTCCCAGAACGTCACGCCGGACCGGATCCGGTACACCCAGGTCTTGGGGTCGGGGTTCGTGTACGAGGTCGCCAGGTTGGGCTTGATGGTGAAGTCGGGCGTCTGGACGAACAGGGTCTCGCACATGTTCGAGTTGATCATGTTCGGCGTGTAGTCGGCCGCGTGGAAGGGGTCCACGGTCTGCGGCTCGCCCTGGAAGACGTTCCAGGTGATCTTGTCCACCGTGCCCGTGCCCCGCGGTGTGTACGTCGTCAGGGCGGCGGCGCCTCCGGCGCCTCCGGCAGCCCCTCCACCCGTACAGCCGCTCAAGGTCAGGGGCAGGGTGACGGCCAGGGTCAACGTCAACTTCAGGGTGAGGGTTCGGGTCGTCCCGGCCGTGGCGGAGGCGGCGGGAGCCGCGACGGAGTCCCGTCCGCGCGGGCGGTGTCGTGCGGTCATGGCGCTACTCCAGGCGAGGTGGTGGGGCCCGTGAGGGTCTCGGGGTTCCAGCCGGCGCGCGGGACGCTGTCGCGCAGCAGACGGGTGTACGGGTGGGAGGGGTGGTCCAGGACCTCCGCGGTGGGCCCCTGTTCGACGACGACGCCGTGCCGCATGACGATTGTGTCGTCCGTGACCTGCCGGATGACGGCCAGGTCATGGCTGATGAACAGGTAGCTCACGCCCCGCTCCCGCCGGATGTCCGCGAGCAGGTTGAGGATCTGCGCCTGGATCGAGACGTCCAGCGCGGACACCGCCTCGTCCAGGATCAGCACCTCCGGATCCGCGGCCAGCGCGCGGGCGATGGCGACGCGCTGCCGCTGCCCGCCCGACAGGGACCGCGGCAGCGCCGCGAGCTGGCGGTCGTCCAGCCCGACGAGTCCGGCCAGTTCGGCGACCCGCGCCCTCGTCCCCGTACGCCCGAGGCGGGAGTGGACGCCGACGACCTCCGCGAGGCAGTCGCCGACGCGCTGGCGCCGGTCGAGCGAGGTGTACGGATCCTGGAAGACGATCTGGACGTCCCTGCCGCGCGAGCGGCGGGCGCGGGCCGAGCGCGCGGGCCGGGTACGGTCCTCGCCCCGCACCGTGATCCGCCCGCCGGACGGCCGCTCCAGGCCGATGATCATGCGGGCCGTCGTCGTCTTGCCGGAGCCCGACTCGCCGACGATGCCCAAGGACCCGCCCGCGTTCAGGGTGAAGCTCACATCGGCCACGGCGGTCGCGCGGGCGGGCCCGTGACCGAAGGTCTTGGTCAGGTGCTCGACCACGAGCAGGGGTTCGGTCATCGCTGGACCTCCTCGTCCGAAACGGCGGTAGCCGCAGTGGCGGTGGGGGCGGCAGGTGCCGACGGCAGCAGCCCGCCCCGCAGGCCGGGCATCCGGACGCAGCCGGTCAGCCCCTCGCCGACCCGCAGCAGGGACGGCGCTCCCTCCGCGCACCGGTCCTCCGCGAAACCGCAGCGCGGGGCGAACGCGCAGCCGTCCGGAGCCTCGTACGCGGTCGTCGGATGCCCGGCGATCGCGGGCAGCCGCTCCGCGCGCCGGCCGATCTCGGGGCGCGCCCGCACCAGCGCGGCCGTGTACGGGTGGAGCGGGTCCTCGTGCAGCCGCGTCGAGGGCTGCCGCTCCATCACCCGGCCCGCGTACAGGACGATCGTCTCGTCGCAGACCGCGCCCGCGAGCTCCAGGTCGTGCGTGATGAAGAGCATCGCCATGCCGTACTCGCGCTGCATCCGGCGCAGCAGCGCCATCACCTCCGCCTGGGTGGTGACGTCGAGCGCGGTCGTCGGCTCGTCCGCCAGCACCAGGCGCGGCCGGGCGGCGACCGCGGCGGCGATCATCACCCGCTGGAGCAGCCCGCCGGACAGCTCGTGCGGATACTGCCGCAGCCGGCGGTCCGGGTCGGAGATCCCGACCTCGGCCAGCAGCTCCCGGGCGCGCCCGCGCGCGGCGGACTTCGGCATCCGGTCGTTGAGGCGCATCGCCTCGGTGAGGAAGTCACCGATGGTGCGGACGGGATTGGTGTGGGCCCGCGCGTCCTGGAAGACCATCGCCACGTCCTTCGCCCGGTACCGACGCAGGGCCTCGGCGCGCAGGTCGAAGACGTCGGCCCCGTCGAAGCGCACCCGGCCGGTCACCTCGGCGCCGTCCGGGAGCAGCCGCGCGACCGTCCGTACCGTCATCGACTTCCCGGAGCCGGACTCGCCGACTAGACCGAGCGTCCTGCCCTCGGCCAGCGAGAACGAGACGTCGCGCAGCACCGTACGGGGCTCGCCCGCGACGGGCAGCCGGACCGTCAGGTCCTCGACTTCGAGCAGTGCGTTCACGAGCGTGCCTCCCAGCGCTCCGTGAGCCGGTCGCCGAGCGTGTTGACGGCACCGACCGTGATGACGATGAGCGCGCAGGCGAACAGCGCCTCCTGCGGGTGTCCCTGGAGCACGCCGGCCATGCCGGTGCCGACCATGGCGCCCCAGTCCGACGTCGGCGGCTGCACCCCGAGGCCGATGAACGACAGCCCCGCGAGGTCCATCAGCGCGAAGCCGAAGGCGAGCGTGGCGTTGGCGACGATCAGCCCGCTCACGTTGGGCAGGATGTGCCACAGCGCGATCCGCAGCCCGTGCACCCCCTGCACCTGGAGCGCCGCCACGTACGGCAGATTGCGCTCGCGGAGCGCCGCGCTCCGCACGATCCGGGCGATGTACGGGACGTACGCGACCGACAGCGCCACGATCGCCGCCGGGAGCCCGGAGCCGAACAGCGCGGTCGCCAGGATCGCGAGCAGCAGCCCCGGGAAGGCGAACACGGCGTCGACGACCCGGACCACCAGTTGGTCGAACCAGCCGCCGAACCACACGGCCGCCAGCGCGAGCGCCGTCCCGAGCAACGTCGAGACCGCCACGACGAGGAACGGGCCGGTCAGCGCCGTCCGGGAGCCGGTGACCAGCCGCGAGAGCAGGTCCCGGCCCGTCGCGTCGGTGCCCAGCAGGTGCCCAATGCCCGGGCCCTGGTACGCGCCGGAGAAGTCGATCGCGTCCGGCGGCTGGGGCGCCAGGACCGGGGCGAGGAGCGCGCAGAGCACCACGCAGCCGAGGAGGACCAGGGCCGTCCAGCCGGACGCGCCGATCCCTCGGGCCGAGCGGGGGCGTCGGGCGCGCCGCCCGGTCTTCACCGCACGGGCTCCGGCACCAGGCCCGGAATCCCGTCCGTCGGGGTGTACCGCCGCTGTCGCGCTCATGTGTCCTTCTTCCCGATCGACACCCGCGGGTCGAGCAGTGTGTAGGCGATGTCGATGAGGGTGTTCAGCACGATGAAGGCGGCGACGTACACCAGGCAGATCGCCTGGACGACCGGGAAGTCCTTCTGCTGCACCGAGTTGACGAGAGACTGGCCGAGCCCGCCGAGCTGGAAGACCTGCTCCACCACGACGCTTCCGGCGATCAGGCCCGCGATCGTCAGACCGGCGACGGTCAGCACGGGCATCGCCGCGTTGCGCATCACGTGCCGGCGCACGACGGCCCGGCGGGGCAGCCCGCGGCTGATCGCCGTCTGTACGTGGTCGGCGGCGAGCTCCGCCCGTACGGCGGCCTGGGCGAGCCGCGCGACGAACGCGACGGACGCGAGGGCGAGCGCCAGCGCCGGGAGGGCCAGGTGGTACAGCCGGTCGAGCGCGCCGCCGCCCGCGCCGAACACGGGGAACCAGCCTAGGTTCACGGCGAACACGATGATCAGGACCACCGCGCCGACGAAGGTCGGCACCGCCATGAGCCCCGTCGCGCCCGCCATCGCCGACCGGGACAGCCGGCCGGGCCTGAGCCCGGCGAGCGTGCCGACGGCCAGACCGCACAGCAGGACGATCGCCGCGGCCATCACGACGAGCAGCGTGGTCACCGCGGCACGGCCGCCGACCAGCGTGGACACCGGCTGGTTGTAGATGATCGACGTGCCGAAGTCGCCGTGCAGCACCCCGCCGAGCCACCGCAGATACTGCTCCCAGACGGAGTCGTCGAGATGGTATTCGGCCTTGATGGACGCGATCGTCTCGGGGCTCATCGTGCGCCCGTGCGTGAGGTACGTGAGCGGGCTGCCGGGCGCGGCGAACAGCGCCCCGAAGACGACCAGGCTCGCGATCAGCAGGGTCACCGCCAGCCCCGCGAGGCGCACGGCCACGAAGCGCGCGACCGCCGCGACGGGGCGCTTGCGGGTGGGCGGCGCGAGTGGAGCCGTCCCTGCCCTCGCCGCCCCCTTCGTAGCGTCGTCGTTCATCTCTCCTCCTCCGGCTCCGGCCGTACGGGGTGGACGGCGCGCCCGCCCACGACCGTGCGCAGCACGCGCGTGTCGAGCAGCTCGTCGAGCGGGCGGGAGAAGATGTCCCGGTCGAGCACGACGAAGTCGGCGTAGAGCCCTTCCGCGAGGCGCCCGTGCAGGTGCTCGGAGCGGCTCGCCCAGGCGGCGTCGCGAGTGGCGTGCACGATCGCGTCGGCCAGCGGCAGCGCGTAACGGGCGATGTTGGCGGGCAGCGAGGGGTCCAGCGCCGAGCGCCGGGTCGCCGCGATGAACATGTTGGGCAGCGGGGCGTGCGGCGAGGTGGGGGAGTCGGTGCCGAGCACGAGCGTGGCGCCCGCCTCGGTCATCTCCGGCCACGGGAAACCCCGGTCCGCGCGCTCGTCACCGAGGACGCGGCGCCAGTTCTCCTGTATGGCCGGATCCGCGTGTACGGGCTGCATGCTCGCCGTGATGCCGAGGGCGGCCAGCCGCTGGATGTCCTCGGGGTCGACGACCTCCAGGTGCTCGATGCGGTGGCGGCGCTCCATGGAGCTGCCGGGGCCATCGGAACCATCGGAGCCGTGGGGGCCGTTGACCGCGACGGCGTGCTCGACGGCGCCGATCGCCACGCGCGTGGCCTCGTCGCCGATCGCGTGCATGGCGACCTGGAGACCGGCCGCGTCGGCGGCGGCCACGACGGGGGCGAGTTCGGCGAGGCTCCAGATCGGGTCGGCGTTCGTGCCGTCCACGTAGGGCTTGCCGAGGGAGGCGGTGCAGCCGTCGACGGTGCCGTCGACCATGACCTTGATGCCGGTGACCCGCAGGAACGGCGTGGCGTCGCGGGCGGCGAGCTCGGCGACCCGCGCGACCTGGGCGAGGTTGGCGGCCTCGTCGCCGGTGGGCTGGACCCGCCAGAACGCGCTGATACGGGTGGTCAGGGCGCCGGCCGCGTCGGCGCGCCGCATGGCCGCGTAGTCGTCCTCGTTGAGCGCCATCTCGGTCGAGCCGACGATCCCGGACTCGGCGTACGCGGCGAGGGCGACGGCCAGGGCCTCGTCCCGGTCGGCCTCGGTGGTGAAGCCGTCGAGCACCGGCCAGACGAGCCGGTGCATCGCGGTCTCGTCGACCAGGCCGGTGGCGGCGCCGGCCGCGTCGCGGTGGACCGTGCCGCCGGGCGGGGAGACGGTGGTGTCGTCGATGCCGGACTCTTCGAGGGCCGCCGAGTTCAGCCAGATCGAGTGGAAGTCGTACGCCTGCGCGTAGACGGGCCGATCGGCCACGACCGCGTCGAGCATCCCCCGGTCGGGCGCCCCGCCGGGGATGTCGCCGTGCTTCCAGCCGGTGGCCAGCACGCGGGGCGCGTCCGGGTGCTCCCGCGCCCAGCGGTCGATCCGGCGCTGGATCTCGGCCACCGAGTCGGCGCCCCAGAGGTTCACCTGGGCCGCCGCCTCGCCGGTGCCCACGACGTGGGCGTGGCCGTCGACGAAGCCGGGCAGGACGGTGGCGCCGCCGAGGTCGTGGACCCGGGCGTCCGGCCCGGCCACGCGGGCGGCGGTGGCCTCGTCGCCGACGTAGGCGATCCGCTCGCCCACCACGACGAGGGCCTCGGCGTGGGCGCGGCGGGCGGCGGTGAAGACGCGGGCGTTGCGGAAGAGCTGGGCGGGTGCGGGCGGGGCGAGCGGGGTGGGATTGTCGTCCATGGGGTTCCTCGGAGCAGGTGGGAAGGGCAGGAAAGGCAGGAAGAGCACGGCGAGGGGCGGCCGGGGACGGCCGGGTCAGAACAGGTCGAGGCCCTCGCGGGCCGCGCGGTCGGGGGTGCCGGCCCGGTACGCGAGGGCGAAGCCGGGGAGGTCGAGGGACGCGGTGAGCAACGTGCCCCACTGCTCGTGGCGCGGCTCGGCCGGATCGGCGCGCACGCACACGACCGCGTCGGCCCCGTCGGAGCCGCAGAAGGCCGCGGCGCGCTCGGCGGCGGAGCGGCCGGTCATGCCGCCCCGTACGGCGAGGGCGTGCGCGTACCGCTCGACCGACACCGACTCCGGCACGGTGACGCAGCCGTCGGCGAGCCCGGTGTCGAGGAAGTGGTTGGTGTGGAGCAGCCAGCCGTCGGCGCCGGGCTCCAGGACGGCGGTCCCGGACGGCGACATCTCGATGGAGGCGGCTTCGGCGCGGGCGGTGCCATGGGCGTGGTCGGTGTCCTCGACGCGGTTGGTGTCCTCGACGCGGTTGGTGCCCTCGGCACGGTCAGTGCCCTCGGCACGGTCACAGGGGTCACGCTCGGCATCGCCGCCCCGATAGGTGACGACGGTCAGCACGGTGGAGGCGCTCACCTCGGCGGAGGCGACGAGGGCGCGGGCCTCGGCCACCGTCGTCGCCTCCTCCAGGACGCGGCGGGCGACGGCGTGGACGGGCACACCGCCGGAGGCGCTGTCGGAGCGGTGCCGCAGGATGTTGAAGTGCACGCCGAGACCGGCGTCGTTGAGCCCGATCTTGGCGGCGGTGCCGAACTCGGTGAAGAGCTTCACCCGGCGCCCGGCGCCGGTCACCAGGGACAGCAGCAGACCGTCCGGCGTCAGCGAGTCGTGCCAGTCCCAGGTCTGGATCGTCTCGGGCGGGCCCCCGGCGGGCGGCGCGTACACGGCGGTCGTGCACTCGCCCTTCGAGGGCGCCGGCGCGGCGGCGAGGATCTCGGTACGGGCGCCGACCGCGGCCACCCGCCACGGCTCGACACCAGCCGCCCCGGCGATCGCGTCGGACTCCTCGGCGAGCGCCGGACACCAGTCGCGCAGGGCGTCGTGGCTGCGGGCCGTGATCTCGCGGACGGTGGCGTCCGGGATGCCCAGCAGCGCGAAGTGCTCCAGGTAGCGGGCGCCGACGTCACGCACCCGCTCCCCGTACAGCGTGCCGATCTCGTGGCCGCGCTCGCGGGGATCGGTGGTGGTCGAGCGGAGCGTGTGCAGCTTCATAGGGTTCGCAGACCTTTGCCTTGTGAGGCCCATCACAGGGGGGAACGGCCGCCACGCTAGGGAGGTAAAACGTTTAATACAACGGTCGGACCCGATCCGCCGACGTTCCCGACTCCCCGCGCCTCTCCGTCTCCCCAGGAGGTCCCCGTGGCCCGCACGAAGGGCGTGACCATCCGCGACGTCGCCCAGCGCGCCGGCGTCTCCGTCGCCGCGGTCTCGATGGCACTCAACGGCACCGGGACGCTGAGCGAGGCGACGCGGCTGCGCGTCCGGGCGGTGGCCGAGGAGATGGACTACCAGGCCGACGCCCTCGCGCGCGGGCTGCGCCGGGCGTCGGTCGGGGCGATCGGGCTGGTCATGCGGTCACTGGACTCGCTGGGGGAGTACGCGCCGCGCGGCGTCGACGTGTTCACCCGCTACATCGGCGCGGTCTCGGCGCAGGCGATGGACCGCGGCCTCAGCGTGATGCTCGTACCCGACCCGACCAGGCGCCCGACCCCGCCGCTCGCGCTCTCGCTCGACGGCTACATCGTGACGATGCCGCACCTGGACGACCCGGTCGTCGCCCTCCTCGAACGCCGGGGGATCCCGTACGTCACGCTGGGGCGCGACCCCGGGCGGCCGGACTTCACGGACTGGGCCACCGAGAACGAGTACGTGGGCTTCCGGCGCGTCTACGAGCACTTCGCGGCCAACGGCGCCCGCTCGGTCGCGCTCGTCCGCGGGACCGACCCGAACGCCTGGAACATCGACAGCGAGGCGACGTACCGCGCGTGGTGCGAGGGCGCGGGGATCGCGCCGCGCGTGTACGAGTCGGCGGAGCGCGACGGGCAGCGGGGCGGCGAGCGCGTGGCGCACGCCGTCGTCGACGACGGGGTACCGGACGCGATCCTGTGCCATACGGGCCGTCAGGCGGCCGGTGTGCTGGCGGGCCTCACGGCCCGGGGTGTCGCGGTGCCCGAGCGCACGATGCTGGCGGCGGCCTCGGACTCCGAACACACCCGGCACAGCCGCCCCGCGATCTCGGCGGTCGAACTCCACGTCGCCGACACGACGTTGGCGCTCCTCGACCTCCTCCAGGCCCGCATCGCGGGCGAACCGGGCAAGGGCCCGATCCTGACGACCTCGCGCTTCCGCGTCCGGGCGTCGACGCGGCGCGCCCAGCCGGGCGCGGGCGGCTGAAGGGCCCGCGCGCGGCTGGCCTGCGGGGTCGGCCTGAGGGTTCGGCCTGCGTGTTCGGCCCGCGCGGAGCCTAGAAG
Organism: Streptomyces sp. NPDC048659; assembly: GCF_040650575.1. Lineage (NCBI taxonomy): Bacteria > Bacillati > Actinomycetota > Actinomycetes > Kitasatosporales > Streptomycetaceae > Streptomyces > Streptomyces sp. NPDC048659. The sequence continues at coordinate 19,763 of NZ_JBEZHM010000034.1, read as the reverse complement.
AGGAGCCCCCGCAGCCAGTGGATCAGGCTGAACATCCCTATGGCGAGCAGCACGAAGACGCCGATGAGGACGATGTTGACCCAGTTCCAGGAGCCGCCCGTGTCGGGCAGGTCGTGGTCCCGGCCCCCGCCGCCGATCTCCCCGTCGAACCAGTCCATGCGCAGCTCCCCTTCGACCGTGCCCCCGCGGAGGAGGCGTTCGGTGGCGCCGGTCGGCGTCAAGGGTGGGGACCGCGGAGGGGCGGGTTCGGTTCCTGGGACCCGCCGCCGACACCGACACCGGCATCGTGCTCGTGTACGGCGATGCGGGCGAGCTTGGTCAGCATCATGCCGTTGCGGATGGAGACGACGTAGTCGACGGGCAGCCCGTGCATCCGGGTGCCGGGCCCCCGCAAGGGATGCCAGTCGAGTACGAAGAGGGTGTTGCCGCCCCAGGGGATCAGGCGCATGGCGATACGGGCGGCGCCGAACGAACCCGCCTTGGCCTCCAGCTCCAGCCGCCGCTCCGGCTCGCAGACGCGCACGACGCAGGTGTCGTCGAGGACCACGGGGCCGAGCCCGACGCGCACCTTCAGACGGGCACCCACGTCGGGCCAGTGGGGGTCGGCGGAGATGACCTGCTGTGTGCCGGTGACCCACTCCCCGTAACGGTGACCGGCGGACAGGAGCCCCCAGACCTCGGAGGGCGAACTGAGGATCAGCCGACGGTTCCGGGACACACCGACCACGCTCCTTCGAACGACTGCTCGGGCGGCGCCTTTCGACAGTAGCCCCGACACCGCCCCTCGGCACCCGCAGCGCCGGGATGTGGCCCTAGAGTCACCGGTTGTGGATGCCGACGACTGGGTCGAGGCCGAGGACCCGGAGGAGTACGGGGAGGAGCCCTGGGACTTCGACGAGGCCGAGCGTGCCTTCCTGACCGCCCTCCGAGCCCGCGCCGCCCGCTGGCGGGTGCCTTGGGCCCCGAGCCAGGCGGGCCGGCCCGAGGACGGCGGGTCCCTGCTCGTCCACGTCGCCCTCGTCGACGAGGCGCGCGGCCTGATCCTGGGGGAGTGGGCCGCGCACTTCCACGGGGCCCACGTGAGGGCCGGAAAGGTCCTCGACCACCTCTTCAGCCTCCACGAGCCCCCCGACCCCGCTTCCTTCGAGGCCGAGGGCCCACCGGAGGCCCTCGCGGAGCGGTGCGCCGACTGGTTCGAGGCGCTGCTGAGCCGCCCGGTCGTACGCGTGACGTGGCCGCTCACGGGCGGGGGCGGCGGGCAGGCGACACGCTGGGAGTTCGCGGACACGGGCGAGCCGCTGGCATCGCAGGGAAGCGTCCCGGCAGCGGTCCCGGGCCACCGCGTCCGCCTACGCCCCTGAACTCTCCACCGCCCCTCCGCGACGGCGGACAGCCGTCGGCGCGTCGCCGAGGTGAGGAAAACGGCTCGCCGCGCGGGCGGGCCGGCTGGCAGGGTGCGGCGCATGACGTCCCAGTACCAGATCCGTGCCGACTACGACGCTCGCACGATCGTCGTCTACCAGGCGTACGCGCCCGCCATCGCCGACGCGGCGCTGCGGGCGGGCCGGTTCGTCGCGCCGTTCTCGTTCGGGCGGATGACGTGGATCAAGCCCTCGTTCCTGTGGCTCATGCACCGCAGCAACTGGGCCCGCAAGTCCGGCCAGGAGCGGATCCTCGCGGTGCGGATCACGCGCGAGGGGTGGGAGGAGGCCCTGTCCCAGGCGGTGCTGACGACGAGTGACCCGGACGCGGTGGCGCGGGCGGCGGTGCACGTCCAGTGGGACCCGGAGCGCTCGGCGCGCGGCGCGGCCCTCAACCACTACAGCATCCAGGTCGGCGTGGGCCGCCACCTCATCCGTACGTTCACGGACGACTGGATCGTCGGCCTCACCGACCTCACCCCTCAGGTCCGCAAGGCCGCGACCCTGATCCAGTCCGGCCACGCGGCCAAGGCCCAGCGGCTGTTCCCCGCCGAGCGGGCGTATCCCTTGCCGCGGGCGCTGGAGGATGCCGTCACGCCGGGCTGACCTGAAAGCTGCTTGCCCGTCGACTCGCGCGGGTGGTGGGCTGCCGCCATGGGAAGCGAGGACGAGCACGGTGACTCGGATCACCTGAGGCTGATTCGGCGCTGGCTCTCCGGCGAAGTGGTCAACGGCAGCGTCGGCATCAAGATCGTCGGCGGTCCGCTCGACGGGAAGACCAAGATCGTCGCACTCGACGACGAGGCCCTCCCGCCCGTCGGGTTCCGCGCCGGGTCCGCCGGCGTGCCGGGCTTCCGCAGCACCGGCGCCAGGCACACGTACCTGGCGACGCGGGTGCCCGGCGCCGTCGCGGGGTGGGTCTACGAGTACGCCGGGGCCGACACCCTCCCGCAGAGCTGACCCCGCTGCGCCGCCACCGCCCCCGCCGCGCCCGGGCTCACGAAGCCGCCCGCCTCCAGGCCCCCTCCGTGAGGAGCCGCAGGCCGTTGAGGCCGACGAGGACCGTGGAGCCCTCGTGGCCGGCGACGCCGAGGGGGAGGGGTAGGGTGCCGGCCAGGTCCCAGGCGACGAGGACCGCGATGAAGGCGCCCGCGATGACGAGGTTCTGGATGACGAGGCGACGGGCGCGGCGCGAGAGGGCGACGACCGCGGGGATGGCGGCGAGTTCGTCGCGTACGACCACGGCGTCGGCGGTCTCCAGCGCGAGGTCCGAGCCCGCGCGCCCCATCGCGATCCCGGTGTGCGCCGCGGCCAGCGCGGGCGCGTCGTTGACGCCGTCGCCCACGACCATGACCTTGGCCCCGCCGTTCTGGAGCGCGTGCACCGCGGCGACCTTGTCCTGCGGCAGCAGACCGGCGCGGACGTCCGCGATGCCGGCCTCGGCGGCGAGCCGGGCGGCGGCGCGCGGGTTGTCGCCGGTGAGCAGCACCGGCTCGCGGCCCGTGAGCGCGCGCAGGGCCCGGATCCCGGCGGCGGCCTCGGGCCGGAGCGCGTCGGAGAGCCCGAGGACACCCAGCGGGCGCCCGTCGACCGCGACCACCACCGCCGTGCGCCCGCCCTCTTCCAGGGCGTCCGCGAGACGACCCGCCGCGCCGTCACGGTCGGCGAGGAGGTGCCGGGGGCTCCCGACCGCCACACAGTGTCCGTCGACCGTGGCGGTCACCCCGGCGCCCGGAGTGGAGGCGAAGTCCTCGGCGGAGGGCAGGTCGAGGCCGCGCGCGACGGCGGCGGCGACCACCGCCCGCGCCAGCGGATGCTCGCTCGGCCGCTCGGCCGCCGCCGCCACGCGCAGCAGCCCGTCCACGTCGAGCCCGGAACCGTCCAGCGGGCGCAGGTCGGTCACGCGCGGCGCGCCCTCGGTGAGGGTGCCGGTCTTGTCGAACGCGACCGCGTCCACTTGCCCGAGCCGTTCCATGACGACGGCGGACTTGACCAGCACGCCGTGGCGCCCGGCGTTGGCCATCGCGGACAGCAACGGCGGCATCGTCGCGAGGACGACCGCGCACGGCGAGGCGACGATCATGAACGTCATCGCGCGCAGCAGGGCGGACTGGAGGTCGGAGCCCAGGAGCAGCGGGACGGCGAAGACCAGCAGGGTGGCGGCGACCATGCCCAGGCTGTAGCGCTGCTCGACCTTCTCGATGAACAGCTGCGTGGGCGCCTTGGTCTCCGCGGCCTCCTCGACCATGGCCACGATCCGGGCGATCACCGACTCCGACGGGTCGCGCCCGACCCGTACCTGCAGGGCGCCGGAGCCGTTGAGGGTGCCGGCGAACACCTCGTCGCCGGGGCCCTTGGCGGCGGGCAGCGGCTCGCCGGTGATGGTGGCCTGGTCGACGTCGCTCGCGCCGTCGAGGACCACGCCGTCGGCCCCGACGCGTTCTCCGGGCCGTACGAGGATGAGGTCGCCCACCGCGAGCGCGGCTGCCGGGACGGTCTCCTCGCCGCCGTCCGCGCCGATCCGCGACGCGGTCTCGGGCGCGAGGTCGAGCAGGCCCCGCACCGAATCGGCGGTCCGGGCGGTCGCCACGGCCTCCAGCGCGCCCGAGGTGGCGAAGATGACGATCAGCAGCGCGCCGTCCAGGACCTGTCCGATCGCCGCCGCGCCGAGCGCGGCCACGACCATCAGGAGGTCCACGTCGAGCGTCTTCTCCCTGAGCGCCTTCAGGCCCTCCCACCCCGGCTCCCAGCCGCCCGCCGCGTACGTGGCGGCGAACAGCGGACCCCACAGCCACACCGGCCCGCCGAGGAGGTGGAGCGGGAGCGCGAGCAGGAACAGCACGAGGGCCGCCAGCGCCCAGCGGACCTCGGGCAGGGCCAGGATCCGGGTGCGGCGCACGGGCGTACGGGACGGAGGTCCGGCGGCGGGCGCGGAAGGCCGTTCCAGGACTGAGGACATGACAAAGCAACCCTTCGCGGGCGGATGGGGCGACACGTCCACGATAGCGGAACATCTGAATAGGTCTTCATGTGTCGTCCGTATCATGGTCACATGGGCCACGGAACGAACTCCGACAGCAGCACGCGCGAACGACTCGACGCCGTCGGCGCGGCCGACGTCGCCGCCACCCTCCAGGCCCTCGCGACCCCGTCACGCCTCTACATCCTGGCCCGCCTCAGGGAAGGCCCCTCGTCCGTCGGCGACCTCGCCGCGGCCGTCGACATGGAGGCGTCCGCCTGCTCCCACCAGCTCCGCCTGCTGCGCAACCTCGGCCTGGTCACCGGCGAACGGCACGGCCGCTCGATCGTCTACGCCCTGTACGACAACCACGTCGCCGAACTCCTCGACCAGGCCCTCTACCACGTCGAACACCTCCGCCGCGGCCTGCGCGACCTGCCCCCCGAGCCGGTCGAGGTCGGACGGGGGGAGTAGGACGGGAAGGGCGGGAAGGGGGCGTCCCCCTCGGGCTCACCCCAGTCCCGGCACGCCGGAGACGAGCATGTCGATCAGCTTGATGCCGACGAACGGCAGGACCAGGCCGCCGAGCCCGTACAGGGTGAGGTTGCGGCGCAGGAGGGCGTGGGCGGAGGCGGGGGTGTAACGGACGCCGCGCAGCGCGAGCGGGATCAGCGCCACGATGATCAGGGCGTTGAAGATGATGGCCGAGGTGATCGCCGAGGTCGGGCTGTGCAGGCCCATGATGTCGAGCGCCTCCAGGCCCGGATAGGCGCCCGCGAACATCGCGGGAATGATCGCGAAGTACTTCGCCACGTCGTTCGTGATGGAGAACGTGGTCAGCGCGCCCCGCGTGATGAGGAGCTGCTTCCCGATCTCGACGATGTCGATGAGCTTCGTCGGGTCGGAGTCCAGGTCCACCATGTTCCCGGCCTCCTTCGCGGCCGACGTGCCGGAGTTCATCGCGACGCCGACATCCGCCTGGGCGAGCGCCGGGGCGTCGTTGGTCCCGTCGCCGGTCATGGCCACGAGCCTGCCGCCCGCCTGCTCCCGCTTGATGAGGGCCATCTTGTCCTCGGGCGTGGCCTCGGCCAGGTAGTCGTCGACACCGGCCTCCTGGGCGATGGCACGCGCGGTGAGCGGATTGTCGCCCGTGATCATCACCGTACGGATGCCCATCCGGCGCAGCTCGCCGAACCGCTCGCGGATCCCCTCCTTCACGACGTCCTTGAGGTGCACGATCCCCAGCACCCGGGCCCCGCCCCCGTCGTGCACGGCCACGAGCAGCGGCGTGCCGCCCGCCTCCGCGACCGCGTCGGACCAGCCGCGCGCCTCCGCCGGCACCACGCCCCCGTACATCTCCACCCACGCCACGACCTGCGCCGTCGCCCCCTTGCGCAGGTGACAGGCCCCGCCGTCCCCGTGCAGGTCGACGCCGCTCATCCGGGTCCGCGCGCTGAACGCCACGAACCGCGGATTCGCCAACTCGCCCTCGCCGGGCGCATGGAGACCGAACTGCCGCCGGGCGAGGGCGACGACGGAACGGCCCTCTGGTGTCTCGTCCGCGAGGGAGGCGAGCTGGGCCGCGTCGGCCAGCAGGGACGCCTCCACACCCGGCATGGGCAGGAAGGCGGCGGCCTCCCGGTTGCCGCGCGTGATGGTCCCGGTCTTGTCGAGTAGCAGGGTGTCCACGTCACCGGCGGCCTCGACGGCCCGGCCGGACATCGCGAGGACGTTGCGCTGCACGAGCCGGTCCATGCCCGCGATGCCGATCGCGGAGAGCAGGGCGCCGATCGTCGTCGGTATGAGGGTGACGAGCAGGGCGACGAGGACGGGCGTCGTCGGGGCGGCGCCCGCGTACCGGGCCATGGGCCCCAGCGCGACGACCACCAGCACGAAGACGATGGTCAGGGCGGCGAGCAGGATGCTGAGCGCGATCTCGTTGGGCGTCTTCTGCCGCCGCGCGCCCTCGATCAGGGCGATCATCCGGTCGAGGAAGGAGTGCCCCGGGCGCGAGGTGATCCGTACGACGACGCGGTCCGACAGCACCGTCGTACCGCCCGTGACCCCGGAACGGTCGCCGCCCGCCTCGCGGATCACCGGCGCCGACTCCCCGGTCACCGCCGACTCGTCGACCGACGCCACGCCGTCCACGACGTCGCCGTCGGCCGGGACCAGCCCGCCCGCCTCGACCAGGACGAAGTCGAACTGCCTGAGGTCGGTCGCCGCGACCACCTCCGTCTCGGCGGTATGCGGGTTCGTCCCGTACCGCCACTCCTTCAGCCGCACCGCCACCGCGTCCGTACGCGCCTTGCGCAGCGACTCGGCCTGCGCCCGCCCCCGGCCCTCGGCGACGGCCTCGGCGAGGTTCGCGAAGATCACCGTCAGCCACAGCCAGACGCTGACGGTCCAGGTGAACACGGACGGATCCAGCAGCGCCGAGAGCGTGGTCAGCGCGGAACCGGCCGCGACGACGAACAGCACCGGATTGCGGACGAGCGACCGGGGACGCAGCTTGCGCACGGCCTCGGGGAAGGACCGGAGCAGGAGTACGGGATCGAGCACACCGCCCCGCACCGCCCGCCGGCGCCGCGAACGCCCGCCGCGCCCTGGAGCGGGCGGCGCGTCGTGCGGGGGAGCATGCGGCGGATCGTGTGGGGGAACGTGCGGGACAGGGGCGGACGGCGCCTGTTCGGGGACGGCGGAGCGCATCGTGGAGGACCTTCTGGGAGGACGGACGGACGCACGGATGGACGGCGTCGTCGCGACGCGGGGGCGCGGACGCCGGATGGGAGCGGCGGCCCGCGCCCCCGCGGTCCGGGACGGGCAGGTGCCGACGCCCCGGGCCGGTGAGCGACCGAGAGGGAATCTAGACGGCGAACGGCCCGCCGGAACCCCGGAACGACGGCTTTGACGCGGCTCTGACGGAGCCTTGACGACAGAGGAACGCGGGCCGCAGGAGCCCCGTGGGAGATGCGTCAGAGCCGCGTCAGAGATTCGCGGGAACGGCTCTCTCCGGCCCGGCCCGAGGGATGCTTCCGATGGGGGTTCGGGCTTCCGACGGTGTCTCCGGAGGTGGACGATGAACGCCGAATTCCGTGAGTTCCGTGAGTTCCGCGAGTTCCGTGACGTGGCCGCCGTGACGGCGGCGGTCGTCGCACCCTTCCTCGCCGCGCTGGCGCTTGTCCCGCTGCGGACCAGCGTGACGCACACCAACCTCGCGCTGCTGCTCGTCGTCGTGGTCGTGGCGGTCTCCGCGCTCGGCAACCGGTTCGCGGGGGCGCTGGCGGCGGTGTCCGCGGCGGCGTGGTTCGACTTCTTCCACACGGTCCCGTACCAGAGCTTCCACATGCACGACCGGGCGGACGCGGTGACCGCGCTGCTCCTTCTGGCCGTCGGCCTGGCCGTCTCCCAGCTCGCCGCCCGGGCCCGTCTGCTGGGCGCCGCCGCGTACACGGACGCGGTCCACCTGGAACGCCTCCACGCGGCGACCCGGCTCGCCGGGACGACGCGCACGCCGGAGGAGTTCGTACGGTACGTCGGGGTCGAGCTGACGGCGCTGCTGGAGCTGACCGGCTGCCGCTTCGAGTACGGGACGCTCACGGGACGCCCGGCGCGCCTCCAGCCGGACGGCTCCGTGTGGGTCGACGGCTGGGACTGGGACGTGGACCGGCAGGGCTGGCCCGACGGCGAGATCGAACTGCGCGCCGTCGCCGCGGGCCACTACCAGGGCCGCTACATGATGACCCCGGCACCCGGCGGCACCCCACCGCCCCTGGAGTCCCGCCTGGTCGCCGCCGACCTCGCGGGCCGGGCCGCCGCGGCGCTGGACCGCGCGCGGCAGCCGGCGGGTAACGGGACGGCGGGCAACTCCTGAAGGGACGAGCCCTGGCACGGGCCGGGCGGCGAACCCGGCACCGTCCCGCTCACGCCCCGGCGGCGCGCGGATCCTCGGGCTCGTGATCGCTCTTCCGCGGAGAGGGGACGCCGGCATCCGCAGACTGCGCGGGGGCGTTGGAGCCCCCAGGCGCCCCGTCCGGGTCCAAGGCGCGCGCGGCCCGGTCGAAGTAGCGCAGCAGTTCCACGGGGAACGGCATCACGAGGGTCGAGTTCTTCTCGGCGGCGACCTCGACGACCGTCTGGAGCAGACGCAGCTGCATCGCCTCGGGGGTGTCGGACATGATCCGGGAGGCGTTGGCCAGTTGCTGCGCCGCCTGGAACTCGCCGTCGGCCGTGATGACCCGGGCCCGCCGCTCACGCTCGGCCTCGGCCTGCCGGGACATGGAACGCTTCAGGGACTCCGGCAGTTGTACGTCCTTGATCTCGACGCGGTCGATGTGGACGCCCCAGCCGGCCGCCGGGCTGTCGATCATCAACGCCAGCCCCTCGTGAAGGCGTTCGCGGTCCGACAGCAGGTCGTCGAGGTCGCTCTTGCCGATGATCGACCGCAACGAGGACTGGGCGACCTGGCCGACGGCGAACACGTAGTCCTGGACCTCGATGGTGGCCTGGGCCGGATCGACGACCCGGAAGTAGACGACGGCGTCGACCTTCACCGAGACGTTGTCGCGGGTGATGCCCTCCTGGGTGGGGATGGGCAGGGTGACCACCTGGACGTTCACCTTGCGGAGCCGGTCGACGACGGGCACGAGGAAGGTGACGCCCGGCTGCCGGTGCCCGGGAAGCGCCTTGCCCAGCCGGAAGACGACGCCCCGCTCGACCTGGTTGACGACGCGGACGGAGCCGCGCAGCACCAGGAACAGGAGGATCACGACGACGGCGAGGAACCCTGTCACGGAACCGTCCACGACAACCGCCCTTCACGAGCATCACGAGGAATGGATTCGGACAATGAACGATGGCACCGCCGCGAGAGCGCGGAGTCCCTAGGGAGAGTCAAGAATCCGTAGAACCGACCCCGCCGACGTCAAAGAGGCGTCAGGGGACCCACTCCGAACCCCTCCGAGCCCCGCCCCCGCTCTGTAATGAGCACTGAGTGTCGGAGAACGGAAAGGGAGGGATGGCGTCGTGCCGAAGATAGTGGTCGGCGTGAGCGGAAGCCTCGGTTGTCTGGCGGCCCTGCACCGGGCCGCCGCCGAGGCCCGGTTGCGCCGGGCGGAGCTGTGGGCGGTACTGGCCTGGCAGACGCCCGGCGGCTCGTTGGGCGGCCGGCACACCGCGTACGACCCGGCCCTGAAGCTGTGCCGCGAGGCGGCCCGGGAGCGGCTGCACGAGGCGCTCGACGCCGCGTTCGGCCCGGAGAGGCCGAGGACCGCGCTCCAGGGCCTCACCGTGTGCGCCACACCAGGCGCCGCGCTCGTCGACATGGCGAGCGACCCCGACGACCTCCTCGTCGTGGGCACCGGGTCCCGTGGCCCCGTACGCCGCCTCGTCCGCCCCTCCGTCGCGCGCTACTGCCAGACGCACGCCGCCTGCCCCGTACTGGCGGTACCCCCGTCCCCCCTCCTCGCCGCCTACGGCACGGCCCACCGCCGCAACCTGTGGCACCTGCCGCTCGACCCGAGCGAGGCGGTCTGAACGGGTCGGCGAGGAGGTGGGCGATGAAGGCGACGAGTCGCGGCGACGGCCGAACGGTCAGGCCATCATGGCTTGTTGTGACCGCACGCACATAGACTCACCGCTCCCGCACGAGAACACGCAGTCGAACGGAGCGCACCATGCCCAAGGTCACCGCGATAGCCCTCCTCAAGGCCGCCCCCGGCGCCGAGGACAAGGTCCGCGAGCAGGCCCTGTCCCTGGTCGAGCCGTCGCGCGCCGAGCCGGGCAACATCAGCTACCAGGCGTACGTCCACCCCGAGGACCCGAGCGCGTGGCTGGTCTTCGAGGAGTGGGAGGACCGCGCGTCCTTCGAGGCACACCTGGCGAGCCCGCACCTGACCGAAGCACTCGCCGCGGGCCCGGGCCTGCTGCTGGCGCCGCCGACGGAGCACGTGTTCACCGCCGAGTCCTGACGGCGGGGTCAGATCACACGGAGGGCGTGGACGAGGACGAGAGAGCGACCCTTCTGTGGCGAGTTTGTGGTCTGCCGTGTCCCGGGTTCCGCTCCTACCGTTGGGTATCCGGGGCATCGAGGAGGTCGCTGTGGTACGCATCGCCGAGGGCAAGCACAGATCGCCGATCGGGGACGACGGGCACCAGCCCAACCGGCCCCTACCGCCTCCTCCCCCTCCGCCGCCCCCGCCGCCGTCCGACCAGGGCCGGAAGAAGTAGACGGGCGATGACGGACATTCCGGGGCGGGGCCCGGCCGGGTCAGTGGGGGACGAGTTCGTCGAGGGTCTGCTCGCCGCCGTACGAGAGCGGTTGGGCAGGCCGTTGCCCGCGCGGTTGCGCGAGGCATTCGAACGGGTGCCCCGGCACCTCTTCCTGCCGGACCGTGTCTGGCGGCGGGACGGCACGGGCGGCTACGCGCCCTGCGACCGGTCAGCGGAGCCCGAGCGGTGGCTGGCGGCGGCGTACGCGGACGAGCCGCTGATCACCCGGTTCGCGAACGGGCGGCCGTCGTCGTCGGCGTCGATGCCGTCGATGGTGGCCCGCATGCTGCTCCTCGTCGGCCTCGCGGGTCCGGTGGCGGAGTCCGAGCCGGCCGGCGGGCGTGAGCGCGTACTGGAGTTGGGGGCCGGCACCGGGTTCAACGCGGGTCTGCTGTGCGCGCTGGTGGGGGAGGACGCCGTCACCACCGTCGAGGTCGATCCGCTGCTGGCCCGACAGGCGGAGGAGAACCTGAAGACGGTGGGGTTCGCCCCGGCTGTGGTCCATGGTGACGCGGCGGATGCGGTCGATACGGTCGATGCGGTTGGGGAAGGATTCTTCGACAGGATCCTGGCAACGTTCTCCGTGGACCGCGTACCGCCCGCCTGGCTGTCCCAGACGCGCCGGGGCGGACGGATCGTGACCCCGTGGATGTCGGCATGGTGCAGCTACGGGACGCTCGCGCTGACCGTCGGCGGCGATGGCCGGGACAGCGGGGATGGCAGGGACAGTGCGGCACAGGGGCGCTTTCACCCGTTCGCCTCGTTCATGCCCATGGCAACGTCCGCCGAGGCCGCCCCCGTAGCGACTGAGGTGTCACACGCCGCTCCCGCCCGCTCGACGTCGACACTGTCCCCGTGGACGGTCGCGGGCGGCGACCTGGACGCCGAGTTCCACGTCGGACTGGCCGTACCCGGCGCGTCCTTCGCCTGGGACACCAGCGGCCGGCAGGCCCACACCCGGCTGGACATCGCCGACGACACCAGCGGTTCCTGGGCGACGGTCGACTACGACGGCCGCACCAGCACGCACTTCACGGTAACCCAGTCCGGTCCCCGCGCTCTGTGGGGCGAGATCGCGGCCGCGTACGGACAATGGGAGGGACTCGGCCGTCCGACGGTCGACCGGTACGGGCTCAGCGTGGGCGTGGACGGCTCCGCCCACCTGTGGCTGGACAGCCCGGCCACGGTCGTGACCGCGATCTGAGATCTGATCCGGCCTTCCGACCGAGCGGCTGGTGAGCGAGGAAGGCTGGCTGTTCCATGCGGAAACTGATCTACGGGATGAACCTGACCCTGGACGGCTACATCGCCGCACCCGGCGACGACATCGGCTGGAGCGGACCGCCGAGCGCCGAGCTGTTCCAGTGGTGGCTCGACTACGAGCTGACGTGCGGCCTCACGCTGTACGGCCGCAAGCTGTGGGAGACCATGAGCGCCTACTGGCCGACGGGCGACGAGCAGCCCGGCGCGACCCCCGCCGAGATCGAGTTCGCGCGGAACTGGCGGGAGACACCGAAGGTGGTGTTCTCGGGCGGGGGTGCGGGCACGGACGCGTCCTCGGACGCGGCTTCGGACGCGGCTTCGGATCATCCGATCGGCGAGGCCGCCTGGAACGCGCGCCTGTTCACCGGCGACGCGGTCACCGAGATCACCCGGCTCAAGTCCGAGGACGGCCCGCCCATGAGCATCGGCGGCGCGACGCTAGCCGGGGCGGCCATACGCGCCGGACTGATCGACGAGTACGTCATCGCCGTCCACCCGGTCCTGATCGGCGCGGGCACGCCCTTCTTCACCGCGCTGGACAGGTGGGTGAAGCTGAATCTGGTCGAGACCCGCACATTCCCCGGTGGCGTGGTCCTGACCAGGTACGAGACGACAAGGAGCTGACCAGCCCCGAAGCCGGGGGGGGAGGGGCTCGTACCGAACCCCTCCCCCCCGTCAGGCCGCTACGCCCCGAGCCGCGGCGTGCGCGGCGGCGTGGTGCGCCGGTCGCCGGTGCGCTCGAAGGCCGCCGCCAGGGACAGCAGGCTGTTGTCGTCGTAGGCGCGGCCCGCGAAGGTCAGGCCGACCGGCATGCCGATGTCCGCCATGGTGCCCATGGGCACGGTCACGGTCGGGATGCCGAGGTGGCGGGGGACCAGGTTGCCGTTGGCGACCCAGACGCCGTTGCGCCAGCCGAGGTCGGCGGACGCCTCGTCGACGTCCATGTCCGCCGGGCCGACGTCGGCGACCGCGGGGAAGACCACGGCGTCCAGGCCGAGCCCGTCCATCCACAGCTCCAGGTCCACGCGGCGCGTCTCCTCCAGCCCGCGCAGGCCCTCCTCCAGGAGCGGCATGTCGGCGAGGGAGGCGTACGGGCGCTCGCGCACGAACCGCGGGTACGCGCCGATCGTGTCGTCGAAGCCCTCGTACCGGTCGGGCAGCTCGCCCTGCTGCTTCGGCCAGATGCTGTCGCCGTCGACGTCGGCCAGCGTGGGGAGCGCCGGGTCGCCGTTGGCGCGCAGGAAGTCGTCCCAGGCCCAGGCGGACAGGTCCTCGATCTCGAACGTGAGGTACGCGCGGCTCACCAGCCCGCGCGTGAGCAGCGAGGGCGCGCCGGGGCGGTCGGCCTCGTAGTTGGTGACCACGGGGAAGTCGACCTCGACCACCTCCGCTCCGGCGGCCTCCAGGTCGCGGCGGGCGGCCTCCCACAGGGCGATGACCGAGGGGCGGGTGTCGACGCGCTGACCGGTCTGGCCGCCGATGCCGCCCTCGGGGTTCGACCCGGCCTCGGGGTCGGCGTTGATGTACATCCGGGGCACGCCGACGCGCTTGCCGGCGAGCGCGGCGGACGCGGCCTCCGAGTCGGCGGGGGCGAGCGCCGGGTAGGAGGCGGGACGCACCTGTGACGCGGCGGGAATCTCCAGCCACGGCTGGGCGCGCCACAGGTCGCCGCGGGTCCGCGTGTCGTCGGCGACGATGACGTCGAGCAGTTCGAGCAGGTCGGCCATGGTGCGGGTGTGCGGGACGACGACGTCCATGGTCGGTACGAGCGGCCAGTTGCCGCGCACCGAGATGACGCCGCGGCTGGGGGTGTAGGCGCACAGCGCGTTGTTGGAGGCCGGGGCGCGGCCCGAGGACCAGGTCTCCTCGCCGAGGCCGAAGGCGCCGAAGGAGGCGGCCGTGGCCGTGCCGGAGCCGTTGGACGAGCCGGAGCCGTACGCGCTGGTGAGCCAGTCGGCGCTGTACGGGCTCTCCGCGCGGCCGTACACACCGCGCTGCATTCCGCCGTTGGCCATGGGCGGCATGTTGGTCAGGCCGATGAGGACGGCGCCGCCCGCGCGCAGCCGCTCGATGGCGAAGGCGTCGTGCTGGGCGACGAGGTGCTCGAACGCGGGGGAGCCGGACGCGGCCGTGAGCCCCTCGGCGAGGTAGCTGTCCTTGGCGGTGTACGGGATCCCGTCGAGCGGGCCCAGGGTCTCGCCGCGGGCGCGGCGGGCGTCGGATGCCTCCGCGTCGGCCCGGGCGCCCGGGTTCATCACGACCATCGCGTTGAGGGCGGTGGCCGTCCCCGGGCGGTCGTACGCGTCGATGCGGGCGAGATAGGCGTCGAGCAGGGCGACCGAGGTGGTCTCGCCCTTCTCCAGCGCCGCGCGCAGGTCGGCGATACAGGTCTCCACGACATCGAAGCCGCGCGTCATAGGGATCTCCCGGGTGGTGGGTCGTGCAGGCGGACGGGACGGGTCGCCGGCGGGTCGGGGCGGCCTCGCGCACAGTCCGGCATCGCACCCCAGCGCTTTAACTAGATTTTCAGTCTAGAGCAGCGATCTAATATTGGGAACACTGGAAATCCAGACCGAGCCCTCCAGGCCCTCGGAGCCCTGACCGTCCGGAACCGAAGGTGAGCCGACCGATGCCGACCGCAGAGACCGGGCCCGCGCTGCCCGACCGCGACCAGTCCCTACCGCCGGACGGCGGGGGTGAGTCGACAGGCGGCGGATCCGGAGCCGGGGTCGGACCCGGAGCCGAAGTCGGACCCGGATCCGAAATCGGAGGCGGGGCCGAAATCGGGGTCGGGTCCGGGGGGCGGCCCGCGCCCCGGCCCCCGGTGGACAGGAAGCGTCAGCCCGCCGGCGACGACGCGCGCGGCCGGGCGATGCGGGCCGCGATCAGCGCCATCGCCGAGAAGGGCACCGCGGGGCTGCGGATGTCGGACATCGCCGAGCGGGCCGGCATGAGCACCGGGCACATCCTCTACCACTTCGGGAAGAAGGACCGGCTCCTGCTCGAAGTCCTCGCCTGGAGCCAGGCGGACCTCTGGGCCGAGTTCCAGCGGGAGGCCGACCGGGCCGGGTCCCCCGCCGGGAAGCTGGACGTCTTCGTCCGCTTCTACCTGCCCAGTGGCCAGGGCGACGAGCGGTACGCGCTGTGGACGCAGGTCCTGGCCCAGCGTCACGACCGGGCCGGCCGCAAGATCCTCACCGAGCTGCTCGACGGCTGGGACGAGCGCCTGGAGGCCATCCTCCGCGAGGGCCGGGACCTGGGGCAGTTCGCGGAAGTCGACATCCCCGAGTTCACCGTCAGGGCCGTGGCCATGCTGAGCGGGATCTCCGAGGACGTGATGTTCGGGCGGGCGCGCTGGCGGCAGGCGTCGGCGCACGCCTTCGCCCTGGCCGCCCTCCGGCGCGAACTGCTCCCGGGGGTCGACGGCTGAGGATGGACCGCGGGCGCGAGCGCCCCTGTCGCGCGCCGGAAACACCCCCGTGCGCTGCTCCGGGCGCACCCTCGAACGGGGGCGGCCTCGCCGCGCCCCCTTGGAGGGGCGGCGCACACTCCCTATTGTCACGCACCGTAATCACTATGTACGCTCAGTGACGAAGGTGAGAGGGAAGAGGAGTGATGACGATGGCTGTGCGACGCCCGATCGTCCTCGCGGCGGTGCTGGCCGTCCTGCCGCTCATGGCGATGTCCGCCGAGGCCAGGACGCCCGAGCCGCTGTCGGCCGCCACGGTGGCGGCGATGACGCCGGAGCGCCAGGGCGAGGTGCTGGAGCCCTTGCGGGTGCTGGCCGACGCCGTGGCCCGGGTGGGGAGAGCCGGCAAGGCGGACGTGTACACCCAGGTGGAGATGGCCCCGGACTACCGGTCCGTCAACGTCTATCTGACGGACCCGGACCGGCGGGCCGACTTCGTGGAGGCGGTGCACCAGGCCGCCCCGAAGGCCGATACGGGCCTGCTCACCGTGCGCCGTGCGGCCAAGTCGCGGCTGGCGCTCCGGAAGGAGATCAAGGCCCTCGTCGACCGGCGCGACCTGCCGTTCAAGATCGAGAGGGCGAACAGCGCGGTCGACGGCAGCGTGATCGAGCTCGGTGTGAACGACACGAAGGCCGCGGAGGCGTATCTGGCCCGCCCCGCCGTCGTACGGCAGCGCGCGGAGGCGGGAGCGACACCCGTCCGCGTCCGCCACTCACCCGCGATGCTGCCCCTGGCCAGCCGGTGGGACGACAGCTCGCCCTTCTACGCGGGGGCGGCGCTCGGACCCGTCAGCGCGAGCGGCCGAGCCGCCTGCACCAGCGGCATCCCGGCCATCAGCACGGTGGACCAGCGCCGGTGGCTCGTCACCTCCAGCCACTGTTACAACGTCGACGACGTCGTCACCACGGCCGGAGGCACGTACATCGGCCGGGTCAGATCCGAGCTGACCGACATCGACTCGGCGTTCATCGACGTGCCCTCCGGCAGATACACCTGGGACGGCACCGACGCCCAGGGCTACGTGCGTTACCTCAACGGCACGCGGAACGTCGCCGTGGGCGACTTCGTCTGCCAGCTCGGCTACGGCTCCAAGGTCGTCTGCAACATCCGCACCGAACAGGCGGGCAACGCGAGCTGGGTCATCGACGGCATCACGGTCTTCGGCAGCATCGGCGTGCCGCAGAACGGCGGATACGTCGCCCAGCAGGGCGACAGCGGCGGCCCGGTCATCACCGTCAACAACCAGGACTCCCGTCAGCTGAACGGAATGGTCGCCGTCGGCTTCGGCTGCAACAACGCCGAGGGCTATCCGCTCTGCAGCACGGCCGTGGGCTGGATCGACGTGTACGACGTCTTCGACCGGTTCTCCCTGACACTGGCTCCCTGACGGTAGGGCGCACGGGTACGAGAACCGGAGGGAGGGGGAAGGGGCGGGGATGGGGAGGGCGGGGCGGGGGCGAGGGCGCCCCCCCTCACCTCGCCCTCGCCTCCTGGAAGCGTGCGGCGTCCGCGCTGGGGGGTGCGCCGAACTGGCGGCGGTACTCGCGGCTGAACTGGGAGGGGCTGTCGTAGCCGACGCGGTGGCCCACGGAGGTGACGTCGCGGGGGTGGGTGGCGAGCAGGAGGCGGGCCTGTTGGAGGCGGATCTGCTTCTGGAAGCGGATGGGGCTCATCGCGGTCACGGTCTGGAAGTTGCGGTAGAAGGCGGACGGGCTCATGCCGGCCAGCCGGGCCAGGTCCTCGACCTTGAAGGGTTCCGCGTAGTGCTCGCGGATCCAGCGGACCGCCCGCGAGACATGCGCGAGACCGCTGTCGGCCAGGCCGAGCTGGCGTACGGCGCGGCCCTGCTCGCCGCTGATCAGGCGCCAGAGGATCTCCTGCTTGACCAGCGGGGCGAGCACGTCCCGGTCGCGCGGCTCGTCCAGCAGCCTGAGCAGCCGGACCACGGCGTCGAGCAGGGCGTCCGGGGCATAGCCGACCGCGATGCCGGGCGCCGCGCCGCCGACGGCACGTGCGGGCGTGGCCGTCCCCGCGCGCAGCAGGAGCTCGGCGATGGCGGAGGGTTCCAGGGTCATGCCGAAGCCGAGGGCCGGGTGCTCGCGGGTCGCCCCGACGAACTGGCCGGTGACGGGGAGGTCGACTGAGGCGACCAGGTACTCACCGGGCCCGTACGTGAAGACCCGGTCGCCCAGCATGAGCCGTTTGGTGCCCTGGGCGATGACCGCGAGGACCGTGCCGGAGGCGGCCGGGGCGGGCGGGTCGGACCTGTCCACGCGGGAGATGAGGACCCCGTCGACGGCGGTGGTCGTGTCGGGCCTGGCGTGCCGGTCGAGCAGGGTGCGGAGCTCGTCGAGGGACATGCCGCCATTCCAGCACGGGATCCATCCGAAACTCCTCGATGCGGGAGGATCGTGCAAGTGGGGGAGCGGATCGTTCTACTGTCTGTGCAGCTCAGAGCCTTGAATGGAGAGGACAGCGCAACCGGCGACGAGTCACGGATGGGATGAGAGTCATGAAGGTAGCGGTCATCACGGGTGCCAGCTCCGGGATCGGGCGGAGCACGGCGATCGAGGTCGCCCGGCGCGGCACGGGCGTCGTCCTCACCTACGGCGGGAACGCGGATGGCGGTCACGAGACCGTGGCCGCCATCGAGAAGGAGGGCGGGACGGCCGTCGCCCTCCCCTTGGACCTCGGCGACACGGCCGGCTTCCCCGCCTTCCGGGAGGCGGTGGCCGAGGCGCTGCGCGAGCGGTGGGACCGGGACACCTTCGACCACCTGGTGAACAACGCGGGCTGCGCCCACTCCGCCCTGTTCGAGGAGACGACGGAGGAGGACTTCGACCGGCTGACCCGGGTGCTGCTCAAGGGCCCGTACTTCCTGACCCAGACCCTGCTGCCGCTGCTGGCGGACGGCGGCGCCGTCGTCCACACGAGCAGCAGCTCGGCGACGGCGGCGGCCCCCGAGCCCGGCTACTCGGCCTACGCGTCGCTGAAGGGAGGTCTCAACGTGCTGAGCCGCTACATGGCCAAGGAGCTCAGCGCCCGGGGCATCCGCGTCAACACCGTCTCGCCCGGGCCCACCCGTACCCGCCTCGGCGGCGACGCCTTCGACCGCTTCCCCGAGCTCGTCCCGCCCCTCGTCGAGAAGACGGCCCTGGGCCGCCTCGGGGCCCCCGAGGACATCGCCGCCGCCATCGCGGCCCTGCTGTCGGACGACGGCCGCTGGATCACGGCCCAGAACATCGAGGTGTCCGGCGGCTACTGCCTCTGACCCGGCGGTGCCGTGCGTCCGAGACCGGCCTGAGGCCCGGCCATTGCGGTCCTCCGGCCGGTCATGACGGGCCTGGGCACCGTCATGGGCACCGCCCCTCTCCCCGGGCCGGTCTCACGGCGCCGCCGTGAGTGCCTCCCGATGGGCGCGCGCCCACCGCTCGAACGTGCCCGCCGGGCGGCCGAGCACTCGCTCGACGTGGTCGGTGGCGTAGGCCGCGCCGCCGGAGCGGGCCCAGCCGATGTCCGTGGCGTACGTGGCCGGCAGCCCGGCGCGCGCGTCCACTTCGATGACCGGGACCGCGCGACCCGCCCCAGGATCGCCGCCCGCCGTGCGCGTCCCCGCTCAGGGCCGCGACGGCGACCGCGGCCACGTCCCGGGCGTCGACGACGGCCTGCCGGGCGTCGCCGAGCAGGTTCGGCAGCGGCTCCCCGGCCTGGGGCCCGGGCGGCGGCGACCGGTGCCGTGCGGCCGGATCCACCCGGGAATGCTTGAATGGACCGTCGTCTCAGGTCTTGCAAGGAGAAACGCTGTGCCCCTGGTGTCTGTCGTGATGCCCGTGTACAACTCGGCGGCAACGCTCGGCGCGGCGGTGCGGTCGGTGCTCACACAGACCCACACCGACCTGGAGCTGCTGATCACCGACGACCAGTCCACCGACGACTCGATGGAACTGCTCCGCGAGTTCGCCGCGCGGGACGAGCGCGTGCGGCCGGAGACGGCCCCCGAGCAGGGCGGCGCGGGCCGGGCCCGCAACCTCGCGATCCAGCGGGCCCGCGGCGACTACATCGCCTTCCTCGACAGCGACGACATGTGGCTGCCCGAGAAGACCGAGAAGCAGCTCGCCTTCGCCGCCGAGGGCACCGCGCCCCTGACGTTCACCTCGTACTTCAAGATGGACGCCGAGTACGCCGGTGAGAGCACCGACTGGGTGCCCAACGGGCGGGTGATCCAGGCCCGCGAGCACGTGGACTACCGCGCGATGCTGGTCCGGGACTACATCGGCGCCCTCACCGCGATGTACGACCGCAACGCCCTGGGCACCCGGCTCATGCCGGAGATGCGTAAGCGGCAGGACTACGCCCTGTGGCTGTCGATCATGCGGGACG
>NZ_JBEZHM010000033.1:0-93460 GCF_040650575.1 Streptomyces sp. NPDC048659 | reverse complement strand
GCTGGATCTGCTCATCTACCGGTGTGCGCGGTGGGCCCGGGTCCGGAAGGACGGGGGCCCACCCCTTTCGACTCACGAAGAGGACCTTCATGCCCAGTACGGTGAACACGGCGGAGGCGCCGGCGACGCTCGACCGGCTGCTGCGCGAGCAGGCGGCGCTGCGCGGTGACGACACCGCCGTCGTCTTCGGCGAGGACACGCTGTCCTTCCGCGAACTGCACGAGGGCGCCGCCGTCCTCGCCACGTACCTGCGCACCTTAGGGGTGTCCGCCGACGAGCGGATCGGGGTTCACGTCGAACCTTCGCTCGAACTGGTGATCGGAACCTGGGGCGTGCTGTTCTCCGGCGGCGCCTATGTGCCGCTCTCCCCGGAGTACCCGGAGGAGCGGCTGCGCTACATGATCGAGGACAGCGGCGCCCGGATCGTCTTCACCCAGGAACGCTTCCGCGAGCGGGTCGCCGAACTCGCCCCGCCCGGCTCCACCGTCATCACCCTCAAGGACGCCGTCCAGCACGCCTGGCGCACCGCGGGCGACGAACAGCCGCTCGCCGAGCCCGAGTTGGACCCGTCTCAGCTCGCGTACGTGATCTACACCTCGGGCTCCACCGGCAAGCCCAAGGGGGTCATGGTCGAGCACCGCTCCATCACCGCCCAGATGCGCTGGATGGGCGCCGAACACGCCCTCGGCCCCGACGCCGTCGTCGTCCAGAAGACCCCGATGTCCTTCGACGCCGCCCAGTGGGAGATCCTCGCCTCCGCCGTCGGCGCCCGCGTCGCCATGGGTCCGCCCGGCGTCTACCGCGACCCCGAGGGCCTGATCGACACCATCCGGCGGCACGGCGTCACCATGCTCCAAGGTGTCCCCACCCTCCTCCAGGCCCTCGTCGACACCGAGCGCCTCGGCGGCTGCGCCACCCTGCGCCGGGTCTACTCGGGCGGCGAGGTCCTCTCCCGCAACCTCGCCGTGCAGCTCCTCGCCGAACTCCCCGAGGCCGAGCTGATCAACCTGTACGGCCCCACCGAGTGCACCATCAACGCCTCCTCGCACACCGTGGACCGGGCCACCGTCGCCGACGGCCCCTCCGCCGTCCCGATCGGAAGACCGGCGTACGAGACGACCTTCCACATACGCGACGGCGAGCTCTGCGTCGGCGGCGTCCAGGTGGCGCGGGGGTACCTGGACCGGCCCGAGCTCACGGCCGAGCGCTTCATCACCGCCGAGGACGGCGAACGCCTCTACCGCACCGGCGACCTGGCCACCTGGAACGAGGACGGCACCGTCCAGTTCGCCGGGCGCGCCGACAACCAGATCAAGCTCCGCGGCTTCCGCGTCGAGCTCGACGAGATCGCCGTCGCCATCGAGAACCACGACTGGGTGAAGTCCGCCGCCGTCATCGTGAAGAACGAGCCCCGCACCGGCTTCCAGAACCTGGTCGCCTGCGTCGAGCTCTCCCCGAAGGAAGCCGCCCTGATGGACCAGGGCAACCACGGCGCCCACCACCAGTCCAAGGAGTCCAAGCTCCAGGTCAAGGCGCAGCTGTCCAACGCGGGCACCCTCGACGACGCGGCCCTCGCCGGCCGCCCCGTCGTCGGGCTCGCCGGGCGCACCCCCACCGAGCGGATGCGCCGCACCGTCTTCGCCCGCAAGACCTACCGCTTCTACGAGGGCGGCCCGGTCACCCGCGCCGACGTGCTGGCCGCGCTGGCCCGCCGCCCCGAGGGCATCGGCTCGCGCGCCGTCTGCACCCTGACCGTCGCCGACCTGGGCGAACTCCTGCGCTGGTTCGGCCAGTTCAGCAGCGAGGAGCGGCTCCTCCCGAAGTACGGCTACGCCTCGCCCGGCGCGCTCTACGCGACCCAGCTGTACGTGGAGGCGCGCGGGATCGCGGGCCTGGAGCCCGGCACGTACTACTACCACCCGGTGCACCACCGGCTGCACCTGATGGAGCCGGCCGAGGCCGGGGGAGAGCCCCGGGTCCGCTTCGCCTTCCGCGGCAAGTGGTCGGCGATCGAGCCGGTCTACCGCAACAACATCCGCGAGGTCCTGGAGATCGAGACCGGCCACATGGTCGGCCTCTTCGAGGAGATCCTGCCCGGCCTCGGCCTGGACCTCCGCCCGGTCCGCGGCGGCGCCCCCGGCGACCCCGAGGACCTGGGCGTCTTCGAGCTCGTCCCGTACGACGAGCAGGCCCCGGCCGAGCCGGAGGTGGACCTCTACGTGCAGTCCCACCCGGACCGCATCGCGGACCTCCCGGAGGGCCAATACACCTACGAACACGGCACGTTGATCCCCCTGGCCCCCGGCCTGGTCGAGCGGAAGCACGTCATCGCCATCAACCAGGCGGTGTACGACCGGGCCAGCCTGGGCGTCACGGCGGTCAGCCGGACCGAGGAGCCCTGGCGCGCCTACATCGACCTGGGCCGCGCCCTCCAGCGCCTCCAGCTCGGCGGCCACGGCCTCGGCTTCATGTCCTCCGGCTACAGCTCGATGACCGGCAACCCGCTGCCCGCCGCCCGCCGCATGGACGAGGTGCTGGCGGCGGCGGGCCGCCCGACCGGCCCCTCGTACTTCTTCGTCGGCGGCCGGGTCAGCGAGGAGCAGGCGCTCAGCGAGGGCATGTACGAGGACACCGTCCACATGAAGGGCCCCGCGGAGATGATCCGCGACGACCTGGTCAACCACCTGCCCGACTACATGATCCCGAACCGGGTCGTCGTCCTCGACCGGCTGCCGCACTCCGCCAACGGCAAGGTCGACACCAAGGCGCTCGGCGACCTCGCCGTCGTCAACGCGGGCCTGCACGGCCGCCCGCACGTCCTGCCGCGCACCCGCACCGAGACCCGGCTCACGGCGATCTGGGCGGCGGCGCTCAAGTACGAGGAGGTCGAGGCGGTCTCCGTGCTGGACGACTTCTTCGAGTCGGGCGGCAACTCGCTGATCGCGGTCGCCCTCATCACGAAGATCAACCGCGAGTTCCCGGAGGCCGCGCTCCCGCTCCAGATCCTCTTCGAGGCCCCCACCATCGAGAAGCTGGCCCACCGGGTGGACGGCGTCGCCGCGACCCCGGCCTCGCGGCTGGTCCGGCTGCACGCGGACGGCGCCCAGTCGCCGGTGTTCTGCTGGCCGGGCCTCGGCGGCTACACGATGAACCTGCGCTTCCTGGCGGAGGCGGTGGGCGTCGACCGCCCCTTCTACGGCGTGCAGGCGCACGGCATCAACCGGGGCGAGACGCCGTACGCGACGATCCGCGAGATGGCCGCCGCCGACGTGGCCGCGATCCGGCGCCGCCAGCCCACCGGCCCGTACACCCTGTGGGGCTACTCCTTCGGCGCCCGCGTCGCCTTCGAGTCGGCGCACCTCCTGGAGGCGGCCGGCGAACAGGTCGAGCACCTCTTCCTGATCGCCCCCGGCTCCCCGAAGGTGCGCGCCGAGTCGGCGGCGGGCGGCGCCTCGTACGACAACCCCGGCTTCACCCAGATCCTCTACTCGGTCTTCGCGGGCACCCTCGCGGACGTCCCGGCGAAGGACGCGGAGGGCTTCGCGGCGCACGTGGCGGAACGTTTCCCGGCGCTGGACCCGGAGCTGATCGCCCGGATCATCGCGATCGTGGAGCAGACCTTCGACTTCACGTACACGTTCCAGGAGCTCACCGAGCGGAAGGTGGCCTGCCCGGTCACGATCTTCAAGGCGCAGGGCGACGACTACTCCTTCCTCGAAGGCACCACGGGCTGGTCCAGCCGCCCGCCGACGGTGATCGAACTGGCCGCCGACCACTACAGCCTGCTGCGGACACCGGACCTGAAGGAACTGGTGAAGCAGATCCACTACAGACTGGGCGGGTGACGCGGGTGACGCGGGCAGCCCGGGTCACCCGGGCAGCCCGGGAGCCCGGGTAGCCCTTTCGGCCCGGCCGCGATGCGGGGCGGGGGACCGGCTGCTGTGCTGGTCGGGACCCCGCCCCACCCCCCACCCGTACGGGAGCAGCGCCATGGCCGTCGTCGTCACCATCGAGGTCCCCGGTCTGACCCAGGAGGTCTACGAGCGTGCCATCGCCGGGATCGTCGCGGCGGAGTGGTGGCCGATGCCGGGCTTCCTCGCGCACGCGGCGGGGCCGGACGGGTCGGGCGGGTGGCGGGTGGTGGACTTCTGGGAGTCGGAGGACGAGTTCCTGGCCTTCATCCGGCAGGCGCAGCCGATCTTCGTGGAGAACGGGATGCCGCCGATCGTGCCGAGGATCGACCCGGCGGTGAAGGTGATGACCCGCTGACCGGCTGACCTGCGGACCCGCTAAAACCCGTTGCCGCGCGCGGGCGGCGCAGGCCAGTCTGCACCCCATGATCTCCGACCTGTTCAGCGCGGACGGACGCCTCAAGGCGATCCCGCGCAGGCCCGCCCGCAGAGCGGCCCTCCTCGACCACCTCGCCGCGACGCTCTTCGAGCAGGACCGGGTCTACGGCGAGCGCGAGGTCAACGAGGCGCTGAAGACCGTCCACGAGGACTTCCCGGCGCTGCGCCGCTACCTCGTGATCGGCGGCCAGCTGACCCGTACGAAGGACGGCTCGGCCTACCGCCGACAGCCCGGCCCCGACGCCGGAGCGACCCCCGCCGTCGCGTGACCGCCGCGGCCCTGGCCGGCCTGCTGGCCGGCTACGGCATCGCGATCCCGGTCGGCGCGGTCGGCGCCTACCTCGTCGCCGTCACCGCCCGCACCGGCTGGCGCACCGGCGCCGCCGCGGCCCTGGGCGTCGCCACCGCAGACGGCGCCTACGCGCTCCTCGCGGTGGCGGGGGGCTCGGCCCTCGTCCCGTACCTGACGCCGGTCATGACCCCGCTGCGCTGGGTCTCGGCGGTGGTCCTGGTCGCCCTGGCGGTCCGCGCGGCCTGGACGGCCGTACGCGCCCACCGCGCGGGCGCCCTCGCCTCCCGCGACGACGGCGCCCGGCCGCTGACCCCGGCCCGCGCCTACGCCGCGTTCCTCGGCATCACCGCCCTCAACCCCATGACGGTGGTCTACTTCGTCGCCCTGATCCTGGCCACCGGCCCGGACGCCCCCGCGACGCCCGCCGATCGCACCGCCTTCGTCGTAGCCGCCCTCGCCGCCTCGGCGAGCTGGCAACTCCTCCTGGCCACCGGCGGCACCCTCCTGGGCCGCACCCTGACGGGCCCCCGAGGCCGCCTGACCACGACCCTCGCGTCGAGCACACTGATCGTGGTGCTGGCGGTGCGGCTGGTGGGGTAGGGCGCTCAGAGCGTGTCGAGGCGCAGCATGGAGATGCCCGGCCGCACCTTGGCGACGGCGTCGAAGTCGTCGTCGACGTGGATGAGGGTCAGCCCGTGCTGCGCCGCCGTCAGGGCGATCAGGATGTCCATCGGGGAAGGCCCCCGGTGGTGCCCGATCCGGACCAGGTCCCGCTGGACCGCGATGATCTCCGGCCAGGGGTCGTCGACGGCCGGCACCCAGCCGAAGGTCTGGCTCAGCATGGTGAGGAACGGCTCGCAGTCCCGGTCCGACCGCAGGCCGGGCATCAGCTCGGCCTCGACGGGCGGGCACAGCGCCACCCGCCCGCGCGCCACCCGCTCCGGCCACGGTGAGCCGATCTGACGGCGCAGGATGCGCCACACCGCGGAGGTGTCGGCGAGGTAGTTCACCGGCCGGACCGCTCCCGCTCTTCCAGGACGTCGAAGTCCAGGAAGTCCCCGGCGTTGTCCTGGAGCCAGGCGAGGGCGCGCTCGCGGTCCTCCGTGCTGAGCGCCGACGCTATGGCGAGGGCCCGGTTGATGGTGTCCCGCTTGGTCTTGGTGCCGAGCTGCCGCTGGGCGAAGGCGAGCATCTCGTCGTCGATGTCGACCAGGGTCTTGGACATGGGCGGCCTCCGGCGGTGCGTGGCGATCCGGGCTCTGCGCTTCTGGATATATCCAGAAGCGCAGTATATCCATCTGGCGTCAGGCCGCGCCCGCGCCCGCCTCCGCCGGTGCGATGTTCTGGTTGTGCCGGAAGACGTTGTCCGGGTCGTAGGTCCGTTTCACCGCGGCCAGCCGGTCGTAGTGGTCGCGGTAGGTGGCGCGGACGCGGGTGGCCGGTTCGTCGGCGCCGAGGAAGTTCACGTACGCGCCGCCCATCGAGTGCGGGTGCAGCGCCTCCCAGTAGCCCACGGCCCAGTCGCGGACGCGGTCCGCTTCGGCGGGCTCCGGGGTGATGCCGCCGATCACGCCGGACCAGACGGCGTCCCGGTAGGCCCAGGCCGTGTCCCCGGGGCCGGGGCGGTGGGCCGCGCCGTCGACCGGGTAGAGGTGCATCGTGGAGAGGTCGGTCGGCAGGCTCTCCAGGAACTCCGCGTGCGCGTCGATCGCGCCGTCCGTGATCCGGTCGAAGAAGTCCCCGCGCCAGTACCACTGGAGCCCCTTCGGGATCAGCTCGTCGAAGAGCGACTGGAGCGCCGGATACGGGATCGGCGTCGCGAAGTGGAAGACGGGCGGGGCCGGTTCGGCGACCGGCGCGAACACCCGGGTCAGCTCCTCCTCGTCCGGCGTCCCGGTGAAGCACCACACCACGCCGCACATCCGCTTCCCCTGGATCTCCTCCGGGAACGGCGGCCCCGGCGCCACCGTCAGCACCGCGAAGAAGCCGTTCAGCGTCTCCGGCGCCGCCGGCAGGAACTCCCGGTACCAGCGCAGCACCGCCCCGATGTCCTTCGGGTCCCACAGCGTGACCGCCAGCCCCACCGTGTCCACCGGATGCAGCGCGTACGTGAAGGAGGTGACGATCCCGAAGTTCCCGCCGCCGCCCCGCAACGCCCAGTACAGCTCCGGGTGTTCGGCCGCCGACGCGGTCACGAACGACCCGTCCGCGAGGACCACGTCCGCCGACAGGAGGCTGTCGATCGTCAGCCCGTACGCCCGCGTGAGATGCCCGTGCCCGCCGCCCAGCGTCAGCCCGCCCACCCCGGTCGTCGACATGATCCCGGCCGGCACCCCGAGCCCGAAGCCGTGCGCCTCGTGGTCCAGGTCCCCCAGCACCGCCCCGCCGCTCGCCCGCGCGGTCCGCGCCGCCGGGTCCACCCGCACCCACCGCATCGCCGACAGGTCCAGCAGCACCGCCCCGTCCACCACGCACTGCCCGGCCCCGCTGTGCCCGCCGCCGCGCACCGACAGGTCCATGCCGCTCTCGCGGGCGTACCGCACCACCGCCCGCACGTCCGTCACGTCCGCGCACCGCGCGATCACCGCGGGCCGGCGGTCGATCATCGCGTTGTAGACCGCCCGGGCCTCGTCGTACCCGGGGTCGTCCGGCCCGATCACCTCGCCGCGCAGCGCCTCGCGCAGGGTCTCCACCACCGCCGTACCGCCCATGACCACTCCTCCAGGGCACCCCCGCGGCCGGCCGCGCTACCTCTTCAGTCTCCCCCTGCGCGCGGCGCTCCGCACCACGCGCGAAGGGCCGCCGCGACGGGTGTCGCGACGGCCCTTCGCCGGGAGGCGTACGGCTCAGAGGACCGCGAGCGCGGCCTCGTAGTCCGGCTCGTCCGCGATCTCGCCGACCAGCTCGGTGTGCAGGACCTTGTTGTTCTCGTCGAGGACGACGACGGCGCGGGCGGTCAGGCCGGCCAGCGGGCTGTCGGCGATGTCCACGCCGTAGTCGCTGTGGAACTCACGGCCGCGCAGGGTGGAGAGGCTCTTCACGTTCTCCAGGCCCTCGGCGCCGCAGAAGCGGGACTGCGCGAACGGCAGGTCGGCGGAGATGCAGAGCACGACGGTGTTGTCGAGCTCCGCCGCCTTGCTGTTGAACGCGCGCACCGAGCTGGCGCAGGTCGGGGTGTCCACGCTCGGGAAGATGTTGAGGACCTTGCGCTTGCCGGCGAAGTCCTTCAGCGAGAGGTCCGCGAGGCCCTCGCCGACCAGGCTGAACTGCGGGGCCTCGGTGCCGGCGGCGGGCAGGCTGCCGTTGACCTGTACGGGGTTGCCCTTGAGCGTGACCTGCGCCATGCCATTTCTCCTTCATCCAACACGTAACGCTTGCGACGGTCCCGATCGTACTGCGCGGCGAATCCCCCCGATTCCCGCCCTGATTCCGGCCGCTATCCCCGCCCCGATCCCCGCCGCGATCCCCGCTCAGGCGCGCGCGTACCGGGCCAGGAAGAGGTCCACGCCCGAGGCGACCTGCCGGTCCAGCGCCTCCTCGTCGACCTCCGTCGCGGGCGCGAAGGTGTGGACGAGCTGGGGCACGCCGACCGTGGCGGCGACGAGCTGCTGCACGGCCAGTTCCGGGTCGGGCACGTCGAGGGTGCCGCGCGCGTCGAGCGCGGTCACGGCCTCGATCAGCGGGCCGTTGTACATGTCGTACGTGAGCCGGTACCAGAGCTGCCCGAGCTGCGGGAAGCGGTCGATCTCGCCGATCACCAGCCGCCGCAGCGCCATGATGTCGGGCCGCAGCAGCGTCCTAGCCCAGTCGCCGGCCAGCCGGACGAGCGCGGCGCGCGGCTCGGGCGCCTCGGCGAGCCCGGACGCGCCAGGCGCCACACCGGCGTAGGTCCGCACCAGCACCCCGCCGATCACGGCGAGGAACAGGCGCTCCTTGCTGCCGAAGTGCTTGTAGACGGTGGCCTTCGAGACGCCCGACCGCTGGGTGATCGCGTCCATGGACGCCGCCGCGTACCCCTCGGCCAGGAACTCCGCGAGCGCGGCGTCGATGATCGCCTGCCGCTTGCGGGCGGTGGCGGAGGCGGGGTCGGGCAGTACGGGGATGCCGTACGCGTCGAGCACGTCGTCCGGGAGGGTCTGGGCGCCCATGGGGGTCCTTCGGGGAGGGAGCGGCGGGGTTTCGTGACCACCAGTATAGGAAGGGGTGAACTGAACGGTTCGGTACGTTCGGCTCGATTCGGCTCGACTCTGCTTGGCTCGGCTCGATTCGGTTCGGTACGGATCCCAGGTCGGCGGCCGTGATCAGCCGAGGGCCGCCGCGGTGGCCGTCGCCGCCAGGGCCGGGCCGAGGGCCACACCAGACAGGAAGGCCAGGTTGAAGAGCCCGACCGCCGTGCCGTGCCGGTCCTCGGCGAGGCCCCGCAGCGCGGCTGCGAGCAGGGTGCCCTGGCCGCCCGCCGTGGCGAGCGCGCTGAGCCCCGAGCCGAGCAGGACCGCGGCGGGCCACGGGGCGAGCGCGGCGAGCGGGAGCGCGGCGGCGGAGGCGGCGGCGAGCAGCGCCCGGGTGCGGCGCGCCCCGAGCCGGGGCGCGAGCCGGACCAGCCGCCAGGAGAGCAGCGCCCCGGTGAGCGCGGCGAGCCCGGCGACGGCGCCGGTGTGGACGGGGCTCCAGCCGGTGAGCGCGGCGACGCGGCGCGGGGCGCCGTACAGCAGGGCGAAGTTGACGGTGGAGAGGACGAGCATGAGCCCGGCGGCGGCCAGGAAGGCGGGGGCGCGGAGGAGGGCGAGGGGGCGGGCGGGGGCGAGGGGGCTGGCGGGGCCGGTGGGTCCAGTGTGGCTGACAGGTCCGGCGGGTCCGGCGGGTGCGGAGGGTGCGGTGTGGCCCGCAGGGCCGGCGGGCCCGGTATGACCGACGCGGCCGGCGGGCCCGGTGCGGCGCAGGACGGCCGGCAGGGCGAGGAGGCTCAGCAGCGGCAGGACGAGCGCGGCCCGCCAGCCCGCGGCGTGACCGGCGGCGGCGCCCGCGAAGAGCCCGAGGGTGCCGCCGGCGGCGCTGCCGATGGCGACGATCGCGGCGGCCCGGCCGGAGCGGTCGAGGGCGGCGAGCCGGAACGCGGTGACGGTGACCCCGGCGGCCCCGACGGCTTCGACGGCCCGCCCGGCGAGGGCGAGCGGAAGCCCGGCGGTTCCGGCGATCCCGGCCAGGAGGACGAGCGACGCGCCGAGGATGAGGAGGACGGCCCCGGCCCTGGCGGTGCCGCCCGGCCCGCGCCGCCCGGCGGTGGCGCTGAGCAGGGGCGTGCCGAGGGCCATGCCGATCCCGGTCACGGTCATGAGCCAGGCCGCCGCCCCGGGGGAGACGCCGAGCGCGCGGGCGGCTTCGGGCAGGACGAGGCTCGGCCCGGAGATCCCCATGGAGGCGGGGGCGACGAAGAGCGCGGGGACGAGCGCGTGGCGGAGGGGGAGGGGCTTACGGGTGGTCGTGGGGGCAGGGGCGGGCGCGGAGGTTGACGCGCCGGCCCGCCGTCCCGCCGCCCCGGCGAGGACGGTCCCGCCGGTGGTCCGCCTCATACCGGCATCCGCCCCATCAGCCCCTGGGCGAAGTCCTTCTCGGCCTGCCGGAGTTCGGCGGCGGTGTTCATCACGAAGGGGCCGCTGCGGGCGACCGGTTCGCCGATCGGCTCGCCCGCGAGGACGAGCACCTCGGCGGGCGCGCCGGGGGCCCGGACGGCGAAGCGCTCGCCGTCGCGGGCGAGGAGCGCGAGGTGCCCGTCCGGGAGGTCCTCGCCGCCGACGGAGGCGGCGCCGGTGAGCACGTACACCATCGCGTTGTGCCCGGCGGGCGCGGTGAACTCGGCGCGCCCGCCCGCCGCGAGGCGCGCGTGGACGACGAGGGCGGGGGTGTGCGTGGCGAACGGGCCGGTGGTCCCGTGGGTGGTGCCCGCGAGGACGGTGAGCGAGGAGCCGTCGGGGAGCGGGACGGCGGGCAGCTCGGCGGCTTCGGCGTTCTGGCTGCGGGGCGGCAGGGACTTGAGCCGGGCGGGGAGGTTCAGCCAGATCTGGAGCATGTGCTGGCGCCCGCCGGAGGCGAGGAACTCCTCGGTGGGCAGGGCCTCGTGGACGATCCCGGCCCCGGCGGTCAGCCACTGCACCCCGCCGCCCCGGACGACGGCGCGGTGGCCGCGGGAGTCGGCGTTGGCGATGTCGCCGTCGAGGACGTACTGGATCGTCTCGAAGCCGCGGTGCGGGTGCGGGGGCGCGCCCTTGGCCTCGCCGGGGCCGAGCTCGACCGGCCCGACCTGGTCGACCATCAGGAAGGGGTCGACGAAGGGGAGTTCGGCGGTCGGGAAGGGGCGGCGGACGGGGAAGCCGGCGCCCTCGTAGGTGTGGAAGGGGCGGACGACGCGGGTGACGGTGCGCTCTGAGGTCATGCCAAGAATGAACTACACCATTCAGTTCACTGTCAAGACTGAACCGTTTGGTTTGACGAGGTGAACCGATCGGTTTAGTTTGAGGCTTGTGACCACCAACGCCGTTTCACCGTCAGGGGCGCGGCCGTCCGGATCACGGCAACGGGGAGGGCCGGACCGCGTCGCACGCGATCCGGCCCTCCCCGGTTCCCCTCGTTCCGTTCTGGGGACTCCCCGTCAGCCCCCTGCGTCAGCCGCCGTACCAGCCGTTCAGGTCGGCGATGACCTGCGTACCGCCCGAGTGGTTGGCGAACGTGATGCGTCCGTCCACGACCGGGACGACCACCAGGTTCGAGATCGTCCGGCCCGCCGCGTAGTTGAGGTTCGACACCGTCGGGCGCGGGCGTCCGTGCGGGTGGACGGTGAGGTAGCTCGCCGCCGTCGGGGCGGTGACGGTGACGTTGAGGACGACGGCCGTGACGCCCTCGCGGGGGACGCCCGCCACGCCGCCCACCTGCATGCTCACCACGCCGCCCGGCCCGACCGCGCCCGCTCGCGCGCCGAGCCCGGTGCGGGTGTCGAGCAGCCGGACCGGTTCGGTGGCGGTGAACCCGGCGCCCGTGGCGGTGAAGTAGCCCGTCACGTCGGCGAGCAGGTCGATGGTGCCGGCGCTGTTGCGGAGCGCCACCGAGCCGTTCACCACGGGCACGACCACCAGGTTGGGCAGGGTCTCCCCGGCCGTGTAGTTGATGTTCGAGGCGGTGGGCAGCGGCTGGCCGTCCGGGTGGACGGTGACGAAGCCGCTCGCGGTCGGGGCGACGGCGGTGACGTTCATGACGACGGCGGTGACGCCCGTCGCCGGGACGCCCCGGACCCCCGCGACCTTCAGCTTCACGGTGCCGCCCGCGCCGACCTTGGCCTTCGGCGCGCCGGTGCCGTTGCGGGTGTCCAGGAAGCGCGTCGGGTCGATCGACGTGAGCGCCGAGCCCGCGCCCTCCGCCGTCGTGTAGTAGCCCGCCACGTCGGCGACGACGTCGACCGTGCCCGCGCTGTTGCGCAGGTCGACGGTGCCGTTGTGGACGGCGACCGTCACCAGGTTGGAGAGGGTGCGGTTCGCCGTGTAGTTGAGGCTCGACGCCGACGGCACAGGCCGCCCGTCGGGGTAGACGGTGAGGAAGCCGCCGGCGGTCGGGGCGACGGCTGTGACGTTCATGACGACCGCCGAGACCCCCGTCGCCGGGACGCCGTTGACCCCGGCGACCTTCAGTTTCACGGTGCCGCCCGCGCCGACCCTGGCCTTGGGCGCGCCGGTGCCGTTCCGCGTGTCGAGGAACCGCTTCGGCGCGACCGGCACGAAGCGGCCGGGGGCCGCCGGGGCCGGGGCCTCGGTGACGGTGAAGGCGCCGGGGAGGTAGCCGGGGGAGCGGGTGCCGGAGGTGTAACCGGCGCCGTCGACGACGATGTCGTAGCGGCCCGACGGCAGGCCGTACGTGCCGAGCAGCACCTTCATCGAGGTCCCGTCCGGAGCGACGGACACCGCCTGGTTCAGCGAGGTCTCCCCCGTCGTGGTGCTGCGGAGCCGGATCTGCGAGCCGAGCGTCAGCCCGGAGCCGCGCAGCTCCACCGGGTGCGCCGTTCCGGCCGGTCCGCTGGTGCTGCTCAGCGAGGCGACGTCGGCCTGGGGCAGCGGGGGCGAGCACCACGAGCAGACGCCCTGCATCGTGAACTCGTAGGGCGTCGGAGCCTTGCCCGCGGTCATCAGCAGCACGTAGCGACCGGTCGGAGCGTAGGTGTCGGTGTAGCAGTTGAAGGGGAATCCGGCGCTGGTGCCCGCGCAGAGGTACGAGCTGACCGAGGCACCGGCGAAGGAGTCGTCGGCCAGCAGGCTCAGCGTCGGGGCGGACCCGTTCGGGTCGCTGTCCACGCCGGGCACGTCGAAGCGCTGCCCCGGCTTCAGGTCGAGCACCGCGCAGTAGGCCGTGGCCGACTCGGTCAGGACCCCGCTGCGCGGGGCGAAGCCGGTGGCCGACACCTGGTTGGCGGTGCACTCGGGCGCCCAGCCGGAGGCCGTGCCGATGCGCCAGGTGTCCACGGAGATGCTGACCGGCGTCTCCTCGTAGGCGAGCGCCACGACGTACACCAGGTACGAGGTGGAGCCGGAGACCCGGCAGGTGCCGGCGGTGCCCCAGGTGCGGCACTTGCTCGTGCCGCCGCCGTCGACTACGCCGAGGACCGCACCCGACCTGCCGGGCGCGCCCGGGGTCCGCACGGACAGCCACAGCTTGTCCGTGGCCGAGGCCGAGACCCGCAGGCAGGTGCCGTCGAGGTCGCCGCGGAGGGTGTACGGGGTGGAGGGCCCGCCGACCTTCAGCGACGCGGGCGCCGCGCAGCGGGCCGTCGCGGAGATGTCGCGGCGGACCAGCTTGTACGTGTCGGGGCCGTAGCCGCTCCGCGTGAGCAGCGCCGTGTACGGGGCGCCCGGGGTGAGGCGGCAGGTCGTCGTCGAGGTGTTGCCGTTGGTGGCACACACCTGGTTGCCGGCCGTGTCGTGGATCCGCAGCTGCGCGTCCACCTGGTTGCTCTCGTTGGCGAAGTCGACCATTTCGGCGGTGGAGTGGGCCGCACCCGCCAGAGCGAGGCATCTGGTCTCCCCGTAGCTCAGGGGAACCTCGGCCCCCCAGGTGTTGCCGAAGCCGGACTGGGTCCACGTGGTGCAGCCGTCGGTCTCGCCGGTTCGGTGTACTGCCAGTTGGTACGGGCCCGGAGCGCGCGTGGTCAGCACGGCGCGGAACGGGGCGGTGCCGGTCAGCTTGCAGGTGGCCGAGTTCCGTGGCTCCGCGCACTGCTCCGCGCCCCCGGCGTCGTAGACCCGCACGGTCGGGCGGGCGGCGTCCTCGGCCTTCTCCCTGTCGAGGAGGTACAGGCCGCGTCCCGACGCGGTCGGCAGCGCGAGGCAGTGGGCCTGCCCGGCGCCCGTGAAGGTGCCCGTCGCGGGGCCCGAAGCGAAGCCGTCGTCCTTGACCGGCGTGCAGCCCTGGGCCTGCGCGGTGGCGAGGAACCAGAGGCCGTACGCGTCGGTCTCGCCGAGGGCCGAGGCGCTGCGGGCCCAGGTGTAGTCACCCGCGGTCAGCCGGCACGGGGTGGTGGGCTCCGGCGAGCAGACCGGGGTGCCGTCGGCGCGGTGCGGTCGCCCGTCGAGCGTGGCCGGGTTCTCGTCCTGGCCGTCCACGGTGCCGAAGAGGTACTGGCCGTCGGCCGGGACGCGCAAGGTGCGGCAGCGGGCGGTGCCGGTCGCGTCGGGCACCGCCCCGTACGCCTGCGGCTCGACGACGGGGCAGCCGCTCGGGTGCGAGAGGCGGGCCGCCGTGAGCGTGAGGTCGGTGGCCGCCGCCGCTCGCTCGGCCGCCAGCAGGCGGTAGGGCGCGGTGCCGGACAGCGCGCAGTCCACGGCGGAGCCGGCGTCGCGCGTCGAGCAGATCTGGGTGCCCGCCGCGTCGTACACGGTCTGCGACGCGCGGTAGTCGCTGTGCGACAGGCGCAGCACCTCACCGGCGGCGGTGGGCAGCGCGTAGCAGTTGCCCGTCGAACCGGCCGCGAGGCTCACCGCCCGGACGGCGGGCCGGGCGAGCGCGGTGTCGGCGTCCGCCACCGGGGCGCACGAGGCGTTCGACAGGAGCGCCTGGTAGGAGACGGAGAATCCGTCGCCGCCCGACCCGCCCCACACCTTCAGCGTGTACGCGCCCGCTCCGGTGGTCGGGCAGCGGTGTGCGCCGAAGTAGTCGGGCCGGTCACAGGTGACGGCGGTGCCGTCGGGAGCGGTCAGCGAGAGGTAGGGGCTGTGCTGCCCGGTGCTCACGGCCTGCACGAACACGATGTCCTTCGCGCGCGGCACGTCGAGCGTGAAGGACGTGGCGTTCCCGGCGGGCCAGGCGGCGCAAGTGTGGACGGTGTTCGGCGCGATCGGCCCGGAACACGTGTCCGCGAGCCCGCCCTCGGCGATCTGGCGGGCGGCGAGGGCGCGGTCCTGGGCGGCGGTGGGCTTCGGCGCGACGGCCTTGGGCGCGGCCTTCGACGGTGCGGGTGCGGGTGCGGGCGTCGGCGCGGCGGCGGACGCGGTCGCGACCGGCGCGAGCACGGACGCGATGACCGCGACGATCAGCGCGATCAGCGTGAGCGCGCGCGGTGGACCCGCCGGTTTCCCGGCATGGACGGAGTACAAGAGGTCCCCCCTGGGACGGAACACGGACTACGGACTACGGAAGTGCCGTGTGTGACACACCAAGTCCATTGAGGTCCCAGAGTCCCATGGGGGCAAGGGGATTTCGCGGCGCGGACCCGCGCCGTGGACGGCCGGGAGCGGGGTCACCGCACCACGTCGAAGACCTGCTTCTGGACCCCGTTCGCGTACGTCTCGCTCTCGACCAGCTTCAGCTTCTGGACGTCCTTGTCGGTGCCGCTGAACAGCCGCTTGCCCGCGCCGAGCAGCAGCGGGAAGACGAGCAGGTGGTAGCGGTCGACGAGCCCCGCGTCGGACAGCGCCCGGTTCAGGGTCGCGCTGCCGTGCACGATGATCGGGGCGCCCTCGGTCTCCTTCAGGGCGGCGACCTCGTCGAGGGAGCGCAGGATCGTGGTGTCGCCCCAGTTGGACACGAGGTCACCCTCGTCGAGGGTGGTGGACACGACGTACTTCGGCAGCGTCTTGTAGCGCGCGAAGTCCTCCATGTCCGGCCACACGGGGCTGAACGCCTCGTAGCTCGTCCGCCCCAGCAGCACCGCCCCGGCCTCCTTCTGCTCCCGCTCCTTGATCTCGAACGCGTCGGGCAGGAACTCGGTGTGCTTGAACGTCCAGCCGGAGTTCCGGTAGCCGGGCTCGCCGCCGGGGGCCTCGACGACGCCGTCGAGGGAGATGAAGGCGGAGGTGATGAGAGTGCGCATGGGAGGAGCCCTTCGGTTTTCGGATGTCTGATCTCGTTCACGGTGGCCGGTGCGTGCGCGCCAGTCATGAAGTAAGACGGAGACTCCCACGAGAACTCATCGGTCCGCGGCAAATTTTGTGTCGGGCAGGGCGTGCCGCGTAAGGGAGTTGGTACGTGCGCCCGCATGACGCCGCGTCCAGTGGACCTGCGCGAGGAGCCTCGGGCCCGCTGACAGCGGTGGCGCTCCCGGAGGAGCCCGCCGGGCCCGCCGGGCACTGGAAGACGCGGAGACAGCCATGGGCGCGGGATCAGGCGGGCCGGTACTCCGCGTGCGGGATCGCGCGCTCCCACGCCGCCTCGTACGCGCTGACGTACCGCGCGGCCAGCGTCGGATCGTGTACGACCTCCATGCGCGCGCCCGTCCACTGACCCTCGCCGCTGAAGTGGTGGAGGATCACGGTCTCCTCGTCCATGACCCACCCGTCCAGCGCGGGGAGCAGCAGATCACGCGCCCGCGAGCGCGGCAGCCAGCGGACGTCCTCGCCGGCCGCGACGTTCGTGAAGGTGCCGTCGTACTCGTACCGGACGTAGTCGCTCAGCGGCTCCGAGACCACACGCAGGCGCCGCATGACGACACCACGCGCGGTCGTCTCGGCCACCACGTCCAGCCACGACCGCCACCACGACTCGCGGTCCGCCGGGTCGTACCGGTGCCCTTCCTGCCAGCGGATGAACTCCGGGTCATCCCGCATGTAGCTGTCCCGCATCTCAAGGTGCCTCGCCGAGCGCTGCGCCTTGGCGAGGCATTCACGTACCGCTGTTGCCACTGTTGTCCTCACTGTCCGGGCGGGGAACGAACCGGAGCATGTTCGCAGGGAGCCGGATCACGGTCTCGTGGTCCGGCACGTCCGTAGAGTGGCTGGGCGCCGAGCCGGCGCGCCCGTCGCCCCGGCGACCTCCGTCCCCACGGCACCCGAGCTCCGCGAGCGGTGACCGCGCGAGGATCAGCCCCGTCGCCTGCGCGCGACGACGAGGAACGCGCCGCCGATCAGGGCCAGCGCCGTGCCGAGGGCGGCGACCGTGACCGTCTGGCGGGGCGCGCCCGTCTCCGCCAGGTCCTCCGTCCCCGGGCCCTTCCGGGGCGGGGGCGTCTGCTGGGCCGAGCCGGTCGGGGCGGGGGTCGGCCTCGCCACCAGGGTGGTCGCCTCCGGTGACGGCTCCGGGCCGGCGGTCGGCCGCACCGCCACCGCCTGCTCGACGGCCGCCACCTCGGTGCGCGTCACGTTCGACTCGCCCGTCTTCGTGACCTCCCGCAGCGGGCTGAAGTACGTCGTGTGCGCGCTGTTCTCCACCCAGCCGCCCGCCGCCCGCTCCGCCACCTTCACCTGGAACGACACCACCGCCGACGCGCCCGGCCCGAGCCAGCCGCCCGACGGCTCCGCCGTCCCCTCGCCGACCCGGAACCGTACCGTCGTCCCGTCCGTCTCGGCCCTGTCCCCGTCCGCCGCGTCGCTCCGCCCCTCGCCGCCCACCGCGAGTGACCCGCGCACGTACGCCGTCCCCTGCGGCACGGCGTCCGCCACGTCGACGCGGTAGGCGCGGCCGTCGCCGTCGTTGCGGACGGTCAGCGTGTACGTGAGGATGTCGCCGACCTTCGCCCGCGCGGTCGCGTCCACGGACGCCGTCGTGACGAGGCGGGGCGCGGGGTCCGACACGGCGACGGCGGGCCCGGCCACCGCGAGGAGGGCGGCCGGTATCGCGAGTGGGGCGAGCGTCATACGGGTGAGCGGGCGCGCCATGGAAGACCTCCACGAGCTAGGAAGTGGGCTTCGCCATCGGCGGAGAGGCCCAGATCCTGACACGCGCGCCGCCCCCCTACCGGCGCGGAAGGTCCCGGAACGGGTACCCCGAAGGCCCTGTTTCCGGCGGGCCGTTCAGCGCGCCTTCACCGCCGCGACGAAGGGCGCCCACGCGGCGGCGGAGACGACGAGCACGGGGCCGTGGGGGCGCTTGGAGTCGCGGACGGGGACGAGACCGGGGGAGTCGTCCCGTACTTCGAGGCAGTTGCCGCCAGTGGTGTTGCTGTAACTGCTCTTACGCCAGGTCGCGGCGCTCAGATCGATCCGGCTGCTTGCCATTTCGGTAGCCCTCTGCCGCAGACTCGATGAGCGCGAGGGACGCGTCCAGCGGCATGGCGGCGGCCCTCAAGAGATCGTACGACCTCCGATACTGCTTCACGAGGGCCGGATCGTCGACTGTATTTCCGTGGTGCTGGCCCTCCATGTAGACGAGCGGAGGTGCGTCCGTGAAGTCGAGGATCATGGCGTTGTTCAGCATCAACGGGTGCGCTCCAGCGCTCCACGGGAGGATCTGCGCAAAGACCCGACCCCGCTTGATCAGGGCGATGATCTGGTCGAGCTGCGCGGCCATCTGGGGCCCTGCCATGACAGGCAACCGCACCAGAGACTCGTGGAGGATGACCTTGTACTCGGGCTCCTTGTGGTCCTGGTCGAAGAGCCGAGCGCGTGCGAGTCGGCCGGTGATCTTCTCGTCGATTTCCTCCGGCAGTTCTTGCGTCCACTCGCCCTTGAACAGCGCTCGCATGTACGGCGCCGTCTGGAGCAGTCCAGGGATGACGGTCGGAGCCCACTCCTCGATCGTCGTCGCTCGCTTCTCCGCCTCCAGCACGCGCTCGAAGTACGGGGCGTGACCCTTCAACCGTGCCTGGCGGGCCTCGTCGCAGCGGCGCTCGAAGAAGCCGTCCGTCTTCAGCTCGCGGTCCACGTGCCGGGCCAGGTCCAGCGGCATACTGCGCTCGCCGCGTTCGATCTCGCTGAGGTACGTGATCCCGTAGAAGCTGCCCTCGACCAGCCTCTTCAACGTCAGTCCGGCCTCCTCCCTCTTGTAGCGGAGCTCCTTCCCATAGAACTGCGGGACGCCTGCCGAACCGTCGATCTCCTTGCGCGCAGCCACCGTTCAGGACCGCCTTTCGCACCTTGCGTCGTGGAGCGGGAAACGCTTCCACGGTAGGGCCGCGCGCGGCAGCGTGTGAGGGGTTCGTCACGGCACGCTACGAAAGGCGGAACCCCGCATGACCGACGACATCGGGCCCGACGTCGAGGCACTCAGAGGCGCTCTCGCAGCTCACGGGATCGTTCTCCCGTCCCTGGGGGTCGATCCGGTGACCCTCGCCGGGCGGACCGTCCGGCCCCCGCTCGTCGCGCTCGGCAACTGCGGTGTGGCGACCGCACGCCAGCTCGCCGAGGTGCTGCGGAAGGCGGCCGGCGGGTGACGCTGCCCTTCGCGGTCGAGCTGATCGCGGTCCCGAAGGTGGTGCCGGAGGTGCGCCGGATGCTGGTGGGGGACGATCTGCGGCTCTGCGTCAGCGAGTTGCTGACGAACGTCATCCAGCACGTCGGCGAGGGCACCCCCGTCACCGTACGGGTGGAGGCCACGCGCGAGGGGCGGACGCGGCTCGCGGTGACCGATCCGGATCCGAGGGTGTGGCCGGTGTTACGGGAGTCCGGGCCGGGGGCCGAGTCGGGGCGGGGGCTCGGGATCGTGGAGGCGGTGGCGCTGCGGTGGGGCGTGGAGCAGGGGCCGTACGGGAAGACGGTGTGGTGCGAACTGTCCGGCACCAGCCGTCCGCCCGCGCGGCCACGGGACGGGGCTCGGGCTACCTGATGGAGCCGTCCACCTCGTAGGAGGCCACCCACCAGCCGTTGCGGCAGACGCGGCCCTCGGGGTCGAGGTCGCCCTCGGCGTACTCGCCGCTGCCGGTCTTCTCGCCGTTCGGTCCGCGGAAGTAGCTCGTGTAGTAGTAGCGGCAGCCGGCGGCGGCCTGGGCGGTGGTCGCGGAGGGCGCCGCCTGAGCGGCGGGGACGAGGGTGAGCGTCGCGGCGGCCGTACAGGCGACGGCGGTGACGAGACGGGTGAACGTCTTCATGGCGGGGGTCTCCTTGTCGGCGGGGCGGGTCCTTCGCACGCCCTCGCTGCGCCCAGGCTGGGGCCGCCCGGTCCGCCGCGCCGGGCCCGACCCGCGCGGCGTCACCCCGCCGGGGCGGGCGAACCGATTCGCCGCTCCACCAGTCGGGGCAACGCCGCCTCACAGGCTGCGGGCGCTGATGTCGCCGTACGAGGTGGTGGCGCGGATCGTGAGCTCGGCGGCGGCGCCGGACGTGTTGGCGAGGGCGTTGCTGACGCGGCCGTACGACGTGCCCGCGTCGAGCGTCGCGGAGGCGCCCCGGACGGCGCTGACCTCGATGTCGCCCTTCTCGGTGCGCAGCTCGACCGCGCCGCGCACCGCGCCGCCGACCTTGATGTCGCCTCGCATGGTGCGGAGTTCGGCGGGGCCGTCGAGGCGGCCGACGAGGATGTCGCCGTCCTGGACGCTGATCCGGGCGCTGGCGGCCCCGTCGAGCTTGACCTGGCCCTGGGCGGTCTCCAGGGTCACGTCGCCGAGGCGGCCGACGCCGCGCAGGTCACCGGCGGCGGCGCGGGCCTCGACGCGGGAACCGGCGGGGAGCTGGACGGTGACCTCGACGGCGCCGGAGCTGCCGAACAGCTTGTTCTCGGGCGCGGGGGTCTGGATCCGCAGGACGCCGTCGGCGAAGGCGACCTGGACGCGCTCGGCGGCCTTGGTGTCGCGGCTCTTGGCGGGGTTCGCGGGGCGGATGTCGACGGTGGCGTCGGCGCGGTCGGCGGCGATGAGCTGGACGCGGCCGGCGGGGATGTCGAGGACGGCGGTGATGGGGGCGGTGGCGGCGAAGGTCTGCATGACGGTTCGAGCTCCTCTGGGTGTCGTTCCCGTGTGTTTCTGACATGAGAAACGCTACGTTGCGTTCGAGTGGAGTGCAACGAGTTCGTTGCGTGTGATTGACGTATGCACAGCTCAGAGCCTTGAAATCGTTGCAATGTTTGTGAAGTCAACGCAATGGCGAAGTGTCGCGCGTTGCAATGAATGATGA
The DNA here is from genome assembly GCF_040650575.1 of Streptomyces sp. NPDC048659. Lineage (NCBI taxonomy): Bacteria > Bacillati > Actinomycetota > Actinomycetes > Kitasatosporales > Streptomycetaceae > Streptomyces > Streptomyces sp. NPDC048659. Next base: position 72,527 of record NZ_JBEZHM010000033.1, on the reverse strand, counting down.
GTGAACGCACCCCTGGCCCCAGTGCCCCGGCGGCCGTGCGCCCCGGGACGCGGGCCCGTGCGCGGACGCGCAACTCCCGCCCCCGAGTGCCGCCTAGCGTGATCCGCCGACGCCCCGGGCCCCGGCCGGAGGAGGGCCGGGCCCCGGCCCGTAGGCTCCAGGGCGGCGACGACTTCGGGTTCAGGTTCAGGTTCAGGTTCAGGAGAGCGGCATGTGGAAGCGGGCCCTCGACCGGGCCGGGGTGCGGGACGCGCGGCTCCGGCGGGACTACGGTGAACAGCGGCGCGCGGTAAGGAAGTTCGCGACGGCCGAGTACGCGGCGGCGCGGCTGCTGCTCCCCGCCGGGATGCTGCCGCACGTCGTGGCCGCCGTCGCGTTCATGCACGACACCGACGACCGAATAGACCGGGGTACGCCGGAGGAACGGGCGGCGGCGCTCACCGCGTGGGACGGCCTCGTCCGCAAGGCCCTCGCCGAAGGCGATTCCGACCTGCCCGTCCTGCGCTCCCTCGCGCACACCGCCGAGCACCACCCCGCCCTGCGCGGCCACGTGGACGACTTCATGCGGGGCTGCGCGCGGGAGGTCGCCTGGCGCACGATCGCCGACGACGAGGAACTGCGGCTGTACGTACGGGAGTACTCGCTGCCCGCGCTGCTGCTGACGGCCGGGCTGCTGGCCCCCGAGGACGCCCCGACGCGGGCGGCGTTCACGGAGGGCTGCCACCTGCTGATCCGCTCCATGCAGCGCGTCGACTTCCTGGAGGACCTGGCGGAGGACGTACGGGCGGGCCGCCCCGGCGTCCCCGCCGACGCGGTGGCCCGCCACGGCGCCGACCTCACCCGGCCCGGCCCCGGACTCGCCGCGCTCGTCGCGGAACAGGCCGACCGCGCCGCCGCCGACCTCGCGGCAGCCGCCCCGCTGCCGACCCTGGTGGCCCCGCCGTACCGCCCCTTCGTCCGCGCCCTCGTAGGCGTCCAGCGCCTGCGCCTCGACGCCGTCCGCCACGCGGGCGCCTCCCTGTCCCTCCGCCCCTCGGGCCCCCGGCCCCGGCCGCCGCCCGGCTGCTGCTCAGGGAGGCGGTGCGGCGGGTGCGGTAGGGACCCGCGTCGGCGGGGCCGGCCCGGGGCGGGAGGGGCTGCCGGCGGCGGGGTCCTGTTTCGGTCACGTGGGCGGGGTGTTGTTTGCGGTCTCCGGAGTGGAGGGGAGCCTTCGGCCGTCGATCAAGCGACGACCCTCAAGGAGCACACGTGATCCAGGCCGGGCTGAACACGCACACCCAGGAAGTCTTCTTCTTCCGCGCGGGGCAGTGCGTGGCCTACGACTTCGACGGCGACAAGGCACCCGCGGGGGTCCAGGACACCGCCACGCGGCTGCCCGGTCTGGCGGGCACCGTCTTCGCCGAGGGTGTCGATGCCGCGCTCGACTGGAAGCACGACCTGTGGGGCACCACGGCCTACCTGTTCGCGGGCGACCAGTGCGCCCTCTACGACAGGGACACGAACCAGCTCGTCTCCGGTCCGGCCTCGATCGGCCAGATCTGGCCGGAGTTGGCGAGGGTCGGGTTCGGCGACGGCTTCGACGACGCCTTACGGCGCACGGAAGGCAACCAGCTGAGCTCGCGGGAGCTGATCTACTTCTTCAAGGGCGACTCGTACGTCCGCTACGACCTGGACGCGGGCAAGGCCGGTGAGGTCAAGAGCATCGCGGAGGGCTGGCCGGTCCTGAAGCAGGTCGGGTTCGCCGACGGCATCGACGCGGTCGTCAGCCGCTTTGAGAGCGGCGCCTTGGGAGCCGTACTCAGGTACCACGCCTACTTCTTCAAGGGCGACCAGTACGTGCGGCTGGAGCAGCGGACCGGTGATCTGGTCACCGGCCCGCAGCCCATCGCGGAGGCGTTCAAGCCGCTGGCGGGCACCGCCTTCGCCACGGACCAGGCCCCGGCCGCCCGCCCCAAGGCCGCCCGCGCCACCTACACCCTCACCTTCGCCAACCCCGGCGACGACGGCGGAGTGCCCGAGCCGTACGGCAAGGTCTGGCTCCAGACCAAGGACGGCACCCAGTTCCGGCTGTGGACCCAGCGCAACAACAGCAACGGCGAAGCCCCCACCCTCGCCACCTTCACCAACGCCATCGACCTGCCGTTCCCCGCCGCCGACATCGCCACGGTCAACGCCTACGTCGACGAGGACGACACCTGGAACGGCGACGACTACCTCGCGCGCGGCTCGAAGCCCTTCACCGGCAACGGCTCCTACGTCCTGAACGCGGTCGACGGCAGCGTCACCGTGCAGCTGACCATCACCTGACAGCCGGGATCACTGGGATCACTGGGATCGCCGGGATCGCCAGGATCACCCGGATCGGCAGCGGCGGCACCAGCCGTGGTCTAGGGCCGCCGCTCCTCCCGCAGTCCCAGTACGTACGCCGCCGTCGCCGCGACCGCCCGGTCCTCGTCGCCCGTCAGCTCCGCGAGCGCCCGGGTCGCGACGGGGCCCGGGACCTCCGCGAGCGCCTGGGTGATCCGGCGGCGGACCGGGGCGGCAGCCGTGGCGGCGGAGGCCGTGGCCGGGGCACCGGTCGTGGCGGAGGCGGCGGCCGTGGCCGGGTCAGCGGCGGCTGCGGCGGCGGAGGCCAGGGCCGCCGGGTCGGCGCCCGTCCTGGCGGCGGTGAGCCGCTCGGTCAGGGCGGTCGCAATGCGGTCCGCCTCGGCCGGGTCGTCGGCCGCCAGTGACCCCAGCGCCTCCGCCGCCTCCACGTCGTGGCGTCCTTCCGCCACCAGCCCGACCAGGTGCGGCACCGCCGCCGCCACGCCCCGGGCGCCCAGCGCCAGCGCCGCGTAGCCCCGTACCGCCGCGTCCCCGTGGCCGAGGGCCGCCCGCAGCAGCGCCGTCGCCCCGGGGTCCGGCAGCTCGGCCAGGGAGCGGACCGCCCGGACCCGTACCCCCGGGTCCGCCGCGTCCAGCCCCGCCGCCAGCAGCGGGCCCGCCTCGGGGCCGGTCTGCGCGAGGGCCCAGCGCAGCGCCCCCGCCACGCTCGGGTCCGGCTCGCCCAGGACCGCCTCCACCAGCGCCTCCACCGGCACCCCCGCCTCGTCGGAGAGGGGCGCGGCGGCCGACGCCGACAGGGCCGCGCGCTGCCGGACCTCCGGGCTCGCCGAACCCAGGCCCTGGAGCAGGGCCGTGATCCGCAGGACCTCCTCCCAACCGGCCGGCTCCGCCGCGTCGATCCGGCGCAGCCGCGTCAGCAGCTCCGTCTCCGCCGCGATGCGCTCGCGGGAGCGGCGTACGAGACCGGCGACGAGCTCGGCGGGCGCGAAGCCCGGGTCGTCCAGCGCCCGCCCGACGTCCCGCAGCGACAGCCCGAGCGAGCGCAGGCTCTCGATGTGGAAGACGCGGCGGATGTTCTCGTCGGAGTACTCCCGGTAGCCCGTGCCGCCGCGCCCGGTCGGGCGGATCAGGCCGAGCGACTCGTAGTGCCGGAGCATCCGGGCGCTGACCCCGGACCGCCGCGCGACCTCGCCGATCAGCACCGCTACCGTCCTTCCCGGTCCTCGCCGCCGAGGGCCACGATCCGCTTCGCCTCCTCGACGGCGAACTCGAACCCGGCCTCCGGGTCCCGCCGCAGCACCTCGGTGGCGAGCGCGTGCGCCCGGACCTCCGGGTCGGCGTGGTCCGCCGCCGCGTCCAGGGCGGGCCGGGCGGCGTCCCCGAGCGCGATCAGCGCCCGGCTGAGGCTGAGCCGCGTCTCGCGCGGCCCGCGCCCGAGCTGTGCCGCCAACCCTACGGCCAGGGCGGGCTCCGCACCTTCCGGTACGAGGACGACGGCGGCCCGCCAGGCGGCCCGCGCCACCTCGTCGTCGGGGTCCGCGAGCAGGGCCGGCGTGATCGCGGGCCAGGCCGCCCGGTCACCGATCTTGGAGAGGGTGTGCAGCGCCTGGCTCCGGGCCTGCCCCCGCGCGGACCGGAGCTCGGGGAGGAGGGCCGGGACCGTGGCGGCGGGGGTGTGGCGGGTGAGCGCCCAGGTCAGCATCTCGCGCACGGAGAAGTCGGGCTCGGTCGCGCAGCGCTCGACGAGCGGCCCGACGGAGCCGGGCGCCGGGTCGGAGCCGACGGCGAGGGCCGCCCGGAGGCGGACGGACGGGTCGGCGTGGGCGAGCCCCTCCAGGGCGCGGGCACGGGCGCGTGCGGTGGTCGTGGTGGTGGTCATGGGCGCCAGTGAAGGGCTTGTCACCGTGTCAAGGTCAAGCGAACCGAGCGGCCAGGCCCCCCGGGCCACCGCCGGACTCGCGCTCCCGGGCCGCAGGCCCCGCGCTCCCGGACCCCGTACCGGGACCCCGTACGGGGACCCCCGTCCTCAGCTCAGCCGATCTCCCCGCCTCAGTCGATATGCACGATCTGGAACGCCTCCGCCATCCGCCCCGCCGGCAGCCCGCCCGCCGTCGCGTGTTCGCTGAGCCAGTCGCGGAGCAGCCCCGACAGGTCGTCGAAGTGGGCCGTCTGGGAGGTGTGGATGCGCAGGGCCTCGACCTTGCGGTCGAAGACGGGGGTGACGTCCACGTACTGGTTCGGGGTCGGGCCCGTCATCAGCCAGAGCTCGTGGATCGTCCACGGCTCCAGGCCCTCGTTCTTCAGCAGCTCGCGGTGGGCGAAGGGGTTGCGGGCCTCGGGGTATATCGCGCGCAGACAGGCGTCGCCGACCGCGCGGTGGTCGGGGTGGAGGTCCGCCACGCGGGCCCAGTTGATCTCGGGGGACGGGATGATCGCGCGCTGCGGGCGCACCTGGCGGATGACCCGGCACAGGTCGCGGCGCAGGTCGACGGTGGCCTCGACGAAGCTGTCGGGGTAGCCGAGGAAGCGGACGTCGGCGACGCCGCTGAGTTTCGCCGAGTGGACCTGCTCCGCGCGGCGCAGGTCCGCCATGGCCTGGCGGGGGAGCGCCTCGTCGTAACCGCCCGCGCCGCCGTCGGTGACGATGCAGTAGGTCACGCGGGTGCCGCGTTCGATCCACTGCATGACGGTGCCGCTGACGCAGAACTCGATGTCGTCCGGGTGCGCCGCCACCACCAGCAGGGATGCCGGTGCGCTGCGGGCGATCGGGTCGGTCGTCGCGAAGTCCTCCATGTGGCCAGCCTCTTGGTGCGGCGGGGGCGTCGCAAGGCCAAGCCGTGGCGTGAACAGGACATGGCACTTACGCGCCATTCAAAAAGTTGGTAGATTCAAATCATTGGGTGTTCCACGTGGACAGAGACTGGTAGAGAGAGTCAGAGAGATCCGGAGGCGACCGGCAATGTGCAGGATCCTCGGCACCATCGCCGCGGGTGCGGCGCGTCCCGACCCCGCCGAACTCGCGGCGGTCTCGGCCCGGCAGCGGCACGGCGGCCCCGACGAGCACCAGGTCCTCAGCGGCCCGGGCTGGTCGCTCGGCTGCGACCGGCTCGCCGTGACCGACCCCTGCGGCGGGCGGCAGCCCTACCGGCTGCCCCACCTGCCCGGCATCCTCGCCGTGCTCAACGGCGAGATCTACAACCACACCGAGCTCCGCCGCCGCCTCGCCGCGCGCGGCCACCGCTTCCCCGACCGCTGCGACGGCACCCTGCTGCCCGCGCTCTACGCCGAGTACGGGCCCGCCTTCGCCGAGCACCTCGACGGCATGTTCGCCGTCGCGGTCCTCGACCTGCGCCCCGCCCGCGCCCAACTCGTCCTCGCCGTCGACGACATGGGCATGAAGCCGATCCACCTGCACCACGACCCGTACGACGGCTCCACCCGCTTCGCCTCCGAGATCCCCGCGCTGCTCGCCTTCGAGGGCGTACGGATCGCCCCGCGCGAGGACGCCCTCGACACCGTCCTCGCCACCCGCACCTCCTTCTCCTCCCGCACCGCCCTCGACGGCATCGAGGTGCTGCCCCCCGGCGCCACCGCCCTCGTCCGGCCCGGCCACGCCCCCGTCGTCCGCCGCCGCCCCGCGCACGCCGCCCGCCCGCTCGGCGACACCCAGGACGTGCTGCGCCACGAGGTGCGCCGGCTCGCCACCGCCGACGTGCCGGTCTGCGCCGTCACCAGCGGCGGGCTCGACTCGGGCCTGATCACCGCGCTCGCCGCCGAGCACGCCCGCGAGACCGACGCCCCGCCGCTGCACACCTTCCACCTCACCTACCGGGGCAAGTGGCCCGACTCCGAGGCCGCGTACGCCCGTTCCGTCGCCCGCCGGGCCCGGACCGTGCACCACGAGGTCGTCGTCGACCCCGACGAGATCCCCTCGCTGCTCACCCGCACCGTCCGCCACCTCGGGCAGCCCAACGCGGACCCGATCGCCCTCTCCACGTACGCGCTCTTCCGCGCCGTCCGCGAGAGCGGCTTCACCGTCGCGCTCACCGGCGACGGCGCCGACGAGCTCTTCGGCGGCTACGACCGGATGCGCGCCGCCCTGACCGCCCCGCCCGGCATCGACTGGGCCGGCGCCTACGCCGACGCGCTGTCCGCCGCGCCCCGGCTGCTCCGCGAGCACCTGTACACCTCCTCGTACGCCGCCTACATCGCCGACCACGGCTCCGCCGCCGACCGCATCGAGCAGGAGCTGCGCTCGGCCGACGCGGCCGGCGGCGACCGGGTCACCGCGCTCAGCGCCTTCGAGACGCGCTGGCGGCTGCCCGCCTACCACCTGCGGCGGGTCGACCACCTGTCGATGGCGTGGGCGGTCGAGGCGCGGATGCCGTTCTGCCAGCCCGGGGTCGTCACCCACGCCCGGTCCCTGCCCGCCGCCGCCCGGCACGGCAAGCCCGCGCTGTACGAGGCGGGGGCCGAGCTGCTGCCCGCGGCCGTCCTCAACCGGCCCAAGCAGCCGTTCACGCTGCCCGTGGCCGCGATGATCGCGCCCGGCGGCCCGCTGCTCGACACGGTCCGCGAACTGCTCTCCCCGGCCCGGCTCGTACTCGGCGGCAAGGTCCGCGCCGACCGCGTCCAGCGGCTGCTCGAACGGCACCTGGAGCGGCCCAACCAGCTCGCGGCGATGGCGCTGTGGGGGCTGGCGGTGCACGAGCTGTGGACGGAGGTCGTCCAGGGGATGCGGATCCCGGTGGGCTGTGCGGCCTGACCCACCGGCACCCGCCGGACCCATCCCACCCATCCGACCCACCCCGCCCATCCGACCCATGCCACCCACCCGGCCCACCCGGCCCGTACGCGCACCCGTACGGGCCGCAGGCATCCCCGCCCCCGCGCAGCCCGCTCCCGCCCCCGCGCAGCCCGCTCCAGCCCTCCTACGGCCCGCCCCCGCACGGCCCGCCCCCGCCCCCGTCCCCGTCACCGTCGTCCGCGCCGAGGACGCCCCCGGGCCCACTCTCGTCGTCCGCCTCGACCAGCTCCCGCCCGGCGCCCTCGGGCTCGGGCGGGAGCTCGCCGCGCTGCGCCGGGCGCTCGCCCCGACCCCGTACGCCGCGCTCAACAAGATCGCGCTGTACGGGCCCTCCGGCCGCCCCGGCGACGCCGACCTCGACTACCGGTTCGTGCAGGCCCTCCCCGACGGGCGCTTCGACTTCCGTACCGGGTGCGGGCATTCGCTGCTCGCCTGCGTCGTCGCGGAGGGCCGGCCAGGGCCCGTCACCGTACGGGCCCTGACCACCGGCGACACCGTCCGGGTGACCGAGGAGCCCGGCGGCGACGGCGCGCACACGCTGCACTTCCTGCGCGCGCCCGACGCCCCCGGCACCCTGCCCACCGGCCGCCCCGCCGAGCTGCTCCTCGGCGTCCCCGTCTCCCTCGTGAGCTACGGCAACCCGTACGTCTTCGTCGACGCGAGCCACCTGGACCCCGACCGCCCGAAGGAACGCCTGCTGGAGCTGCGGGCCGCCGCCGCGCGGCTGCTCGGGTACGCCCCGCACTCCCCGCTGCCGAAGATCGCCGCCTTCCGCCGCGCCCCCGGCGGGGGGCTGTCCGTGCGGGCCCTCACCGTCGGCGGCTGGCACCCCCGCCTCGCCCTCACCGGCGCCGCCGCGCTCGCCGCCGCCGCGGCCCTCGACGGCACCGTCGTGCCCGGTGACGCGGGCGGTACGGTGAGCACGCCGGGCGGCACCGTCACCGTCTCCACCGGCCCCGACCGGGTCGGCGTGCACCACAAACGGGCCCGCGTGCTCGACCGGATCGAGCTCCCCTGGCGTATCCACGCAACGGCGTGAACGCGCACCCCGCCGAACGGGCGGCGCCCCGGAAACCTCTGCCACGCTGAAGGGCAACCGGCGATCGCCGTGTACCGAGCCGTGGTCCGTGCGTATCCGTGGCGTATCCGTGGGGAGAGCAGACACACATGAAATTCGAGAATCTGCGTGTCGTCGTGACCGGGGCGTCCCGCTATTTCGGCCGTGCGCTCGCCGTCGGGTTCGCGCACCTCGGAGCCGAGGTCTATGTGTCGGCCCGCACCGTCGAGGCCGCCGAGCGCACCCGTACCGAAGTCATGGGCTCCGCCCGTGACCGCATTCACGCCTTCGGCTGTGACCTCAGCCGGCCCGCCGAGATCCGGGAGTTCGCCGCCCGGGTCGGCGAACGCACCGACCGCGTCGACCTGTTGGTCAACAACGGGGCGCGCTGGCTGGACGGCATGGACCTGGAGGCGGCCAGCGACGACGCGATCGTCGAGACGATCGAGTCGACGGCCGGCGGCACCGTCCTGATGGTGAAGCACTTCCTGCCGCTGCTGCGCGGCTCGCTGCGCCCCGACATCGTCAACATGGTCGCCGTGCGCGACGCCGAGGGCGCCTCGGCGGGCGCCGCCCACGAGGCGTTCTGGGCGGCGAAGAGCGCGCAGGCCGGCTTCGCCGACATCCTCTCCCGGCGCCTGCGGCCCTCCGGGGTCCGGGTGTTCTCGCTCTACCCGCCGGACTTCTCGACCTCCGACCCGCGCTTCGCGGAGTGGGACGGGCTGAACCCGGACGGGATAGCGCCCGACGAGAAGCTCACCACCCAGGCGCTCTTCGAGTGCATCGTCTACGCCGTCGAGCAGCCGCGCGACTGCTTCATCCGCTCCTTCCACTTCGAACCCCGCTGACCCGAGCTCCCGCAGCTCACCGCACCACAGCGTCAAGGAGGTCCCATGAGCACCCCTGTCTGGATCACCGCGACCCCTCCGGCCACCCATGGCGAACTGCACATCGGACACCTCGCCGGTCCGTATGTCGCGGCGGACGTCCTCACCCGCTATCTGCGGGCCGAGGGCGAGCCGGTGCGGTTCACCACCGGGACCGCCGACCACGCGAGCTCGGTCGAGGTCAGAGCGCTGCGCCACAACCGCAAGCCCGAGGAGGTCGCCGAGGGCTACCGGGCGGCGATCACCGCGGACTGGCTGCGGTCCGGCGTCGAGTTCGACCACATCGTCCGGCCCCGCAAGGACCGCGGCTACGCCCGCTGGGTGCAGGAGCTGTTCAGCCGCCTGTACGCGCAGGGCGTCATCGCCCCGCGCACCCGGCTGCTGCCCTACTGCGAGCCGTGCGAGCGCTGGCTGTACGGGGCGCACGTCACCGGAAGCTGCCCGCACTGCGGGGCCACCAGCGACGGCGGCATGTGCCACGAGTGCGCCCGCCCCAACGACGGCGGCGACCTGATCTCGCCGCGCTGCTCGCTGTGCGACACCCCGGCGCAGGCCAAGCGCTGCCGCCGGCTGTACGTGCCCCTGGAGCCGTTCCGGGAGACGCTCGCCGAGTACTGGGCGGCGGCCGGACTGCCGCCGAGGCTCGCCGCGCTGTGCGAGTCGCTGGTGGAGGACGGGCTGCCGGACATCGCGGTCGGCCACCCCGCCGACTGGGGCCTGCCGGTGCCGGTGGAGGGCTTCCCGGACCACCGCATCGACGGCTGCTTCGAGGCCGCCGCGATGCACCTGTTCGGCTACGACACCAAGGGCCCGCTGCCCCGCCGCACCATCCACTTCTGCGGCTTCGGGCACGCCTTCTGCCACGCGGTGCTGCTGCCCGTGCTGCTGCTCGCGCAGGACGTGAAGCTGCCGCAGGAGTTCAACGTCAACGAGTCGTACGTGGTGGAGGAGGGCGTCCGCGAGGGCAACGTGTGGGCGCTGGACCTGCTCACCGAGTACGGCTCCGACACCCTGCGCCGGCACGTGCTCCAGGCCCGCCCGACCGGGCGGCGGACCGTGTTCCAGCGCGACCGGCTGGCCGCCGCGCGCATGGAGCTCGACGAGAACTGGAACAGCTGGCTGGCCCGGCTGTTCGCGTCCGTCCGCGAGGAGTGCGACGGGCTCGCCCCGCAGGCGATGCCCGGCGGCACCGGCTGGGACATCCTGGAGCGGCGGCTGCACCGGGGCGTGGACGACCTGCGCGAGGCGTACGGCCCCGACGCCTTCGACCCGCGCCGGGCGGTGGCGGTGCTCGACGAGATGGTCCGCTCCGTCGCCGACTTCGGCTACGTGAACGCCCACGAGCGCTGTCGGCCCACCAACTCCTGCCGTCATCTGCCCTCGCTCGCCGCGCAGTTGGCGGTGGCCTCGGCACTGTCGGCGTGGGCGCGGCCGGTGATGCCGGAGGGCGCGGACCGGCTGGCGTCGGCGCTCCAGGTGGCGGCGGGCCGGCCGGTGGACTGGTCGGCGCTGATCGCCCCGCTGCCGGGCACCAGACTGGCTCCGCCGTCCGGACCGGTCTTCGGATTCTGACGAACTCGCGTCGGATTCCTGCGCCCACGACTACTAATCAGCTAAGTAATTCAGTAATTCGGAACCCTGCACCTCCCGCGCCACCAGCACCTCCCGCGCCACCAGCACTACCCGCACCTCAGCACGTGAACACGAGCAACGCAGTCCCCATCCCCGCCGCGTGACCGTGCGCGCGACGCGCAGGGACCACGTGGCCCTCCCCACAGGAGCCCCCCGTGTCCCTGCGCGTCGCCATGCTCAGCGTCCACACCTCCCCGCTCCACCAGCCCGGAACCGGGGACGCCGGCGGCATGAACGTCTACATGGTCGAACTCTCCCGCGCCCTCGCGGAACAGGGCGTGGAGGTGGACCTGTTCACCCGCTGCCGCGGCGAGGGCGGGCCCGCCCTGGAGGACCTGGCGCCCGGCGTCCGGGTCCGCCACCTGCGCGCGGGGCCGCGCCGGGCGCTGCCCAAGGAGGCCATGCCGGACCTGGTGGTCCCGTTCTCGCTGGCCCTGCTCAAGCAGAAGCAGCGGTACGACCTGGTCCACTCGCACTACTGGCTGTCCGGGCAGGCGGGCCGGATCGCCTCCTTCGGCTGGGGGATACCGCTGGTGCACACCGCGCACACCCTGGCCCTGGTGAAGAACGCCCACCTCGCCGAGGGCGACAGCCCCGAGCCCGAGCTGCGGATCCGCGGCGAGCGGCAGGTGGTGGGCGACGCCGACCGGCTGATCGCCAACACCGCCGACGAGGCCGAGGCGCTGCGCTCCCTGTACGGGGCGGCGCCGCCGCGCACCGAGATCGTGCGGCCGGGCGTGGACCTGCGCACCTTCGGGCCGGGCGCGGGGCGGGCGGCGGCGCGGGCGCGGCTCGGGCTGCCGAAGGACGCCTTCATCCCGCTGTACGCGGGGCGGATCCAGCCGCTGAAGGGGCCGGACGTGCTGGTGCGGGCCGTCGCGGAGCTGCTCGCGATGGCGCCGGAGCTGCGCCGCCGGCTGCTGGTGCCGGTGGTGGGCGGGCACTCGGGGGCGGGCCGGGAGGGCTCGATGTGGCGGCTGGCGGCGGAGCTGGGGGTCGCGGACGTGCTCCAGGCGTGTCCGCCCGTACCGCAGGAGCGGCTGGCGGAGTGGTACCGGGCGGCGGACGTGCTGGTGGTGCCCTCGCGCTCGGAGTCCTTCGGGCTGGTGGCGCTGGAGGCGCAGGCGTGCGGCACGCCGGTGCTGGCGGCGGCGGTCGGCGGGCTGCCGACGGCGGTCTGGGACGGGGTGTCGGGGATGCTGGTGCGCGGGCACGACCCGGTGGAGTACGCCCGCCGGCTGCGCTGGCTGGCGGCGCATCCGCAGGCGCGGGAGCTGATGGGGCAGGCGGCGGTCCGGCACGCGCAGGGGATGAGCTGGCGCACGTCCGCCGCGCGGACGATCGACGTCTACGAGGACGCGCGGGCGGGCGCGTACGACCGGATGGGCGGGGTGGGGCAAGGGCGGCGGCACGCCCCTGCCCCGACGGCCCCTCTCTCCTGGAGGAACGAGAAGGCCGTCGTTCAAGTCTAGCATCTCTTTTGGTTCGACCAAAGGTTAGAGGCGCTCCGGATCGGCCAATTCCGTTAATTCGGTGGCGCATTGACGCACTCACGCCATGGCGAGTGCACGCACAGACAATCTATGGATCCTCTTCCGGGGGCGGTTCAGAATAGAGATGTCTTCAGGGAGCGCCCGGCGGCACGGGCCCCCAGAAAACAAAAATCGCATTCTGAATCCTGGAGGAAATCATGTCCGCTCAGCAGAACGCCGGTGTGCGCAAGACGGTCCGCCAGCTCACCCTCGCGCTGGTCGCGTGTCTGGCCGTCGCGGGCGGTGCGGCCGTGGCCACCGCCGACAACGGCGCCGCTTCCCAGCAGCAGCAGAACGCCGGCGTCACCAACGAGTGGCCCTTCGTGGACCCGACCCCCACCCCGAAGCCCACCAACTGACGTTCCGCCGGACGGATATTCGGCAACCTTGGCAACATAAAGGCCCCGCAATCGACCTGCCACGATTGCGGGGCCTTTACGCGCCGTTTTTCATTCCGTCATGTCCGTCGTCATGTCCGTCGTCATACGTGGCGCCATACGTGTCGTCTTCGCGCCTCAGTCCAGCCAGCCGAGCCGGACCGCCCGCACACCCGCCTCGAAGCGGCTCGACGCCCCCAATTCCTGCATGAGTTCGGAGAGCATCCGGCTCACCGTCCGCAGCGAGACCCCCAGGTTCCGCGCGATCTTCTCGTCCTTCATCCCGGTCGCCAGCATCTGGAGCGCGGCCCGCTGCTGCTCCGAGAGGCCGTCGCCGCCCCGCTCCACCGAGGTCTCGTCCCCGTACGGCGCCGCCGTGTGCCAGCAGTGCTCGTAGAGGCCCAGGTAGGAGCGGACCAGGGCCGAGCCGCGGGCCAGGATGGCGCCCTCCCGCCCGTCCTCGGGCCGGATCGGCAGCAGCGCGTACTGCTGGTCGGCGATCACCATGTTCATCGGCACCGCGCGGGCGACCTTGATCTCCACGCCCATCTCGCTGCGCATCCGCAGCAGTTCCGCCACCTCGGGGCGGTCGGCGTGCGCGCGGGAGTAGATGGCGCGGACCCGCACCCCGTTCTCCAGCTGCCGCCGGTCCCGGTCCAGGGTCCGCGCCTGCGCCTGGCGGCTCGGGCCGCCCGGGTGCATCGAGGCGGAACTCTCCTGGATCACGTCGGTGATGTCCTCCAGCGTCTGCTGGATCCTGCGGTAGTCGGTCAGCGCCTCGACCTCGACCTCGGAGCCCGCCAGGGCGCTGGCCCGCAGAAAGGTGCCGGCGAGGGTCTCCAGGGTGCAGAACGCCCGGTCCGCCTCGGCCAGGTGCTCCCGCAGCCGGGCCCGCTCCCGGTCCAGGAGTCTCAGCAGGGCGATCTCCGGGGCCACCGAGGCCACGGTGTCGGCGTCCGGCCGCCAGGCCGCGTCCCGCACGTCGGTCACGGTCGCGTGGGTACTGCTGGTGGGCACGATCAGGCCCAGGGCGATCAGTTCGGCCCTACATCGCTCGTACTCCTCGGGCGCCAGACCTAATGCCCCGGCCGCCTCCGTGAAGCTCGACGCCCCCCGCCTGCGCAGCTCCTGATAGAGGGTCACCATCTGGCCGGTGGTCGTCCGGCCCTCCGTACCGCCGCCCGCCGTCATGGCGATGCACCCCCCTGTCGTCAGCGTCGCGCAATCGATCGTCCGGACCGTCCAGGCTACGCGGTGTGTCCGCTCGTCTCGCCGTCCAAGAGGCCCATCCGGGCGGCCTTCACCCCCGCCTCGAAGCGGCTGGCGGCGTCCAGTTCCTGCATCACCTCGGAGATCAGCCGGCTCACCGTGCGCAGCGAGACCCCGAGGTTGCGGGCCACCTGCTCGTCCTTGATGCCCGAGGCGAGCATCCGCAGCGCGGCCCGCTGCTGCTCGGACAGGCCGTCGCCGCCGCCGTGACCGGCCGGCTCCTCGTGGCCGTACGGGGTGGCGGCGGCCCAGCAGTAGCCGTACAGCGCGCGGTAGGAGCGCACCAGACCGGGGCCGCGGGCCAGGATGGCGGCCGAGTCGGGGTCGTGCGGATCGGTGGGCAGCAGGGCGAAGTTCTCGTCGGCGAGGACCATGTTCATGGGGACGACGGGGGAGAGGCGGACCTCCACACCTAGCGCGGTACGGGCGGCGAGGTGCTGCACCATCTCGGGGACGGCGCCGACCCGTTGGCTGTACATGGCGTGGACGCGCACCCCGCGGTCGACCCGGCGGCGGTCCCACTCCAGCTCCAGGGCCATCTCCTCGCGGCGGACCGCGCCGGTCAGCATGGAATGCACGGAGTCGGTGACCGATTCCGTCAGGTCGGCGAGCTCCCGGCGGATCTGCGCGGGATCGTCGACGATCTCCACCTCGACCTCGGAACCCGGTTCGAGACCCGCCCGCAGAAACGGTCCGGCGAGCGTCTCCAGGGTGGTGTGCGCCCGGCTGGTCTCGGCCAGCCGGCTCTCCAGCCGGTCCCGCTCGTGCTGGAGCAGGTGGAGCAGGGCGACGTCGGGGGCGACGACGACGGGGGCGGGCCGCTCGGGGGTGATGTGCCCGTGGTCGAGCAGCCCGAGGGCTATGAGCTCGTCCCGGCAGCGCTCACGCTCGGCCTCGGACAGGTCGAGACGGCGGGCGACGAGCTCGAAGGGATCGGCCGGCGTGGCGCGAAGTGCCTGGTAGAGAGTGAGGGCCTGTTCGCTTCCCGCACGCGCTCCGGCGGCGTTCTTGGACACGGCGCAGCAGACTCCCCTCGGATCGCGCGGATCCCGTTGAAACGCCCCGCTCGACCCTGCCACAAATTCGAACGCGACGCACGGTGTTCAAGCGCTTTCAGCGCGAACGGTGCTCTTCGGCGCAGTCGGGGCAAAGTCCCTTGAAGACCACCTCGGCGTCGCTCATCCGCCACCGCGGCAGGCTGCCGCGCGGCGGGGCGGGGGCGGTCGCGTCCACGTTCTCCACCCGGCCGCACTCCACGCACAGGGCGTGCTGGTGCGCGGGGCCCGAGACCTCGAAGACGGCCGGGAGTCCGGGCCGGTCGAACTTGCTGACCAGGCCCGTCTCCTGGAAGTGGCGCAGCATCTCGTACACGGCCTGGCTGGTCAGCGTGCCCAGCCGCTCGCGGGCGGTCGCGGTGATCGCCTCGACGTCCAGATGGCCGCCGGCGGCGAGCACGGTGAGCACCTCAAGACGCGGTCCGGTGACCCGCAGCCCGACGTCGCGCAGGCGCTGGATCACCGCCTCGCGGCCCGTCAGCTCTTCCACGACTGCCATCTTCTCCGCCCGCCACCTGGTCGGCCCAAACCTTTGTGGGCATCGTACCTCTTGGCCGTCCTTGTCGTCAGTGTCCCCGCCGGGTCGGTCCCGGCGCCGCGCCCCGGCGCCGGCCGGTCAGTCGTCCGTCCGGCAGACCAGGAGCACGCTCTCGGTCCGCTCGTCGATCCGCTGCCGCCGCCGGCCCTCGATGTGCAGCCCGGCCGAGTGGAGCTCGGCGGCCAGGTGCTCGCCGTCCACGATCCACTTGTCGGTGGTGAGCACGACCCGCTCGGTGGAGAGCTTGCCGGTGCGCGCCGAGTAGTAGGTGATCCGCTCGCTCATCGCGCGCAGGTCGAAGACCTGCCGGGCCACCACCCACTCGTCGATCCCGTCGAACCGGGGGACCTGGAAGGCCCAGGTCCGCTGCGGCTCGGCGATCAGTCCCGGCACCTGGTGCGCCGTGTAGTCGAGCGCGAGCGCTCCGCCCGCCCCCAGGTGCGAGGCGATCTCGCGCAGCAGCCGGGGCCGTGCGCGGGGCGGTACGGCGGAGACCATCGCGCCGGCCAGCAGGGCCAGCCGGTAGTCGCCGTCGAGCCGCAGCTCGGTGAGGTCGGCCCGGGTGGTCACGATCAGCTCGGCGACCTGCGGGCCGATCCGCCGGGCCCAGGACTCGAGGCGTTCCAGGGCGGGGCCGTCCCGGTCCACGGCCTGCACGGCGAAGCCGTGCCGGGCGAAGGGGACGGCGAGCCGTCCGGCGCCGGAGCCGAGGTCGAGGACGGGGCCGCCGGTGGACCGGGCGAGGCTGAGGTACCGGACGATGTCGGCGCTGTGCGGGCCGAGGAGCGCGTCGTGGAGCCAGACCGAGTCCTCGTCGCCGGGGGAGACCGATTCGAGTCCGGGAAGGGTGTCGGACTTGATCCGGATGCCGGCGCCGGGGGCGGGCAGTTCCAGGGGGCCGAGCGCGTCGAGCGTCCCGACCGGGGTGCCGGAGTGGGCGTATCGGGACGGCAGGACCGGCGCGAGCGCTGCGGGCACAGCGGGCAGGGAAGTGCCGCTCGGTGTGTGCATCGCTCCTCCAGGGGCTCGCTCGGTCCATGCCGTCCGGGCGAGTTCCCGTGCCGCCGGGTCCGCGCCGCTGTGCTCCATCCTGACCGGGGACGGAGGCCGGATTCCAGCGGATACGGGGGCGTGAACACGCGATGGCGTGTGTCTGCCACGAACGCCTGGAGCAGGGACTGTTGAGCGAATCCGGGGCGGGGCCCGGCGAGGGCGTGGAGCCCTGGGGGCCCAGGTGTCAGAGCGCGCGGTTGAGGCGGGTGGGGCCCAGGGGGAGGAAGCCGAGGCGGGTGAAGAACGGGTGCGAGGGGTCGTCCTCGCTCGGCAGCGTGACCCGCAGCTCGGTGGCGCCGTAGCCGCGCATCCGCTCGCCGGCCGCGGTGAGGAGGGCGGTGCCGACGCCGCGCCTGCGGGCGCCGGGGGTGACGGCCAGCGCGTAGATCTCGCCCTCGCCGGGCAGCGGGACTCCGCCGGCCGCGACGCCGATCAGGGAGCCGTCCGGTCCGGCCGCCACCAGCCAGCCGAGCCAGCCGGGTGCGCCGCCGGGAATTTCAATTTCGGCACGGATACGGGGAAGTGCGCATTGTGACGAGACAAGTCGACCGGTCGGTATTTCTCCGAGTATTTCCGTATAGCTGCCCCGAATGGACTCGGCAAGCAGCCTGGATATGGTCGTCGCGTCCGCGGCACCCGCCGCCCGCACGTCACCCAGCTGCATTGGTTCGTACCCTTCGACGTGCCGAGCTCAACGCCAACATACCTACAATAGCGGGGAATTCAGACTGTCGTGACCGATGTGAAATCTACGAATTCACTTAGTATTTAATTGGGGAACGAGCAGCAGGCGATGATCAGTGGCGCCGCCGCGAGTCCGGCCGTCGCGATCGTGAGCAGCCCGCGCAGCACCGGGTGTCCCGCGCTGTGCGGGGTGAGGATCCGGCGCATCCGCAGCGCCGCCGAGGGCCCGCCCGCGGCGAACGCCTCGCGCGGCGCCCGGCCCGAGGCCAGCGCGTACAGGGCGGTCGCCAGCGCGTCGCGCGAACACCGCAGCAGCGCCCGGTCGTCGGCGGTCATCTCCAGCAGCAGCGGCACCGCCGTCGCGCCGTGCCGGGCGAGCGGCAGGCGCGGGAAGGCGGCGACGAAGGACTCGGTCGCGGCGACCAGGATGTGGTGCCGCCCGGAGATGTGCGCCCGCTCGTGCGCGAGGGCGGCGGCGAGCTGCGCGGGGGTGAGGGTGCGCAGCGCGCCGGAGGAGACCACCACCCGGCGGGAGCGGCCGGGCAGGCAGTAGACGGCGGGGTGTTCGTGGTCCAGGACGGTGGCCCGCAGCTCGGGGTCGTAGCGGCCGACGAGCCGCAGCGTCTCCGCGTGCCGCCGCCGCAGCCGGCGGGCCCGCAGCAGCGCGCGGGCGAAGCCGACGAGCGGGACGCCGAACAGCCCGGCGGCGACCGCCCCGGCGACGTACACCCGCCCGTCGAGGTGGAGCAGGCTCTCGGCGGGCGGGAAGCGGAAGGCGAACAGCACGTCGCTGACCCGGTGTCCGGTCCGGGCGGGCAGGATCAGCTGGAGGGCGAGCCCGGCCACGCTGGCGGCGAAGACCGCCCCGCTCGCGGCCCAGACGGCGAGCGCGAGCCGGGGCACCTGCTGCGCCCACCGGGCCCGGACCAGCAGCCAGGGCACCAGCAGCCCGGTACACAGGGCGAGTCCGAGCGGGGGCAGGGTGTGGTGGTTCATCCGTCCTCGCCGTGGGCGCGCCGGGCCGTGCGCAGGGCCGCGTCGAGGGCGGCCATGTCCTCGTCGGAGATGGTCTCGACGAAGCGCAGCAGCGCGGCGGGCCGGTCCTGGCTGTCGCCGAGCGCGTCCTGCATGAGGCCCGCGGTGTACTCGTCGCGGCTGCGGACGGGCTCGTACAGCCAGGCCCGGCCCGATTTCTCGCGGCGCAGCCAGCCCTTGCGGTGGAGTATGTCGGCGACCGTCATCACCGTGGTGTAGGCGACCCGGCGCCCCAGATTGATGTCCTCGACGATCTCGCGGACCGTCGCGGGCCGCTGCCAGGCCCACAGCCGGTCCATGATCTCGGCCTCCAGCTCTCCCAGCCGGCGCACGTGCATCCCCTCCCGTCACGGGCGGCTCATCGTACGGGCCGCCCCACCCGCACAGGTATACCCCCCAGGGGTACGATGGCGGGATGACTACTCCGATACGGAACCGCCCCTGCGCGAAGGTCTGCGGCCTCGAAGTCCCCGGTTCGGCGGAGCTGGTGCTCCTGCGTCAGGTGCTCGGCCTGTGTCTTCGGCTGAGCGTCCGGCTGTCCGTCGGCTGCCCTTCGCACAAGGGCG
Organism: Streptomyces sp. NPDC048659; assembly: GCF_040650575.1. Classification (NCBI taxonomy): domain Bacteria; kingdom Bacillati; phylum Actinomycetota; class Actinomycetes; order Kitasatosporales; family Streptomycetaceae; genus Streptomyces; species Streptomyces sp. NPDC048659. The sequence continues at coordinate 53,707 of NZ_JBEZHM010000033.1, read as the reverse complement.
GTTGACTCTCTCTTTACTTGTCCGGGCGCCGACTGCGTCAGGTCCGGATCAGGCGGGCGATGGCCTTGGAAGCCTCGCCCACCTTCACCTTGGCCTGATCCCCGCCGGCCTCGATGGCCTCCGTGACGCAGCAGCTGAGGTGCTCGTCCAGGAGGGCCACCGCGCAGGACTGGAGCGCCGCGTTGATGGCGGAGACCTGGGTGAGGACGTCGATGCAGTAGACGTCCTCGTCCACCATCCGCTGCACCCCTCGCACCTGGCCCTCGATGCGCCTCAGGCGTCTGATGATGTCTTCCTTGTGCTGTCCGTAACCGGCCACGTCGGCCTCCTCGTCACATCACGGGCCGACGGCTACTTGTCGGCGGCTTGGAAACCACGCAGGCGGAGGCTGTTGCCGACCACGAAGACCGAGGAGAAGGCCATCGCCGCTCCGGCGATCATCGGGTTGAGCAGTCCGGCCGCGGCGAGCGGCAGGGCGGCCACGTTGTAGGCGAAGGCCCAGAAGAGGTTCGAGCGGATGGTGCCGAGGGTCTTGCGGGAGAGCCGGATCGCGTCCGCCGCCGCCCGCAGGTCGCCCCGTACGAGGGTCAGGTCGCCGGCCTCGATGGCGGCGTCGGTGCCGGTGCCCATCGCGAGGCCGAGGTCGGCCTGGGCGAGCGCGGCGGCGTCGTTGACGCCGTCGCCGACCATGGCGACCGAACGGCCCTCCGCCTGGAGGCGCTTGACGACGTCGACCTTGTCCTGCGGCATGACCTCGGCGATGACCTCGCCGATGCCGACCTCGGCGGCGACGGACTCGGCGACCGCCTGGTTGTCGCCGGTGAGCAGGATCGGGGTGAGGCCCAGGGCGCGCAGCCGGCGGATGGCCTCGGCGCTGGTCTCCTTGACCGCGTCGGCGACCTCCAGGACCGCGCGGGCCTCGCCGTCCCAGGCGACCGCGATGGCGGTCTTGCCGGCCTTCTCGGCCGCGTCCTTGGCGGCCTTGAGGGACGGGGAGAGCTCCATCGCCCACTCTTCGAGCAGCTTCTCGCGGCCGACGAGCACGGCGTGGCCGTCGACGACGCCCTGGACGCCGAGTCCGGGGATGTTGGCGAAGTCCTCGGGGGTGGGCAGGGTGCCGACGCGGGCGGCGGCGCCGGTGGCGACGGCCTGCGCGATCGGGTGCTCGGAGGAGTGCTCCAGGGCGCCCGCGAGGCGCAGCACGTCGGTCTCGTCGGTGCCGGCGGCGGTGTGGACCTTGATGAGGGTCATCCGGCCGGTGGTGACGGTGCCGGTCTTGTCCAGGACGATGGTGTCGACCTTGCGGGTGGTCTCCAGGACCTCCGGCCCCTTGATCAGGATGCCGAGCTGGGCGCCGCGCCCGGTGCCGACCATGAGGGCGGTCGGGGTGGCGAGCCCGAGGGCGCAGGGGCAGGCGATGATCAGGACGGCGACGGCGGCGGTGAACGCGGCGGTGAGGCCCTGTCCGGTGCCGAGCCAGAAGCCGAGGGTGCCGAGGGCGAGCGCGATGACGATCGGCACGAAGACGGCGGAGATCTTGTCGGCGAGGCGCTGGGCGGCGGCCTTGCCGTTCTGGGCGTCCTCGACCAGCTTGGCCATCCGGGCGAGCTGGGTGTCGGAGCCGACCCGGGTGGCCTCGACGACCAGCCGGCCGCCGGCGTTCAGGGTGGCGCCGGTGACGGAGTCGCCGGCCGAGACCTCGACGGGCACGGACTCGCCGGTGAGCATGGAGGCGTCGACGGCGGAGGAGCCCTCGACGACGGTGCCGTCGGTGGCGATCTTCTCGCCGGGGCGGACCAGGAAGCGGTCGCCGACCTGGAGTTCGGCCGTGGGTACGGTGATCTCCTGGCCGTTCTTGAGGACGGTCACCTCCTTGGCGCCGAGCTGCATCAGCGCCTTGAGCGCGGCGCCCGCCTTGCGCTTCGAGCGGGCCTCGAAGTAGCGCCCGGCGAGGATGAAGGCGGTGACGCCGGCCGCGGCCTCCAGGTAGATGTTCCCGGCGCCGTCGGTGCGGGCGATGGTGAACTCGAAGGCGTGGGTCATGCCCGGGGTGCCCGCGGTGCCGAAGAACAGCGCCCACAGGGACCACAGGAACGCGGCGATGGTGCCGACCGAGATCAGCGTGTCCATGGTCGCGGCGCCGTGCTTGGCGTTGGTCCAGGCGGCCTTGTGGAAGGGCCAGGCGGCGTAGACGACGACGGGCGCGGTGAGCGTGAGGCTCAGCCACTGCCAGTACTCGATCTGGAGGGCGGGGACCATCGCCATCGCGATGGTGGGCACGGCGAGCGCGACGGCGGTGATCAGGCGCTGCTTGAGCGGGCGGAGCTCGGCGTCGGCGATCTCGTCGTCGGTGGGGCCCTCGGGGCCGCCGCCGCCGGAGGCGGCCGGACGCTCGGGCTCGGGCTCCTTGGCGCTGTAGCCGGTGGCCTCGACGGTGGCGATCAGGGCGGCGACGTCGATGTCGGCGTCGAAGGTGACCTTCGCCTTCTCGGTCGCGTAGTTGACGGTGGCCTCGACCCCGTCCATGCGGTTGAGCTTCTTCTCGATACGGGCCGCGCACGAGGCGCAGGTCATGCCGCCGATGGCGAGCTCGACCTGGGCGGTGCCCGGAGTGGTCGTTGTCATGAAACTGCTCCTCGGTGTAGCGAGTTCGGGGGCCGGGGCCCGGGCGTGGTGGGCGAGCCCCGGCGGCCGGTTACGACGCGGGGGGCGCCGGTCAGGCGCGGCCGGTCAGCTCGTAGCCCGCGTCGTCGACCGCCGCGGCGATCGCGGCGTCGTCGGGCTCGCCGCCGGTGGTGACGGTGACGCGGCCGGCCGCGATGTCGACGTCCACGGAGATGACGCCGTCGAGGGCGGAGACCGAGTTGGTGATCGCGGTCTTGCAGTGGCCGCAGGTCATGCCGGACACGGCGTAGACGGTGGCGGTGGTGTCGGCGACGGCGGTGGCCGTCGTGATCTCCACGGTGCCGGTCGAGCAGCTGTTGTCGGGGGTGCAGCAGGAACCCATGTCTTCCTCCGTTGTTCTGCGTGTTCGTGCGGGCGGGCCCGGAAGCCGGTCGGAAGCCCGGATGCCCGATGCCGTGCCCGGATACCCTCGGGGGGTATCGATCTGTCTCCATGTATACCCCCCTTGGGTATGAGACGCAAGCGCCGCCCCGACTTGACTTGATACCCCCCAGGGGTATGGTGAAGTGCATGAAGGTGAGGCTCGCGCGCCGCCGCGGCCCGCCGGCCGGGGCCCCACCAGCCCGTACGCAGACGCATGGGAGAGCAGCCATGAACACCGGAGTGAAGATCACCGCCTTTGCCGCCGCGCTCGCCGCGACCTTCGGGACCGCGTACGGGGTGGGCAAGGGCGTCGGCCCGGTCGGCGGGACCCCCGAGAAGGGGCACGGCGGGCACGCCGCCGCCGCGCCCGCGAAGCCGGAGGCCGAGGGCGGGGGGCACGCGGGCCACGGGGAGGAGGCGGGCGCGGCGAGCGCCCCCGCCGCGGGCGGCCTGCAGGTCTCGGACGGCGGCTACACGCTGGCCCTGGACACCCCGACCCCGCCGGTCGGCGCGAGCACCCTCAAGTTCTCGATCAAGGACGCGGGCGGCCGGAAGGTCACCGCGTTCACCACGGAGCACGGCAAGGAGCTGCACTTCATCGTCGCCTCGCGCGACCTGACGGTCTTCCGTCACCTGCACCCGGTGAAGGGCGCCGACGGCACCTGGACGGTCCAGGCGGACCTGCCGGCGGCGGGCGGCTACAAGGCGTTCGCCGACTTCAAGCCCGCGGTGAAGGACGCCAAGGGCGTCACGCTCGGCATCGACCTCTCCGTGCCCGGCGCGTTCACGCCCCGGCCGCTGCCGCCGGTCGCGCCGACCGCGGACGTGGACGGCTACCAGGTCCGGCTCGGCGGCACCCTCGACCCGGGCAAGGCGGGTGAGCTCCGTCTCACCGTCACGAAGGCGGGCAAGCCGGTGAAGGACCTGGAGCCCTACCTCGGGGCGTACGGCCACCTGGTCGCGCTGCGCGACGGCGACCTGGCCTACCTGCACGTGCACCCGAACGAGGGCGGCCCCGGCCCCGACGTGTCCTTCACGGCGACGGCGCCGAGCGCGGGCACGTACCGCCTGTTCCTGGACTTCCAGCACGAGGGCAAGGTCCGCACGGCGGCGTTCACGGTCCGCGCGGGAGCGGCCCAGCCGGCCGCCCCGGCCGCTCCCACGGCCGCGCCGACCGCCGCTCCTTCCGCCACGCACGATGCGGGAGGCCACTCTCACGGCTAGTCTGGTCATTGGACTAGACCTATAAGCCGTGTGATCGCTGGAGGAATGGGCTCGATGAGCAACCGTGCAGTGCTGGAGGTGATCGCCCTCGACGAGGAGGACGCGGTCGCGGCCCAGGCCGGTGGAGCGGACCGCCTGGAGCTGGTCACCGACATGGCGGCGGACGGGCTCACCCCGTCCACGACCGGCTTCGCGGCGATCCGCGCCGCCGTGGACATCCCGCTGCGCGTGATGCTCAGACTGACGGACGGCTTCTCGGCCGGCGACCCCGGCCGGCTCGACACCCTGGTCGCCCGCGCCGCGGAGCTCCGCGAGGCGGGCGCCGACGAGTTCGTCCTCGGCTTCCTCACCCCGTCGGGCGAGCCCGACCTGGTCGCCGTCGAGCGGCTGATCGCGGTCCTGGACGGCTGCCGCTGGACCTTCCACCGGGCGATCGACCGCACCCCCGACCGCGACGCCCTGCGCAAGCGCCTCGCGGACCTCCCGGGCCTCGACACGTACCTGACGGCGGGCTCGGCCAAGGGCGTCGACGACGGCCTGACCACCCTGACCGAGGAGGCGGCCCGCGCCGGCGAGCCCGGCTACGAGCCCCAGATCCTGGTCGGCGGCGGCCTCCGCCTCGACCACCTCCCGACCCTCCGCGCGGCGGGCCTGAACGCCTTCCACATCGGCGGCGCGGCCCGCCCGGCCGGCTGGACGGCCCCGGTCTCGACCCCGGCGGTCCGCACGTGGCGCGAGGCGCTGGACGCGGCGCTGGACTAGTCGCCGGGGCGTGACGCCACGGCCGCGGGCCCCCGGAGGCCCGCGGCCGGGCGCCGCTACGAAACGGCCGGCACCTCGGCCGCCAGGAACCCCTCCTCGGGCTCCTCGGGCGTCAGCCGGAGGGTGAACCCGCAGGGCAGGACCTGGGTGAAGCGGTCGGCGCCCCGGGCGTACGTGAACCGGCAGGAGGAGGGCTCCCCGAGCACCTCGCCGGTCACGCGGACCTTGACGGCCGGGTAGACGTGGCTGGTCTCGCCCGGCGCCAGCCGCAGCGGCCGCGCCGAGTGGTCGGTGTAGCGCCCGCTCGGGAACTCGGGGCTGCCGTCCGGGACCATCAGGAAGGGCGCGCCCGTCTCGTCGGCGTCGAACGCCGCGTACCGCTCGGCCCGCAGCCCGCGCGGCAGGTCGAGCACCTGGACGCCGATGACCTCGACCGGCGCGCCCGAGCGGTTCCGCACGGCGGGCAGCATGACCCACCAGGCGTCGCCGACCCGCGCGTGCTCGTATCCGGCGCCGCTGACGGCCCCGTCGAGGGCGTTCCCTTCGAGCGGCCGGGAGCCGCCGCCGAGCACGGCGTAGGAGCCGAAGGCCATCAGCAGGGCGAGCACGGACCTGCCGACGAGCACCGAAGAGCGACGCACGATTCCCCCACGAGATCCCGAACGGACGGCCACGCCGTCCATGCACCAAGTGGCCTGGTCAGGGCCCTGATGGCGCCATTAGACGCAGCCGCGCGACCCCGGTCAACCCTCGGCCGCGCAGACCGCCGGAACTTGATCGACATCTGAGCTTCGGGCCCTGCGGCAGTCGCCGCAGAGGGCGTCCGGGTCGTGGCTGCGGACGGCCCGCTCGCAGCCGTCGCAGCTGACCAGCGGCGGCGGGGCGGCGGGTGGCGGCGGCGCGGCGGGCAGGGGCGGCGGGAGCATCGTGTCGAGCCGGTACGCGAGGAAGCGGGCCGGATGGTGGATGGGCACGTGCGCGGGCGGCAGCGCGGCGGTGAGCGTCCGCACGACCTGCCCGGCCCCGATCCCGCGCCCGAGCCACCCGTCGACGGCGGGGGCGAGCTCCCGCACGTCGCGGGAGGAGAGCAGCAGCCGGGGATCGGCCGTACGCAGCCGGGCGAGGAGGTCGGAGGCGGGGCCGGTGGGGCGGGGCTCGGGCGGAGCCGCCTCCGGAGCGGGCGCGGGAGGAGCCGTCTTCGGCGCGGGCGAGGGCTCCGGCGCGGCCACGGAAGGCACCGGAACAGGCTCCTCGCCGCCGCGCCCGGGCCGGTCGTACGCGATCACGCGGGTGGCGAACCGCCCGCCCCCGAGCGCCACCCGCCGCCGCTCCAAGTACCCGGCGGCGACAAGCTCGTTGAGTGCCCGCCGCACGGTGATCTCGCCCTCGCGGAACCGCAGGGTGAGCCGCTTGACGGTGACGTCCGCCCCGTCGGGCAGCGACTGGATGTACAGGGCGAGCCCGAGGGCGACGGCGGAGAGGTCCGGGTGCTGGGCGAGGTGGTTGCCCACGACGGTGAACCGGTCACGGTGCCGGTGCCGCACGTGGATCACCCCGGAGGGTGGCGCGTCGGCGGGGATCGCGAAGGGAACGGGAAACGCGGAACGGGCCGCGTTAGACTGCGAGTCAGCCATCTGGAAGGGCTTTCTTCCTGATCGGTAGGCCCTCGTCAGGATTGCCGTCCTGCCGGGGGCCGAATTGCATATGCGGTTATGTGCGGCCGACCGTACCGCACCCGTCCGCCTTCCGGACACTCCGTCACCCGATCGTGTGGCAAGGCCCGTTGGGGGACGGAGGGGGTGGGTTGGGAGTTCCTTCCCGGAGTACTTACTGGGCGTCGAGCACCACCGGGGCGCGGCGGAACGCGTCCCGGAGCGGTCGGCTCGGCCAGGCACATCGCACCCCCGAGGAAGACGACAGCATGAAGCACGAGTACGAGGCCACGTTCCTCCGTGTCGACGTCACCGATCTCCAGCGCAGGCTCGCCGGGCTGGGCGCCGAGCAGGTGTTTCCCCGCACCCTCCTCACCCGCCGGATCTTCGAGAGCGGCGCCCTCGACGCCGGGGCGTGGATCCGGCTGCGGGACGAGGGGACACGGTCCACCCTCACGCTCAAGCAGGTCACCGACCCCACACGCATCGACGGCACCCTGGAGATCGAGACGGAGGTCGGCGACCTCGACGCCGTGGCCGGCATCCTCCTCCGGCTCGGTCTCACCGAGGCGCGCTACCAGGAGAACTACCGGGAGGGATGGCGTCTGGGCCAGGTCGTCTTCGACATCGACACCTGGCCGGGGCTGGCCACCTTCGTCGAGATCGAGGGCCCCGACGAGCCGTCCGTCCGCCGGGCCGCCGCCCTGCTCGAACTCGACTACGCGGAGGCGCGGTTCGGGAGCGTCGACGAGATCTACAAGAGCGAGGCGGGCCACGACATCCTCGCCGAGCCCACGCTCCTCTTCCCGGAGGGCGAAGGCGCCTGACCGCCCCCGGTGCCCGCCCGAAACCCCGTGGCGCGGGCGTCCCGCGCCTCACTAGCCTCGCCCGCATGTCGCTGATCCCCGATGCCCCTGCCCCTCCCGACACCGACACCGACACCGATGTCGATGTCGCGCTCGTCCGGCGGCTGGTCGCCGCGCAGTTCCCCCGGTGGGCGGGGGCCGAGGTGCGGGCGGTGGAGTCGGCCGGGACCGACAACGCGATGTTCCGGCTCGGGGACCGGCTCGTCGTGCGGCTGCCGAAGGCCGCGTGGGCCGTCGAGCAGGTCGAGAACGAGGCGCGATGGCTGCCCGCGCTCGCCGGGCGGCTGCCGCTGCCCGTCCCGGTGCCCGTCGCGCTCGGCGAGCCCGGAGAGGGCTACGGGCGGCGCTGGGGCGTGTACGAGTGGCTGGACGGCGACGACGCCGTGCGGGCGCCCGTAGCCGACCCGGCGCACGCCGCCGTCGCGCTCGGCCGGTTCGTCGCCGCGTTGCGCGCCGCCGACGCGACCGGCGCGCCCCGCTCCTTCCGGGGCGGGTCCGTCGCCGAGTGGGCGGAGGGCGGCATGGAGCCCGCCGTGCGCGAGCTGGCCGCCGACGGCACCCTGGACGCCACGGCCGCCCTCGCCGCCTGGGAGAGCGTGCTGGCGCTGCCGCAGTGGGACGGGCCGCCGGTGTGGATCCACGGCGACCTGCTGCCCGGCAACGTCCTCACCCGCGACGGCCGCCTCAGCGCCGTCATCGACTTCGGCGGCCTCGGCACCGGCGACCCCGCCTGCGACCTGCTCGCCGCCTGGTCGCTGCTCACCCCCGCCACCCGCCCGCTGTTCCGGGAGTCGGCCGGCGCCGACGACGCGACCTGGGCGCGCGGGCGGGGCTGGGCGCTCGGCTGGGGCGTGGTGACGGAGGCGTACTACCGCCACCGCAACCCCGTCCTCGCCGCCGTAGCCCACCGCACCTGGACCGAGGCACTGCCGGAGTACGCGTAGGCCGGGGCGGGCTGCCGGGACCTCGGGCCCAGGTGCGTAGCCCCCGGGCCGCCTGCCGAGGCCCTGGCCTTGGTGCGTGGCCTGGGGCCACCCGCAGAAGGTCTGGTTCTGGTGCGTAGCCAGGGCCACCTGCCGAGGCCAGGCCCCGGTGCGTAGCCCGAGACCCGCAGGAGCGCCGGGCTCCGGTACGTGGCCAGGGCCACCCGCCGGGCCCCAGTACGTACCGGGGCCGGGAGGCCCGCAGGACCCCCCGCCCCCGGCGCGCAGCCAAGCCCACCCGCCCCCGCCCCCGCCCTACCCCAGCTGCCCCGGCAGCTCCCCCGCGTGCACCACCGTCAGCCCCGACACCGCTCGGGTCAGCGCCACGTACAGGCGGCGCAGGCCCGTGCGTTCGTCGGGCTCGCCGGCGACCACGGCGGCCGGCTCGTCCAGGACCACGTAGTCGTACTCCAGGCCCTTCGCCAGCGACGCCGGGACCAGGGTCAGGCGGGAGGCGGCCGTGGTCTCCTCGCCGGGGGAGAGGTGGGCCAGGCCCGCCGCCTCCAGGGCCGCCGCCAGCGGGGCGATCCGGGCGTCCGCCGCGATCAGGCCGATCGAGCCCTCGTGCGCCAGCGCCGCCACGCACGCCGCCACCACGTCCGCGTCCAGCTCCTCCGGCCCGGCCGCCCGCCGGAACTCCAGCGAGCCCGGGTTCTCCCGTACGGACTCGACGGGGGCGAGCCCCGGCGACATGTGGGGGAGCAGCCGGGAGGCGTACGCGATGACCTCGCGCGGCACGCGGAAGCCGGCCGTCAGCTCCTCGATGTGCGCCTCCGGCTTGCCCAGGTGCGCCAGGGCCTGCGCCCAGCTCCCGGTGGCCCACGGCGTGGTGCCCTGCGCCAGGTCGCCGAGGACCGTGGCCGAACCGGTCGTGCAGCGCCGCCCGACCGCCCGGTACTGCATGGGGGAGAGGTCCTGGGCCTCGTCGACGACCACGTGGCCCAGCGAGTGGGTGCGCTCGACCAGGTCCTTCGCCTCGTCGATCAGGACCGCGTCCGCCGCCGACCACTTCGCCGACTTCACGCTCCGCGCCGGCTTCGCCCACAGCAGCAGCTTCTGCTCGTCCTCGGTCAGGACGCCCTCGGCGTGCGCGGCGAGGAACTCCGGGTCGCCCAGCAGCCGCAGCACCAGCTTCGCCGGGTCGACGGCGGGCCAGCACTCCTTGACGACGGCCTTGACGGCGGGGGTGCGGGCGACCGCGTTCTGCACCCGGTCGTCGGGCGCCTCCCCGGCCTCCTCCATGCGCACCAGGACCGCGTGCGCGATGCGCTGCGGCAGCGCGTCGTGGGCCGCCCCGTACCGGATGTCCCGGTCGAGCAGCTCCCGCACCATGTCCGCCAGCTCGTACGCGGGCACCCGCCAGCGGCGCGAGCCGCGCACCACCATGAGCGGCTCGGTGGGCATCGCGACGTGCGAGCGGACGGCGCGGCGCAGCACCTCCGCCATCCGGGCGTCGCCCTTGACGACGGCGGTGGCCGCCTCGTCCGTGCCGCGCACCTCGACGTGGGCGACGAGGTCGTCCACGGTCGCCTGCTGCACCTCCAGCTCGCCGAGCGCGGGCAGCACCTGCTCGATGTAGTGGAGGAACGAGCGGTTCGGCCCGATGACGAGGGTGCCGGTGCGGGCGAGCCGCTCCCGGTGCGCGTACAGCAGATAGGCCACGCGGTGCAGGCCGACGGCGGTCTTTCCGGTGCCGGGGCCGCCCTGCACGCAGACGGTGCCGGACAGGTCGGAGCGGACGATCTCGTCCTGCTCGGGCTGGATGGTGGCGACGATGTCGCGCATCGGGCCGACGCGGGGGCGCTCGATCTCGGTCTGGAGCAGCCGGCTGGTGCGCTCCAGCTCCGCCGGGTCGGACAGGTGCTCGTCCTCGTACGCGGTGAGCTCGCCGCCCGTGTAGCCGAAGCGACGGCGCAGCCCGACGTCCTGGGGGGCCTTCCTGGACGCCTGGTAGTACGGCTGGGAGACCGGCGCGCGCCAGTCGATCACCATCGGGTCGCCGACGGCGTCGTGGACGTGCCGGCGGCCGATGTAGAAGCGCTGGCCCTCCTGCGTGGTGTGCAGGTAGTCGAGGCGGCCGAAGAAGAGCGGGGTGCCGGCGAGGTCGGCGAGGGCCTTGACGCGGTCCTCGATCTGGCGCGTCAGGATGACGGCGTTGACCCAGTTCGCGGTGACGTCCTTGATGTCGAGCGATTCGACGTCCTCGCGCATGGCGCGCAGCGCGGCGCGCGAGGCGGCCAGGTGGGACCGTTCCCGGGCGAGCGGATCGTCCGCGGGGCGGGTTTCGTCGGTGGCGGACGTTACGGACACGGTGAAGCCTCCGGGTCGGGTACGCGGACACGTCGAGGTGGCCGCCGGTTTCCGACCGGACGGCGGCGCTCCCGGGGGGAGGCGGGGAAGCTGGCGAGTGTACGCCGGGGCGGTGCTCCGGGGCGAATGGATTCACCCGGCCCCGATCCCGCAGGGGGCCCGTAGGGGACCCGTAGGGGACGGGCTCCGACCCGGGTCCGACTCGCGGGGGACCCCGGTTCCACCCCAGGGCCGATGTGTTCCTAATGTCCGGATTCCATCATGGATACATGACCGCCACCGCCCTCACCCCCGCGTCCACCGTCCCCAGCCTGCGCCGCGCCCGCCGCGCGGCCACCGCGCCGCTGCGCGCGATACGCGCCTTCGGCGGCGCGCTCGTCGCGGTCGCCGTCCTCGGGGCGTACGACGAGGAGGCGGGCGTCCGCGACCCCCGCCCCACCCACCAGGGCTGAGCCACCCCCCCCGGTCCCCTGTGTCAACTCTCCGGCCCCCACGCCGAGATGATCTGATGATCTAATGGCCGCGCAAGGAGACACGGGGGGTGCGCTCCAGCGCCGCGTCTTCGGCACGCGTGCTCCCCACGCCGTACGACATGCGCCAGGCGACATGCGCCATACGACGTACGGCGTTCGGCGTCACGAAAACGGGGGAACATGATGCGATCACTACGACGCTCTTTCATCGGCGGACTCGCCCTGGCGTTCACCTTCCTCATAGGCATGGCGGCCACGCCGGCGGCGGCGATGAACATCCAGAGAGTGACCAACGGCTCCAGCGGCCTGTGCCTGGAGATCTACCAGCAGTCGAAGAACAACGGCGCGGTCGCCAGCCAGTGGCCGTGCAGCGACCAGCTCCACCAGACCTGGTACTTCGACCAGCAGTACCCCGACCACCGCTGGCGCCTGATCAACAAGAACTCGGGCAAGTGCCTGGAGGTCGCCGGCTGGCGCACGAACGACGGCGCCGCCGTCGGCCAGTGGGACTGCACCGGCGGGGCCAACCAGGTCTGGTACGCGATCGACTACCCCGGCGACGGGACCAACGCCAGGGCCCTCGTGAACCTCAACAGCGGCAAGTGCCTGGAGATCGGCGGCTGGAGCTCGGCGTGGGGCGCGACCGCGAACCAGTGGGCCTGCCACAAGGGCGCCAACCAGCTGTGGGGCGGCGTCCCGGAGTGGTAGGAGCGGCGGTCCGGATCAGGCGGATCGACGGATCGTGAGAGAGGAAGGGCGGCCCGGTCAAGGGCCGCCCTTTCTCATGGTCCGGCCCTTCTCACGCTCCGCCGATCCCCTTCACGGCCTCACGGGGCCAGCAGCTCGCTCGCGTCGAGGATCCGGTACGCGTACCCCTGCTCGGCCAGGAACCGCTGCCGGTGGGCGGCGAAGTCCTGGTCGATCGTGTCGCGGGCGACCACGGAGTAGAAGTGCGCCTGGTGACCGTCGGCCTTCGGGCGCAGCACCCGGCCGAGGCGCTGGGCCTCCTCCTGGCGGGAGCCGAAGGTGCCGGAGACCTGGATGGCGACGGTGGCCTCGGGGAGGTCGATGGAGAAGTTCGCGACCTTGGAGACGACGAGGACGCTGATCTCGCCGTTGCGGAAGGCGTCGAAGAGCTTCTCGCGCTGCGCGTTCGAGGTCTCGCCCTTGATCACCGGGGCGTTCAGGTGCTCGCCGAGCTCGTCGAGCTGGTCGATGTACTGCCCGATGACGAGGATCTGCTGCCCGGCGAACTTCTTCACCAGCGCCTCGGTGACCTTCCGCTTGGTCGCGGTCGTGGCGCAGAAGCGGTACTTCTCCTCCGGCTCCGCCGTGGCGTAGGCGAGCCGCTCGGAGTCGGTCAGGTCGACGCGGACCTCGACGCAGTCGGCGGGCGCGATGTAGCCCTGCGCCTCGATCTCCTTCCAGGGCGCGTCGAAGCGCTTGGGCCCGATGAGCGAGAAGACGTCGGATTCGCGCCCGTCCTCGCGTACCAGGGTGGCCGTGAGGCCGAGGCGGCGGCGGGCCTGGAGGTCGGCGGTGAACTTGAAGACGGGGGCCGGCAGCAGGTGGACCTCGTCGTAGACGATCAGGCCCCAGTCGCGGGAGTCGAAGAGCTCCAGGTGGGGGTAGATGCCCTTCCGGCGGGTGGTGAGGACCTGGTACGTGGCGATGGTGACCGGCCGGATCTCCTTGCGGGTGCCGCTGTACTCGCCGATCTCGTCCTCGGTCAGGGAGGTCCGCTTCACCAGCTCGTGCTTCCACTGGCGGGCGGAGACGGTGTTGGTGACGAGGATCAGGGTGGTGGCCTTGGCCTTGGCCATGGCACCGGCCCCGACCAGGGTCTTCCCGGCGCCGCAGGGCAGCACGACGACGCCGGAGCCGCCGTGCCAGAAGCCCTCGACGGCCTGCTGCTGGTACGGGCGCAGGGCCCAGCCGTCCTCGGCGAGGTCGATCCGGTGGGCCTCGCCGTCGACGTACCCGGCGAGGTCCTCGGCGGGCCAGCCCAGCTTGAGCAGGGTCTGCTTGATCTGCCCGCGCTCGGAGGGGTGCACGGCGACGGTGTCGGGGTCGAGCCGCGCCCCGACCAGCGGCTGCACCTTCTTGGAGCGCAGCACCTCCTCCAGGACGGGCCGGTCGGTGGTGGTGAGCACCAGCCCGTGCACGGGGTGCTTGGAGAGGGTGAGGCGCCCGTAGCGGGCCATGGTCTCGGCGATGTCGACGAGCAGGGCGTGCGGGACCGGGTACCGGGAGAACTCGACGAGCGCGTCGACGACCTGCTCGGCGTCGTGCCCGGCGGCCCGCGCGTTCCACAGGCCGAGCGGGGTGACCCGGTAGGTGTGGATGTGCTCGGGCGCCCGCTCCAGCTCGGCGAAGGGCGCGATGACCCGCCGACACGCCTCGGCCTGCTCGTGGTCGACCTCCAGCAGGAGCGTCTTGTCGCTCTGGACGATCAGGCAGGACACACATACCTCCGGAAGTAGGATCGTCCCGTGACAGACAGCACACCCGCCATGGCTCGGGCTTTGCCCCGTGCCAGACGCTCGAAAGGCGTCTCGGCAAGTGCGCCGGGAATGCGCGCTGCCATCTACGTACGACTTTCGCGCGAAACAGAAGAGTCTACCTCGCCAGAGCGCCAGCGGGCTGCCTGCGAGGCGTTGTGCCAGGCCAGAGGCTGGAACGTCGTCGCAGTAGAAGAAGACATCGACGTGTCCGGATATTCCCGTGGGCTGGACCGCCCGGGGCTGCAACGGGTCCTGTCCCGTCTCGCAGAGTTCGACGTCATCGTCTTCTTCAAGATCGACCGACTGGCCCGTTCCACGGTGGACTTCGCCGAGATCATGAAGGTCACGCAGAACGCGAGCGTGGCCCTGGCGTCGGCGAGCGAACCGCTGGACCTCACGTCGTCCATGGGCCGCGCCATGGCGAAGGTGATCGCGGTCTTCGCGGAACTGGAGTCGGACACCATAGGCATGCGCGTCTCCAGCGCCCACGAACACCTGCGCCGGGAAGGCCGCTACACGGGCGGCAGGGTGCCGTACGGCTACCGGGTGGTCCCGAACCCCGACGGCGCGGGGAAGGTCCTGGAGATCAACCCCGAGGAGGCCCAGACCATCCACGGCATCGTGGAACGCGTCCTCAACAAGGACTCCCTCCTCAAGATCGCATCGGACCTCACCGCCTCGGACAAGCCGTCGCCGGGCCACTCGTCCCGCCAGACCACGGGCAAGCGCAGCGACTCGAAGCAGTGGTACACGTCCTCGCTGCGCAGCCTGCTGACCAACCCCCAGTTGCTGGGGCAGGTGATCGAGGACGGCAAGCCGATCCTCATGACGGACGGCCTCCCGCTGGTCAACCGCACGCCGATCCTGGACATGGACACCTGGCAGGCATTGCAGGACGAGTTGAGCCGGCGGGCCAACCCCGGTGATCGGCGCAGGGAAGGTACGTCGCTGCTGCGCGGGATCGTCTACTGCGCGGTCTGCCGGAACCGGATGTACACGTACATCGCGAAGGGCCGGACCCGGTACCGCTGCATCGGCCGGTTGAAGGCGCGGCAGTCCGGTGTGGAGAACGGCTGCTACGGCGTGAGCATCGCCGGTGAGGGCATGGAGCAGTACGTCACGGACCGGTTCCTCAAGGCGTTCGGCGCGTTCCCGGTCGTCCGCATGGTGGAGCACGCCGGGGAGGACTTCCGCCCGCAGATCCGGCAGGCGCGCGAAGCGCTGGAGGAGTTGGAGAAGGACCGCTACGACCGTGGCCTCTTCAAGGGTGAGGAAGGTTCGGCACGGTACGCGGTGCAGTACGCCAAGCTGGAAGAGCGGTTGGCGTCGCTGAACGAGAAGCAGCGAACCGCAAAGCCTGCGGGCGTCGAGGAGATCCCGACGGGCCGCACGCACGGTGAGCTGTGGAAGGACGCGGACACGGCGGGCAAGCGTGATTTGCTGCTGAACGCAGGCGCCTACGTCGAAGTCGGTATGTCCCGCAAGGGTGGCCCGAGGCTCGACACGTCCCGTCTGGCGGTCCACTTCGGTGAGGACGGCGAGATCCGCCGCGCGGACGCCGACGGCAAGGATGTTGAGGCCGTCATCCAACAGGCCGTGGCGCGGGACCTGGAGCTGTTCTAGGCCCGCCTGAGCGCCGTTCACGGCCCGTCGCTGGGGAAACCTGGTGGCGGGCCGTTCGGCGTTTCTGGGGCCCCGTGGCGGCCCAGGGAATCTGGTGGAGGGTGTCAGCCCGCGTGCATACAGTCGGGGCGTCCGGATTCGGTGGCGTTTTCGTCGGGGGGATGACGAACTGACGTCGCCGGGGAGTGGTTCATGTGCGCCTCCTTTGCTTCTTTGCCGTCGGTTCCGCTGCGGGCTCCGTCCCTTGCGGTTACTGGCCTGTGGAGGGGTGCCCGTGGGCTTTCATGATCAACAAAAATGACTAGGGGTGGGGTTGTGTCGGCGCTGGAGGAGACGCGCGCGACGTGTTCGGAGTGTCTTGGGGAGCGCCCCCGTGATGCCCGTGCCACGTGCGGCGCGCCGTTGTGCGTGGAGTCGGCACGGTTGCAGACGGCCGCTCGCAGGGCCCGTGAAGCGGTGCGCGCTGCTGTGGGTCCTCCCCGGTGCTATCGCTGCGATCAGCCGCATGGCCGTGAGGCGTGGGCGAGGTATTGCGAGCGGTGCGCCGAGGAAGTGGAGGAGTCGCGACGTGCCGACCGCAAGAAGGAGGCGGAAGCGCGAAGGGAGGCAGAGGGGCGCAGGCCGTGTCGTGGGCCGAAGTGCTCGAACCTGGTGGGAATGTCTCGGGGGCCTGCCCGCCTGTACTGCTCGGATGCGTGCAGTCGGGCCGCTGAGTACATCCGTAAGCGCACCCGGACCAAACCCGGACCGGTGGACTGTCGACGCTGCGGTAAGCCAACGGTTCTCAAGTTCCGTGATGGCGTGTGTAGTTCATGCCAGAAAGTGCAGCGCACGGTTGCTCGGCGCGTGACCGTTCAGCGCAAGGTGCGCGCCGCTCACGGAGACGCAGGTTGCCATCACTGTTCGGCCCCGCTGCCTGAGGGTGGGGTGATTGATCACCTGGTTCCGATATCGAGGGGCGGCCTGTCGACCGTGGCCAACCTGCGTGTGGTGTGTGTGCCGTGCAACTCGTCCAAGAAGGATCAGCTCATGGACGAGTGGGCTCCGCCGTTGATAGCTGCGGGATGAGGCTTCCCAGTGCTGTGTGGCCCGAGCGGCCCGAGTCGGCGGGGCGCAGCGGGAGCATCGTCACGCCCCCCAGGGGGGTACTCCCTGACCCATCTCGCCTTGAGCGGCAGCGAGTGAAAACACTTGCATGGCGCAATCAAGCGTTTCCGCGGAGCGCTGGCACGGGACACCGGCCACGCCGCAACCGACCTTGATTGCGCGCCCGTAGCGCTGCGTGACGGTCGGCAGGACGTCCATCAAACGATGGTTTCTGAGACATCCGCGACGACCCACCCAGGGCGCCCCGCACGTGTTCCAAAACCCGTCTCAGAACCTGTCGAAAACCCTTGAGGTTTTGAGACGGGTTATGCGACGATCGTTCCATGACGACGCCCGCAGGACACCTGATCGGATACGCCCGAGTCTCCACCGATGATCAGGAAGCACAGTTGCAGCACGACGCGCTGACTGAGGCAGGCTGCGCCCGGGTCTTCACGGACAAGGCGAGCGGCAAGAACACGGACCGCCCGGAGCTTGCCGCCGTTCTCGACTACGTGCGCCCGGGGGACACGCTGTGCGTGTGGAAGCTGGACCGGTTCGCTCGCTCGCTGATCGATCTGGTGAACATGGTGGACGCGCTTGCCGCCCGTGGTGTCGGGTTCAAGGTGCTGACGGGTGCGCTGGCGTCGATCGACCCGAACGCGCCGGACGGGCGGCTCATGCTTCAGGTGGTGGGCGCCATGGCGGAGTTCGAGCGGAGTTTGATCAAGGACCGGACGCGTGCGGGTCTGGACGCTGCCAGGGCTCAGGGGCGCGTGGGGGGTCGCCCGGCGGTGATGGACGCCGACAAGCTCGCTGCGGCCAAGGCCCGGAAGGCCAAGGGTGAGAGCGTCACGGCCATTGCCAAGGCCCTTGGAGTGTCTCGCGCGACGCTGTACCGGGCGCTGAGCGACGGCGAGTAGCCCGCACCGTGCCAAGGGACCGTCTACCCGCTGTGGTGGGCGGTCCTCTGTTGTTCGGCGCCGGGGAGGGTGTTCCCAAAGTCCGAGGGAAAGACGGTTCGGCGATCCCGGCCCAAGCTCGGGATGCGCGGGCTGGGTGTAAGCCCGTTTCCCTCCCTCCATGGGTCTATGACCTGCGCGAATGCCTGTATGGCGGGGTGAGAACGACCTAGTTAAGGGGTGGGGAGGACCCTCTTGACGGGGAGATCATGGACCGGAACGTGATGGCACTCCCGAGCCTGTACGGGTTTCGGTGCCGCTCGGACCTCAGCCGGCGCATCACTCCGGCGCTGATGTCGTCGTCAGCCCAGGGATGCGAGCGCTGTCGCCACCAGGGAACGGGCCGCAGCTCCCCGGGCGGCTCCCTGCGAAAGCCCTTCGAACGCTCGGGCGTACAGCTCGACCTGGCTGGGCTGGGTGAGGGTGGAGGCCGCGTCAAGGGTGTCCGCGTGCACCCTGGCCCGGTCGAAGACCGTGAACGTCGGCATGGGCCACACGGTCCGGCGCTCCGAGAAGGGCACGATCCCGACGGCGACGTTCGGAAGATCCATAACCCCCAGTAGGTGACCGAGTTGCGCCGCCATGGTCTCCGCGCTGCACGGTCGGTATCGCAACACCGCTTCCTCCAGGACGAACGAGAACCGGTGCGCCCCGCTGCCGACCACCGCATTGCGCTTCATCCGTGCCGCTACTGCCTCGGTCACGTCGTCCGGGGTGCCGCGGAACTTCGCGATGGAGGAGAGCAGTGCGGCGGCGTACCCGGGCGTCTGGAGGAACCCCGGGATGACGTCGGAGACGTAGACACGAAACGCGCGGGTCTGCTGGTACAGGTCTCCGGTGGACTCCTGGAGGCGGCGCAGGCCAGTCCGTTGCAGGCGCCTCCACTGGACGTGTGCGTCCGCGGACTGCCGGTTCGCCGCGATCAAGTCGGCAGCCTGATCGGTGGCTTCGCAGGCCCGGCACCATGCTTTGATGTCCGCGTCGGAGGGCGGTGTCCTGGCGTTCTCGATGCGCGACGACTTCGACTCCGACCAGCCACACCGGACGGCCAGATCCCGCCCGCTGATCCCCGCATCCTTCCGGATGTCGCGCAGACGGCCCGCCAGGTTCTCGCGGGCCTGCTGGACGCTGGAGGAGGGGTGCGGGGGCAAGGAGCCGGCTTTCGTCAGATCTCGTACAGGTGATGCGGGACGGCGCGCTCCCAGACCTCCTGGAAGGCGCTGGAGCAGAGCTTCACGGTCTTCGGGTCGTCGGTGATCTCGTCCTCCACCACGGCACCGTCACCGGAGAAGTGGTGCACACGGAGCAGCGTCCCGTCGAAGAGCCAGAAGTCATTCCCCGGGAGGGGGATGTCCGTGGCGCGGCGCCGGGGGAGCCACCGGACGTTCTCGCCCGCCGTGATGTTGGCGCGGGTGACGTAGTGCTCCCATCGGATGTATTCCGAAACGGGCTCGGAGACGACGCGTGCTCTGCGGATCGCCACACCCCGGGCCACGGTGTCCGAGATCAACTGGTCGTACGGGTGCCACCAGGAATCGCGGTCGTCCCACTCGATCCGCTCGCCGCGCTGCCATGCCGCGAACCGGTCCGTCGGGGCGTAGGAATCGCGCAGCTCCAAGTGGACGGCGGACCGGTGGCATCGGCCAAGCAGGTCAGCGAAGCTGGGCACGCTCGACAGCATCGCACGCCTCCCTGATCAGGGGGATCATCCGAGCGGGAATCCTGACGATGGCTTCGGTCTCGGGAACCGTGCCGTTCGCGGGGCTGCTCGCCTCACAGTCCGCCTGAGTCTCCTGGCTCGGCTTCCAGCCCTGCAACAGGATCTCCTGGGCGTCGGTGTCGGCCCACACGGTGGGGCAGTGGTCCCGGTCGGTGTTCGGGTCGATTCCGACGAACTCTACGGCCATGGCGGGCTCCCTGGTCGAGGTGCTTGCTCGGGCTTGCACGACCCTCGCCGACCTGTGGTTCGGGCGTCAATACCGCAACAGGCCAAGCAAATTGACGTGCAAGCTTGTGCAAGTTCGTGTAGTCCCGGGCGCGCTGACTTCTAGCGTCGTCGCCACCACGACGGTGAAGGGGACGACGACACCATGGCGACCAGCACCGAGACCGACGCAAGCCGGTTCGAGTACGAGACCTTCGCGCCGGCGGGCGAGACCTGTCCCGCCTGCATGGGGCCGGTCAAGACCCTTGAACGCTGCCGACGGGGGACGCTTGAGAAGCCTGATGGGCGGGACGTGGTGGTCTACCGCCACATCGACTGCGACGACCCGCAGGGGCTCAAGCGCGGGCGGAGGCAGTGAACCGCTTCAAGGTCGGCGAGAAGGTCTTCGACAGGGAGCAGCAGAGTCGCGGCGAGATCGTCAAGCTCTACCCGGCTCCCACCGTGGTCCGGCTGATGGGCGCTGGAGGGTTCCAGTGGATCGCCCGTACGGCCTGCTGCGTGCCCCTGAGGCGGCGCGCGCCGCGGGAGAGACCCCCGGTCCGCATCCCGCCGGGTACGGCCCCTGTGGACTGTCCGCCGCACGAACTCAGGGTCGGAGACCACGTCCTGGCCGGTGGACACCTGATCCCGATTGCCGATCTCCGCTACCGGGCCGGAGCCACCCGCACGATGATCCTGCGCAACGGGGCCGTGTGCGTCGCCGAGCGGACCATCCGCGTCTACCGCAGGTTCTAGAGACTGACTCGCCCGGTGTTGGCGAGCAGGGGTGACCGGGTGGGGCTTTCCGTTGTGCTTCCCGGCGTGCTAGGTATGTGCATCGGGCTTGATCGCATGGACGATGAGGGGCCCATTCACGTGCGATCAGGTCCTTCCGGCTGCCGGCCGTCCCGTTAACGGCCAATCCTCCAGTCTGCCTGATCCGGGGGCGCCCCGCCGCCGGAAGGGGGCGTCGGATGGCGGCGGGGGTGGTCCGGCGTCCGCCCGTCCGGCCGGTTCCGGCGGGTTTCGGCCGCCTGGAGACGCTTCCAGTTACTTCCGGCCGCTTCTCCGGTCATGGCGTGGCCTGCCGCCCCCGGTGATCGTTCAGGCGCGTGACGGGGGACCCCCACGTGCGAGGAGCGAAGGCGATGAAGCGAGTGAAGCGTCCCGGGACGGCGGCCGGACCGATGGCGGCCGGGCTGATGGCGGCCGGGCCGATGGCCGCCGGACCGATGGCTGCCGCCCTGCTGGCGTCCGCGGGCTGGCTCGTGGCGACCGGCGGGCAGGCGGCGGCCGTCGCCGCGGCGGCCCCGGAGCCGCCGCTGGTGGTGTCGGCCGCCGACTGGTCGGGCAAGGGGCAGGCGTCCACGGCGACCTGTCCGGAGGGGACCTCGCTGGTCGGCGGGGGGTACGACTCCCTGCCGTACGCCAACGGCTTCGGCAACCCGCTCGACTTCGTCGACACCAACACCCCGGCCAAGAACGAGCCCAACACCTGGGTGGTCAAGCTGCACTCCGGCAGGGCCTCGGCCTACGCCCTGTGCTCGCGGCAGTCCGCCACCCCGCCGGTCGTGGTGGCCTCGTCCGACTGGTCGGGCAAGGGGCAGGCGTCCACGGCGACCTGTCCGGAGGGGACCTCGCTGGTCGGCGGGGGCTACGACTCCCTGCCGTACGCCAACGGCGCCGGCAACCCCGTCGACTCCGTCGACACCAGCGCCCCGGCGAAGAACGAGCCCAACGCCTGGGTGACCAGGCTGCACTCCGGCAAGGCGTCCTCCTATGCCCTGTGCGACCCCGCCTCCGCGACCGTGCCCGCGGTCGTCACGTCCGACGGCTGGTCGGCGGACAAGGGCCTGTCCCGGGCGACCTGCCCCGAGGGGACCTCGCTGATCGGCGGCGGTTACGACTCCCTGCCGTACGCCAACGGCTTCGGCAATCCGCTCGACTCCCTGGACGCCTTCGCCCCCGCGGCGGACCAGCCCAACACCTGGGTGGCCAGGATGCACCGGGGCAAGGTCTCGGCCTACGCCCTGTGTTCGCCGTCGTCCGCCGTGGCCCCGACCGTGGTCGCGTCCGGCTGGTCGGCCAAGAAGGAGACCGCGAAGGCCACCTGCCCGGAGGGCACCGTCCTGGCCGGCAGCGGCTACGACTCCCAGCCGTACGCCAACGGCTTCAACGAGCCGCTCGACTTCATGGACACCTTCGCCCCCACCCGGGACGAGCCCAACACCTGGAGCGTCCGGATGCACTCGGGACAGTCCGCCTCGTACGTGATGTGCACCGCCTGACCCCGGGAGACGGGTACGGGTTCTAACCCGCCGTCGTCCGCGTCAGCGGGTTGTTCGCGATCGAGTTGTGGACCGTGAAGCTCACCGCGTCCGGGCGGTAGCGGTCGTCGGACCATTCGACCGGGCGGCCGTCGGCGGTCGTGGTGACGCGGCGGACGCGGAGGAGGGGGCTGGTGCGGCGGACGGTGAGGAGGGTGGCGTCCCGGGCGCCCGCGGCCACCGCGTCGATCACGTGCTCGCCGTGCGCGAAGACCAGGCCCGTCTCCTCGTACAGGCGCTGTGTGACGGAGGCGCACTCCGGGTCGAGGGCGGCGACGGTGGGGGAGATCCAGTCGGCGTAGACGCTGCGCTCGACCAGGACCGGTTCGCCGTCCAGGCCGCGGACGCGGAGCACGTTGAGCAGCGGGGTGCCCTCGGGGAGGTGGAGGCGGGCGGCGTCCTCCGCGGTGGCCGGGCGGTGGGCCTGGGTGATCACCCGGCCGGTCGCGGTGCGGCCCATGGCCTGGGCCCACTGGGCGAAGCTGCGCAGCTCGGCGAAGCTCTGGCTGCGGCGGCCGGCCAGCACGACCCGGCGGGCGCCCTGCCGGGAGCCGATCAGGCCCTCGGCGGTGAGCGCGGCCAGCGCCTGGCGGACGGTGCCCCGGGAGGCGTCGTGGCGGGCGGCGAGCTCGGCCTCGGTGGGCAGCCGGCCGCCGACCGCGTACTCCTCGCGGTCGATGGCCCGGCGCAGCTCCTCGGCGATCCGCTCGTGGCGTGGCGTCGGCATGGTTCCCCCTTCGCGCGTCGAGGGCGTCCTCAGTGCGCAGTGGCAGCAGCCTAGTTGAGCGTGTCAGTGGCCGAAAAGCGTCGCCAATGTGCAGGGAATGGCGGGCGGCCGTTCCCTTCTCGTTCATGTTCACGTCACGGGCGCCCGGCGTACTGGGGCCAACTTGTCCATACAAGTTGATCGCTCCGATCGCTCCGATCGCTCCGATCGCTCCGATCGCCCCGATCACGTGATCGCTCCGATCGCGTGATCACCCTGATCAATCCGATCGCCCTGATCGTCCTTCCGACCTGGTCGACGCTCCCCCTGGAGAAGCCGTGCCCGTCCCCACGCCCCCGCAGAGCCGTCCGAGGAACGCCGTCCTCGGCGGTGCCCTCGCCGTCGTCGCCGCCCTCGCCCTCACCGCCTGCGGCGCCGCCCCCGAGAACGCCGCCGCCACCGCCGACGGCAAGAGCGCCGCCACCGCCACCTCCGCCGCCGACTTCGGCGGCATGGACGCCCTCGTGAAGGCGGCCAAGAAGGAGGGCAAGCTGCACGCCATCGCGCTGCCCCGCGACTGGGCCAACTACGGCGCCCTCATCGACGGTTTCCAGCAGAAGTACGGGATCAAGATCGAGGTCGAGAACCCCGACGCCTCCAGCCAGGACGAGGTCAACGCCGTCACCTCCCGCAAGGGCCAGGACCGCGCCCCCGACGTCCTCGACCTCGGCAGCTCCTTCGCGCTCAGCGCCGCCCAGCAGGGCCTCCTCGCCCCGTACAAGGTCACCGCCTGGAACGACATCCCCGAGGGCCAGAAGGACGCCAAGGCCCGCTGGTACAACGACTACGGCGGCTACGTCTCCATCGGCTGCGACGCCAAGCGCGTCAAGAACTGCCCCACCACCTTCAAGGACCTCCTCAAGCCCGAGTACAAGGGCCAGGTCGCCCTCAACGGCAACCCCACCAAGTCCGGTTCGGCCTTCGGCGGCGTCTACGCGGCGGTCCTCGCCCAGGGCGGCTCCTTCGACGACATCCAGCCCGGCCTCGACTTCTTCGCCGCGCTGAAGAAGAACGGCAACTACACCCCCGTCGAGTCCACCCCGGCCACCGTCGAGAAGGGCGAGACGCCCATCAGCATCGACTGGGACTACCTCAACGCGGGCTACGCCGAGGAGTTCAAGGCCAAGGGCCTCGACTGGAAGGTCTCCGTCCCCACCGACGGCCGCTACGCCATGTACTACTCGCAGGCCGTCAACAAGGACGCCCCGCACCCGGCCGCCGCCCGCCTGTGGCAGGAGTACCTCTACAGCGCCGAGGGCCAGAACCTCTGGCTCAAGGGCTTCGCCCGGCCCGTCCTGATGCCCGCCCTGGAGAAGGCCGGCACCCTCGACACCCAGGCCGCGCTCAAGCTGCCCGCCGTCTCCGGCGTCCCCTCCTTCCCGACCGAGGCCCAGCAGGCCAAGGCCAAGACGACCCTCGCGCAGGGCTGGGGCAAGGCCGTCTCCGGATGACGGGCACCCTCACCGGCCCCGCCGCCTCCCGGACCACGTCCGGGCGGCGGCGGGGCCCCGCCCCCGGGGCCCGGCCGCGCCGCCGCCGCGCCCCCGCCTGGCTCGCCGTCCTCCCGCTGCTCGCCTTCACCGCGCTCGCCTTCGGCGTCCCCGCGCTCGCCATGCTCGGCGGCGCGTTCACCGTCGACGACCCGGCCGGCGGCCCCGCCTCGTACGGCACGGGGAACCTCGCCACCTCCCTCCAGGGCGCCTATCTCACCGCCCTGCTCGGCAGCGTCAAGCTCTCCGCCACCGCCGCCGTCCTCGCCGCCCTGCTCGGGCTCCCGCTCGCCCAGGCCGTCGTGACCTCCCGCTCCCGCGCCCTGCGCGAGGCCGTGCTCACCGCCTCCGGCGTGCTCGCCAACTTCGGCGGCGTCCCCCTCGCCTTCGCCTTCGTCGCCACCCTCGGCAACGCGGGTGTCCTCACCCGCCACCTCGGCCTCGCCGACCACGGCTGGAGCCTCTACAGCTTCTGGGGCCTCGTCCTCGTCTACCTCTACTTCCTCATCCCCCTCATGGTCCTCACCATCACCCCCGCCCTCGACGGACTGCGCGTCCAGTGGCGCGAGGCCGCCCGCAGCAACGGCGCCACCGCCCTCCAGTACTGGCGCCACGTCGCCCTGCCCGTCCTCGCGCCCAGCCTGCTCGGCGGGTTCGTGCTGCTCTTCGGCAGCGCCTTCGCCGCGTACGCCACGGCCGCCGCGATGGTCGGCAGCGCCGTCCCGCTCGTCACCCTCCAGATCTCCGACGCCCTCTCCGGCAACGTCCTGGTCGGCCAGGAGAACGTGGCACTCGCCCTCAGCCTCGACATGGTCGTCGTCGCCGGACTCGTCATGGCCGTCTACCTGCCCCTGCAACGCCGGAGCTCCCGATGGCTCGCCTGACCCCCGCCGCCGCCGACCCCGCGACTCCCGCCGCGCCCCGGGGCTCCCAGAGCCCGCAGAGCCCGCAGAGTCCACGGAGCCCGCAGAGCGCCCAGAGCCCGCAGAACCTCCCGGCCCCCCGGAGCCCCCGGAGCCCCCGGAGCCCCCGGAGCCCCCGGACCCCCCGCTCCCGCTGGCGCCCCTGGGTCCTCGGTCTCGCCGGGCTGTACTTCCTCGTGCCGCTCGCCGCCTCCGTCGTCTTCACCGTCGACGTCCCCGGCCGGGGCCTCACCCTCGACGCGTACACGGAGATCGTCGGCACCGAGGGCTTCACCACCAGCCTGCTGCTCTCCCTCGGCCTCGCCGCCGTCACCATCGCCGTCGTCCTGCTGCTCATGGTGCCCGCGCTGGTCGCCCTGCGGCTCGGCGCGCCCCGGCTGCGCCCGCTCGTCGAGACCGTCTGCTCGCTGCCGCTGGTCGTCCCGCCGATCGCCTTCGTCGCCGGGCTCGGCACCGTCCTGAAGTGGGGCCCCGAGCACCTCGCCCGCACCCCCCTCTTCCAGACCTTCGTCGCCCTCCAGAACCCGGACTTCCCCGTCGTCCTGGTCCTCGCGTACGTCGTGATGGCGCTGCCCTTCACCTACCGCGCCCTCGACGCCGGGCTGCGCGCGGTCGACGTCCGCACCCTCGTCGAGGCGGCCCGCAGCTGCGGCGCCGGACCCGTCCGGGCCCTCGTCACCGCCGTGCTGCCCAACCTGCGCGGCGCCCTGATGAACGCCGCCTTCCTCACCCTGGCCCTGGTCCTCGGCGAGTACACCGTCGCCCAGCTCCTCGGCTTCCGGCCCTTCGCCGTCTGGATCGTCAACATCTCCGGCTCCCAGGCCCAGATGTCCGTGGCCGTCTCCGTGCTCAGCCTCCTCGTCACCTGGATGCTGCTGCTGGCCCTCGCCGGAGCGGGCGGCCGGACCCCGGGCGCCCGCCGCCGCAGCCGTACCCGTACCGCCAAGGGATAGCCATGACCGCCACGACCACCCTGACCTCCTCCACCACCCCCACCGACGCCGCCACCGTCGAATTCCGCGGCCTGCGACGGCAGTTCGGGCCCACCACCGCGCTCGACGGGCTCGACCTCACCGTCCGCCCCGGCGAACTGCTCGCCCTGCTCGGCCCCTCCGGCTGCGGCAAGACCACCGCCCTGCGGATGCTCGCCGGCTTCGAGCCCCCCGACTCCGGCGCCGTCCTCGTCGACGGGCAGGACCTCACCCACGTCCCCGCCCACCGGCGCGACGCGGGCATGGTCTTCCAGTCGTACAGCCTCTTCCCGCACCTCGACTGCGTCGACAACGTCGCCTTCGGCCTGCGGATGCGCGGCGCGGGCAGGACCGAACGGCGCGACCGGGCCGCCGAACTCCTCGACCTCGTCGGCCTCGGCGACAAGGGCGGGCGCTACCCCCACCAGCTCTCCGGCGGCCAGCAGCAGCGCGTCGCCCTCGCCCGCGCCCTCGCCCTGCGCCCCCGCGTCCTGCTCCTCGACGAGCCGCTGTCCGCGCTCGACGCCAAGGTGCGGCTCACCCTGCGCGAGGAGATCCGCCGGATCCAGTCCGAACTCGGCATCACCACCCTCTTCGTGACGCACGACCAGGAGGAGGCGCTGTCCATGGCCGACCGGGTCGCCGTCATGCGGGCCGGGCGCCTGGAACAGTGCGCCGCCCCCGCCGAGCTGTACGGGCGTCCCGCCACCGCCTTCGTCGCCGAGTTCGTCGGCACCATGAGCCGTGTCCCCGGGCGCCTGGACGGCGGCGTCGTCGAGGTGCTCGGCCGCCGCCTCCCCGTCGACGGCGAGCCGCCCGCGACGCCCGACGTCGACGTCCTCGTACGCCCCGAGGACCTCACCGTCACCACCGACGGCGCCCGCTCGGCCCGGATCCTCGCCGCCTCCTTCCTCGGCGCCACCACCCGGCTCACCGTCCGGCTCGCCGACGCGACCGAGGTCAAGGCCGACCTGCCCACCCACGAGGCCGTCGCGCTCGCCGTCGGCGACGCCGTCACGGTCACCCCGCGCGAACGCCCGGTGCTCGTCGCCGCCCGCGCCACCCCCTGAGACCGCGGCCCGCGCGACAACTGGACCGGTGGCGCGGGCCGCCCCCGACCCCGTACCGCAGCACAGAAAGCGATCAGAGTGACCACCGAACTCCCCCCGCGCGCCGTCCTGTTCGACATGGACGGCACGCTCGTCGACACCGAGGGCCTGTGGTGGGAGGCGGTGGAACAGGTCGCCGGGCGCCCGCTGACCGACACCGACCGGCCCGAGGTGCTCGGCCGCCCCGTCGAGCACACCGCCGCCTGGCTCGCGGGCCCGGACACCACGGCCGCCGGCACCCTCGCCGCCGCCCTGCACCGGGAGTTCGCCGCCCGGGTACGGGACGGGGTCGAGCCCCGCCCCGGCGCCCTGGCCCTGCTGGCCGCGCTCGCCCGCGAAGGCGTGCCGACCGCCCTGGTCACGGCCTCGCCCCGGGCCGTCGCCGACCTCGTCCTGGACGCCCTCGGGGCCCTCGGCGCCCCGGAGTTCGCCGTCTCCGTCACCGCCGACGACACGCCCCGCACCAAGCCCGAACCCGACCCGTACCTCGCCGCGGCCCGCGCCCTCGGCGTGGACCCCGCGCACTGCGTCGCCGTCGAGGACACCCCCACGGGTGTCGCCTCGGCGGAGGCGGCGGGCTGCCCGGTCCTCGCGGTCCCGTCCGCCGACCCGATCCCCCCGGCGCCCGGCCGGACGGTCCTGGACGGGCTGACGGGGGTCACGCTGGAGCGGCTGCGGGCCATGACCCTCCCGATGTCGGAGGGGTCTGCCAGACTTGACGGAACGGACCGCTGAGAGGGAGGTGGCGAGATGAGCGTCGCGCACGATCCGCACTATGGGCCCTGGACGATAGAGCAGGTCCTGGCTCTGGGGGAGGACCGCGGTGAACGTCGTGAATTGATGGGGGAAGCGCTCTTGATGTCACCTGCTCCGGGATTCAAGCACCAGCGGGCGTCTTCGCGCCTGTGGCAATTGCTGGACACAGCCGTCCAGCAGGCCGGAGTGTCCGCCGAGGTGATGGAGGCAGTCAACGTCGTCCTGCCCGACGGGCTCTTCATCCCCGACATCGTGGTCGTCGAGGCGTCGGCCGCAGCCGAGGACCCGATCACCATCGACGCCGAGGCCGTCCTCCTGGTGGTCGAGATCGTGTCCCCGTCGTCGTCCGGCCGCCGCACGGACCGGCTGCTGAAGCCGCCGTACTACGCGGAGGCAGGGATCGAGCACCTGTGGCGCCTCGAACTGGAGCCGGTGCCGGCCCTCGTCGTCTCGGAGCTGCGTGACGGGCGCTACGTCGAGCGGACCGTGGCCGAGGCAGGTCACGAGACGTCGGTGGAGGAGCCGTTCCCGCTGAAGCTCGACCCCGGCCTGCTGGTCAATCCGCGGGTCTGAGCCACACCGCCCACGGGGACCGGATGGCGTCGCCCGGCTCCCCGGGGGACCAAGGGGGCAGGGCAGGGTTGTGGGCCCCGGCGGGGCCCACACGGCCTCGGGGGCCCCTCAGGGCGGCCCCGGCGGTGGTCGGAGCCCGGCCCCGGCCCCTGCGGGCGTCCAGCCGGGGGGCGTGGTGCTCCCCGTTCCTACTCCTCGCCCTCCGCCAGCTCCGCCACCCCCGTGATCCGGTGCAGCGGGTACGTGCGGACCTCGTCGGCCGTGTGGTCGTAGCCGGTCACGAAGCCGCCCTCGACGCGGACCGGGGCGATGACCCGCTGGCTCGCGGCGCCCTCCGCGTTGACGTAGCCGATCCACACCGCCGAACCGGTCATCGCCGCCGCCTGCACCGTGGCCAGCGTCTCGGCGGCCGAGGTGCGGGGCAGCTCGCCCGGCGCGAGCCCGGTGCCGGGGTCCTTGCGGACGACCGTCGCGGCCCGGTCGCCCGCCCGGACCGCGCGGACCGCCGCCGCGAGCAGCGTGGTGTCCGGGGCGGGCGGGCCGTCCGGGACGGGGGCCGGGGCGGTGCGCGGCGGGGTGCGGTAGGCGTCGGCGCGGGTGATCAGGACCGTGCCCTCGGCGGACTCGGCCGCCGGGGCGTAGCCCAGCGCCCGCAGCCCGTCGAGCAGCGCCGCCGGATCGGCCTGCGCCGCGAGGACGGTCGGCGCGAGCCGCCGCAGCCGCAGCGGGGCGGAGCGCCGGTCCGCGAGGATCTCGCCGAGCACCGTGTCGTCGTCGCAGCGGACGTACGCCGAGGCGGCGCCGACCCGCAGGTGCCCGTGCCTCCGCGCCACGTCGTCGATCAGGTACGACAGCGGCTGCGGCACCGGCGTACGGGAGTGCGAGGTCAGGAAGTCGTGCAGGTCGGAGGCGGTGCGCCCGGCGTCGAGGGCGCGCCGCACGGAGCCCGGTGTGAAGCGGTAGACGGTCGCGCCGCCCTTGGACTCGACGTCGGCGAGGACCGACAGGGTGTCCGCGAGCGGGCGGCGCAGCGGCCCCGGGGCGACGGCCGTCAGGTCGGCCTGGAGCAGCACGTGGTCGACGGCCTCGGGCAGCAGCGGCGCCAGCAGCGTCGCGGCCCGCGAGGCGGCGACGGACGGCTCGCAGGCGCCCGGGTGCGCGGTCTCCGGCGCGGCCTCGGCGAGCGGCAGGTTGAGCAGCGCGCGGGCGGGCGAGGCGAGCGCGCCGCGGCCGGTGACGCCGAGGAGTTCGGCCTCGTCGAGGGTCCAGCGGGCGATCCGGGCGCGCAGGTCGGCGGGGGCGCCGGCGCCCTCGTCGGCCGCCGCGGGCTCGGTGCCGGGGCCGCCGGCGCCGCCCCGCAGCGGCCGGTCCCAGCGCAGCCGGGCCAGCACCGAGGCGCGGTCGGCGGCGGAGCCCGGCGGGAGGGTCGCGAGCAGCCCGAGGACCCGGTGGCGCACCTCGGGGGCGGCGGCCCGGTCGAGCCCGGGGCCGAAGGCGGACAGGGCGCGGCCCTTGCCGTCGAGGGTGCCGACCAGTCCGGAGGTGCGAGTGGCGGACAGCCAGGGGACGACGAGCCGGGCCCAGCGCTCGGCGGGCGGCAGGTCGAGCCAGTCGTCGTAGCCGGGCGTCGGCGCGTACCGCTCGTCGGCCTCGCCGTCCGAGGCGAGCAGCCCGGCCCCGTACAGCAGCTCCAGCCAGAAGGCGGCGAGCTGTTCGGTGGTGTCGAGGGCGGCGGCGGTGCGCTTGAGGTCGCGGACGGCGAGCCCGCCGGCCCGCAGCACCGGCGGGCCGCCCTGGTCCCAGGACTTCAGCAGCTCCTCGGCGGTGGCCAGCGCCGTGTACGCCTGGCCGGCGGCCGCGCTGTCCACGACCTGTGGACGGTACTCGCGGACCGTCGCCACCACCGGCGCCACCGGCTCCGGCGCCCGGTGCGCGCGCCCGCCGCGCAGGTGCAGGGCGGCCTCCCGGGGCAGCACCACGGTCCGGGTGGACACCGGCAGCAGCAGCCCCCGGTCGCGGAGCCAGCGCACCGGCGGCGTCGGATTGGCCGTCACCTCGCCGTACGGGGGTCCCCAGACCAGCCGGTCGAGGACGGTGAGCGCGTCCGGCGGCGCGGTGTCGAGCAGGGCCGCCATCCGCGTGCGGTCGGTGAAGAGGCCGGTCAGGGCGGCGACGGCGGACACCGGGTCGTGCGTGCCGGGCAGCCCGGCGGTCGCGATGATCTCCTGGAGCCGCCCCGGCGACATGCCGGCGGTCGCCTCGGCGACGGTCGGGCCGAGCCCGGTCGGGGAGGGGTGCTGGGCCGAGGGGGCGAGCAGCTCGCGGGCGGTCCGCACCAGCCGCAGCCGCTCGTCGTCGCCCCAGACCAGGGCCTGTTCGCGCAGCACGGCGACGGCGCGGGGCAGCGCCGCCTCGATCCCGGGCTCGCCGCCGTCGCCGGTGAGCAGGGCGAGGAGTACGGGGTACGGGGCGGGGTCCGGCGCCACCGCCAGCGCCTCCGCCGTCTGGAGCGCGAACCGGTCGAGCCGTTCGAGGGCGCGGACGACGGACGCGCGGGTGCCGGCCCGGGTGGCGAGCTGCGTCAGGTCGTTCGGCACCGGCGAGAGCAGGTCGGGGCGGGCGCGCAGCAGCGCGGCGAGCCCCTCGTCGCCCCCGGCGCGCAGCGCCTCCGCGAGGGTGCGCGGCGCCGCGCCGACTCCTGTTGCCTCGGGCACGTGCGCCTCCCGGTCCCGCTCAACGATCCCCATCCGCACCACGTTAGCCCCTGCGCAGGCGCTACCGTCGTGCCGTGGGGATCGAGAACGACCGGTTGGTCTTCGACTATCTGAGCCGCGTCGGCGACCTGGCCCAGCAGCGGCGGCTGCCGCCGGCCGAGCGCCGGGAGCTGGTCACGGGGCTGCGCGACGAGATCGAACGGCGCCGCGCGGTGAAGGGGGAGCCGGTTCCGGGCATCCTCCGGGACCTGGGTACGCCGGACGAGGTGGTGGGCGGCGCGCCGCAGGACGGGCCGGACGGGCCGGGCGCGTCGCGGGGCGGGACAGGGGACGGGGACGGAGCTTCGGCCACGGCACCGGACGCGGCCGTGCCGTCGCCGCGCCCGGCGGACTGGTGGCGTACGGACGCCATGGGCGGCCCGGACGGCCTGGAGTCCCCGGAGACCGGCGGGGTCACGGGCGTGCCCGGCTTCTACGGCGGGGTGGAGATCCCGGAGCTGCTGCGCCCGCCGGAGCCGGAGGAGGACGAGGAGGAGGCCGACGGCGACGACGGCGAGGCGGAAGAGGACGCGCCCGCCGGCCTCCGCCGCCGCCTCCCCTTCCGCCTGGGCAGCCCGCTCCCGCTGGCCGCCGCGGTCCTCCTGCTGGCGGGCGCGGCGGGCGGCTGGCTGCTGGCGCTGGCCGGTGGCTGGGCCCTGGCCTACTTCTCGCGCGAGCGCCGCGCCGCCGCGCTGATCCTGCCGGGCCTGGCCGCCACCGGGGGCGCGGTCTGGCTGTGGGGCCGGATCGCGGGCCGCTGGGGCGACCCGGTGGCGACGGGCGGCGAGGCGATGGGCACGGCCGTGGCGGACACCTGGCCCTGGACCCTCCGCGCGGCGGCGATCGCCTCGGGGTTGTACTTGCTGTGGCGGTCGCGGCGGTAGCTCGTGCTTGGCGCGGCGGGCCTGCGCTGGCGGGCTGCGCCCAAGGCGGGGGCCTTGGGGTGACGGGCTGCGCCCTGGCGGGCCCTGCTCTGGCGGGCCCTGTCCTGGCGGCCTTGCCCAAGGCGCGCCTTGCCGTGACGGGCTGCGCCCAAGGCGGGCTGCGCCCAAGGCGGGCTGCGCCCTGGCGGGCTGCGCCCAAGGCGGGCTGCGCCCAAGGCGGGCTGCGCCCTGGCGGGCTGCGCCCAAGGCGGGCTGCGCCCTGGCGGGCTGCGCCCAAGGCGGGCCGCGCCCTAGGCCGGCTCCGCAGCCCCGGCCGGCTCCGCCTCCGCCGGCTCCCCGGCCGCCTCCGGCACTCCCGCCTCCCCCTCCCCGCCCCAAGGCGCCCCCGGCACCACCAGCGGGGAGCCCGTCACCGGGTCCGGGACGACGACCGAGTCCAGGCCGAAGACCTCGCGGACGAGTTCGGCCGTGACGATCTCGGACGGGGGGCCCTCCGCGACCACGCGGCCCGCCTTCATCGCGACCAGGTGGTCGGCGTAGCGGGCGGCCTGGTTGAGGTCGTGGAGGACGAGGACGACGGTGCGGCCGCGGACGCGGTTGAGGCGGCGGACCAGGTCCAGGACCTCGACCTGGTGGGAGATGTCCAGGTACGTGGTGGGCTCGTCGAGGAGCAGGAGGTCGGTCTCCTGGGCGAGGGCCATCGCGATCCACACGCGCTGCCGCTGCCCGCCCGACAGCTCGTCGACCGAGCGCTCGGCGAGGGCGGCGACGTCGGTGCGTTCCATCGCGTCGACGACGGCCCGCTCGTCCTCCGCCGACCACTGCTTCCACCACGCCTGGTGCGGCTGCCGGCCTCGGGCGACGAGGTCGCCGACGGTGATCGCCTCGGGCGCGACGGGCGTCTGCGGGAGCAGGCCGATGGACTGGGCGATCTTCTTGGTGGGGATCTTCGCGAGCTCCTGGCCGTCGAGCAGGACGGCGCCGCCCGCGGGCTTGAGGAGCCGCCCGAGCGCCCGCAGCGTCGTGGACTTGCCGCACGCGTTGGGGCCGACGATGACGGTGACCCGGCCGTCCGGGACCGCCAGGTCCAGCTCGTGGACGACGGTCCGCTCCTCGTACGCGAGGGTCAGCTCCCGCGCCGCCAGCCTGGTCACGATCTGCCTCCTACTCCGCGGCTGCGCATGATCAGCCAGATCAGGTACGGGGCGCCGACCGCCGCCGTGAGGACGCCCACCGGCAGTTCGGTGGGGGAGAAGAGCCGCCGGCCGAGCAGGTCGGCGGCGACGACGACCAGCGCGCCCATGAGCGCCGAGCACAGCAGCGGGATCTGGGCGGTCCGGGTGGTGCGGCGGGCGATCTGCGGGGCGAGCAGCGCCACGAAGTCGACCGGTCCGGCGACACCCGTGGCGACCGAGGCGAGGACGACGCCGACGGCGACGAGCCCGAGCCGGACCCGGCCGAGCCGCACCCCGAGCGCGGTCGCCGTGTCGTCGTCGAGGGAGACCGTGCGCTGCGCGCGGGCCGCCCACAGCACGGCGGGCAGCATGACGAGGAGGGTGATCCGCAGCGGCAGCGACTCGTCCCAGCCGCGCCCGTTGAGGGAGCCGGTCATCCAGATCTGCGCCTGCTGGGCGACCAGGTAGTCGCCCTTGGTCATGAAGAGGGTGGTCAGCGAGCGCAGCGCGATGGCGAAGCCGATGCCGATGAGCACGAAGCGGGTGGCGTGCAGCCCGCCGCGCCAGGCGAACACGTACACGAGCGCCGCGGCCAGCACCCCGCCCGCGATCGAGAGGTACGGCAGGACGGTGTACGAGGCGAGCCCGAAGGTCATCGCGGCGACGGTGACCGCGCCCGCGCCCTGGCTGATGCCGATGATGTCGGGGCTGGCGAGCGGGTTGCGGGCGACGGTCTGGATGAGGGCGCCCGCGATGCCGAAGGCGGCGCCGACCATGAGCCCGGTGGCGAGCCTCGGCAGCCGCAGGTCCTGGACGACGAAGGAGGCGGGGGCGTGTTCCCCGGCGAGGATGCGCAGGACCTCGCCGGGCGCGACGAAGCGCTCGCCGACGCACAGGTACGCGACGGCGACCGCCGCGAGCAGCAGCGCGAGCCCGGCGGCGACCAGCGCGGAGCGCCGGTGCACGAGGAAGGACGCGCGCCCGGCGCGTACGAGCGCGTAGCCGGCGGGGCGTACGGAGGGGCGCGCGGCGGGGCGCACCGGGGAGGAGGCGGGGGCCGTGGTCACGCGGGCACCGCCTTCCGGCGGACGAGGGTGACGAGGAACGGCACGCCGATCAGGGCGGTCATGACACCGGCGGGGACCTCGCCGGGCGGGAAGACGATCCGCCCGAGGACGTCCGCGACCAGCAGCATCACGGGGCCGATGAGCGCGGCCATCGGCAGCACCCAGCGGTGGTCGGAGCCGACGACGGCGCGGGCGATGTGCGGGACGGCGAGGCCGACGAAGGCGATGGGCCCGGCGGCGGCGACGGCGGCGCCGGTGAGGACGGTCGCGCCGACCCCGCCGACGATCCGGACGGTCGCGACCCGCTGCCCGAGGCCCTTGGCGACGTCCTCGCCGAGCGCGAGGGCGTCGAGCCCGCGGGCGACGGAGACGACGAGGACGGCGCCGAGCAGCAGGAAGGGCCAGATCTGGGCGACGATGTGGGCGTCCCGGCCGTCGAGCGAGCC
This sequence comes from Streptomyces sp. NPDC048659, assembly GCF_040650575.1. Classification (NCBI taxonomy): domain Bacteria; kingdom Bacillati; phylum Actinomycetota; class Actinomycetes; order Kitasatosporales; family Streptomycetaceae; genus Streptomyces; species Streptomyces sp. NPDC048659. The sequence continues at coordinate 19,050 of NZ_JBEZHM010000033.1, read as the reverse complement.
GATCTGCCAGAACCGGAACTCGTCGAGCGCGGACGCCTTGGTGGTGAGGACGCCGGTGGTCACCGACAGCAGCAGCGCGTTGATCGCGGCCCCGGCGAGCGCGAGCTTCACCGGGGTGGCGCCGCCGCGCCCGCGCGAGGCGACGGCGTAGACGGCGACGGAGGCGACGGCGGCGCCCGCGAAGGCGAACCACACGTACCCGGTCAGGGAGTGCACCCCGGCGAAGGCGATGGCGAGGACGACGCCGACGGAGGCGCCCTGGCTGACGCCGAGGATGCCGGGGTCGGCGATCGGGTTGCGGGTGATGCCCTGGAGGGCGGTCCCGGCGAGGGCGAGCGCGGCGCCGACCATGAGGCCGATCAGGGTGCGGGGCACCCGCAGCTCCCGGACCACCTCGGCGTCGGGGCTGGTGGCGCCGTGCAGCAGCGCGTCGACGACGGTGGACGGGGGGATGGCGCGGGCGCCGACCGCGAGGCTCAGCAGGATCGCGAGCACCAGGGCGGCGAGGGCCGCGCCGGTCGCGACGGCGCGCCGGGTACGTGGGGCGGTCATGTACACCCATCAGAGGGACGAGATTCGGTAAGGCTTGGCTAAGTCTCGCCCCAGTCTAGACAGCGGCCCATTTCGAACACCCGGGCACAATGGCCCGTATGACGACGACCCCGCAGCCGACCCCCGCGACGGCCTCCGCGCCGACCGCGACGGCCCCCGCGCCCGTGCCCCTGAGCCCGCTCACCGTCGGTTTCGACCTCGACCTGACGCTGCTCGACACCCGTCCCGGCATCAAGGCCGCGTTCGAGGCGCTCTCGGCCGCGACCGGCGTGGAGGTCGACGCGGATCTGGTCGTCACCCGGCTCGGCCCGCCGCTGGAGCAGGAGCTGGCGCACTGGTTCCCCGCGGAGCGGGTGACGGAGATGGCGGCCCTCTACCGGGAGTTCTACGGCGTCCACGCGATCGAGCCGACCGTCCCGATGCCGGGCGCGGTGGATGCGATTCAAGCCGTTCGCGAGGCCGGCGGCCGGACCATCGTGGTGACCGCGAAGAACGAGCCGCAGGCCAGGCTGCACTTCGCCCACCTCGGCATCGAGCCGGACGCGATCGTCGGCGGCCTGTTCGCCGAGGGCAAGGCGAAGGCGCTGCGCGCCCACGGCGCGGGGGTGTACGTGGGTGACCACGTGGGCGACGTGCGCGGGGCGGCGACCGCCGGCGCGTACGCGGTCGCCGTGGCGACCGGTCCGTGCGCCCCCGAGGAGCTGCGCGCGGCCGGCGCGGACGTGGTCCTCGCCGACCTGACGGACTTCCGTAGCTGGTGGGAGGGCTACCGGGGCTGAGCCGCCGCGGCCTGGACCGCCTTGGCGCGCCGCCGCTGGGCGCCGATGGAGCGCAGCACCCCGGCGCCGGCGACCAGGAATCCGACGCCCATGAGCATGGAGACCAGGTAGGCGACGGTCGGGAACGGCTTCGTGCCGAGGAACAGCGGAGCCACCGTGACCAGCGTCGCCACCGCGCCGACGATGAAGACGATCGCTCCGGCGCGGACCAGTCCGTCGCCGGGCGCGCTGTCGTCCGTGGGTGCCGAGGGGGCCGAGGGGGTTTCACTACGCATTCGGCCAGGGTAGTTCCCAGGCGCGGACAACAGTCCGGCGACGTCTTGTCACGGGCCCTGATCGCATTAGCCTTGGTGCCGGCGGGTCGGTTCATAGAGGACCCGCTGTATCTCTTTCATCTCATTCCCGAGCCGGAATCCCGGCGCACCCATCGAGTACGAGGACGAGGACGGACGTGCCTACCGGCAAGGTCAAATGGTTCAACAGCGAGAAGGGCTTCGGCTTTCTCTCCCGCGACGACGGCGGCGACGTCTTCGTGCACTCGTCGGTGCTCCCGGACGGCGTCGACGCCCTGAAGCCGGGGCAGCGCGTCGAGTTCGGCGTGGTCGCCGGTCAGCGCGGTGACCAGGCGCTGTCGGTGACGGTTCTGGACCCGACCCCGTCCGTCGCCGCGGCGCAGCGCCGTAAGCCCGACGAACTGGCGTCCATCGTCCAGGACCTCACCACGCTCCTGGAGAACGTGACCCAGCAGCTGGAGCGCGGCCGGTACCCCGACAAGGCGCACGGCGGCAAGATCGCCGGGATGCTCCGCGCGGTCGCCGACCAGCTCGACGTCTAGTCCGTACCGTCCCCGGTCAGGGGAACCGCAGCGCGTCCGGGCCGAGGGGCGGTACGAGCCCTTCGGCCGCGGCGCGCGTGAGCAGCCCGCGCACCGCCGCGTAGCCGCTCTCGCCGAGGTCGGCGGTGAACTCGTTCACGTACAGGCCGATGTGCTGGTCGGCCACCTTGGGGTCCATCTCCTGCGCGTGCTCCAGCACGTACGGCCGGGAGGCGGCCGGGTCGTCCCAGGCCATCCGGACCGAGCTCCGCGCCGACGCGGCGAGCAGCCGCAGCGTCTCCTCGCCCAGGGAGCGCTTGGCGATGATCGCGCCGAGCGGGATGGGCAGCCCGGTGGTGTGCTCCCAGTGCTCGCCCATGTCGGCGAGCGCGTGCAGCCCGTAGTCCCGGTAGGTGAAGCGGGCCTCGTGGATGACGAGCCCGGCGTCGACCTTGCCGTCCCGGACGGCGGGCATGATCTCGTGGAAGGGCAGCACCACGATCTCGCCGACCCCGCCGGGGACGACGTCCGCCGCCCACAGCCGGAACAGCAGATAGGCCGTCGAGCGCTCGCTCGGCACGGCCACGGTCTTCCCGGTGAGGTCCGCCCCGGGCTCCCGGGTCAGCACCAGCGGGCCGCAGCCGCGCCCCAGGGCGCCGCCGCAGGGCAGCAGGGCGTATTCGTCGAGGACCCACGGCAGCACCGCGTACGACACCTTCAGGACGTCGTACGGGGCCCCGCCGCGCTCGGCCCAGCCGTTGGTGAGGTCGATGTCGGCGAAGGTCACGTCCAGGCGCGGGGCGCCGGGGACGCGGTCGTGGGCCCAGGCGTCGAAGACGAAGGTGTCGTTCGGGCAGGGCGAGTAGGCGATCTTCAGCGTGGTCACGACGGGGACTCCGGCTCCTCGGGGGCGGTGACGGACGCGAGGACGCCCCGGTCGAGCAGCGCGAAGGCGTCCCGCAGCGCGCCGAGGGCCTCGCCGATGCGCCAGGCGGCGCGGTCGCGCGGGCCGACGGCGTTGGACACGGACCGGAGCTCGGCGACCGGCAGGCCGTGGGCGGCGGCGGCCTCGGCCACCCCGAAGCCCTCCATCGCCTCGGCGACGGCCCCCGGATGACGCTCCGCGAGCTCGGCGGCGCGGGCGGCGCTGCCGGTGACCGTGGAGACGGTCAGGACGGGCCCGACCGCGCAGGGCAGGCCGGCGTCCGTGAGGGCGCCCGCGAGCCGGGCGGCGAGCGCCGGGTCCACGGGGTGCGCCGAACGGCCGAAGCCGAGCGCGTCGACGGGCAGATAGCCCTCGGGGGTCTCGGCGCCCAGGTCGGCGGCGACGACCGCGTCCGCGACCACGAGCGACCCGAGCGGGGCGCGCGGCGCGAAGCCCCCGGCGATCCCGGCCGACACGACGAGCGCGTACGGGGCCGGGGCACAGGCCAGGGCGGTCGCGGTGGCCGCCGCGGCGGCGGCCGGGCCGACACCGGCGACGAGCACGTCGGCCCGCGGGTACCGGCGCAGCGCGAAGCCGCCGGGCAGCGGGCGCTCGCCCTCGCCCGGTCCGGCGGACGCGAGACCGGCGGCGACGGAGTCGGCCTCCGCCGCCACCGCGGTCACGACGAGGATCCGGTGGATCAGGACTTCTTCTTCAGCTCGAAGTGCCAGATGCCGGTCACGGTCTTGCCGGTGTTCTCGACGATGGTGACCTGGGTCTGGTTGGTCGCCTCGCCGGACTGGCTGGAGAAGAAGGCGCTGGCCGGGATGGACCGGTACGTCTTCTTGTACGGCTCCGGCTCGGCCTGCTGGCCGCCCAGGAAGATGGTCCAGCCGTTCTCGGCGATGTCCGGGTCGACGCCGAAGCGGATCTTGTCGTCGGTCTCGACGGTGATCGACTTCTCGGCCTTCTTGTTGAGGCAGGCCGAGATCTGCGACTCCTTGAGGGGGTCGCCGTCGTTGTAGCAGGCCGCCTCGGAGTTCACCGACTCGGTCCCGACCGTCACGGTCGCGAGCGGCGTCGGCTTGTCGCAGGCGGAGAGGACGAGGAGCCCGGCGGAGACGGCCCCGAGGGCCGCGACGGCCCGGCGGCGCTTGCGGGTGAGGAACGCAACGGTCATGGGCCGAAGGCTATCGGGCCGCCGCTCCGGCGCCACGCGGGGGTACGGCGCGCCGCCCGTGTGGACCCCGTTGTGGGCATTCGTTCCACCGCACCGGCTACGCCACCCGCGCCTTCGCCGTCCCGCCCCGCCCCTTCTGCCGCCGCGCGGCGCCGAGCAGCCCCCGTACGGACAGCAGCGCGCCCAGCGCCAGGATCCCGGCCGCCACCGACATGCCCAGCGTCCCGTTCAGCGGCAGCGAGATGCCGATCCCGCCGCCCACCACCCACGCCATCTGCAGCGCCGTCTCCGAACGGGCGAACGCCGAGGTGCGCACCAGCTCCGGCACGTCCCGCTGGATCAGCGCGTCCAGGGACAGCTTCGACAGGGCCTGGGTCAGCCCCGCGACCGCGCCGAGCACCGCCACCATCAGCCCCCCGAAGAAGACCGCCGTGAAGATCGCGGTGGCCAGCACCGCCGACACCATCGTGGCGATGATCACCTCGGGCCCGTGGCCCCGGTCCCGCAGCAGCGAGCCCATCGCCGTCCCGCAGGCGTTGCCCACCCCCGCCGCCACGCCCACGATGCCCAGCGAGACGGCCGCGCTCTGCCCCGACAGCGGGTGCACGCGCAGCAGGAACGCCAGGAAGAAGATCAGGAAACCCGACAGCATCCGCTGCGAGGCGTTCGCCTGGAGCCCGTGCAGGACGGACGGGCCGACCGACCGCAGGCTCGGCTTCTTCTCGCCGTGCGTCAGCAGATGGGCCCGCCGTTCACCCTTCGCGGAGTCCACCTTCGGGGGCATCCGCAGCGCCCAGAACGTGCCCAGCAGGAACAGCGCGGACGCCCCGTACAGCGGCCAGGCGGGGCCGATCAGCTGGAGCCCGGCGCCGATCGGCGCGGCGATGCCGGTGGCCAGCAGCCCGGCGAGGGTCACCCGGGAGTTCGCCTTCACCAGCGAGAAGCCCGGCGGGAGCAGCCGCGGCACGACGGCGCTGCGCACCACCCCGTACGCCTTCGAGGCGACGAGCACGCCGAGCGCCGCCGGATAGAGCTGGAGCCCGCCGGTGGCGACCGCGCCGGACATGGCGACGGCGAGCACCGCGCGGGTGAGCATCGCCCCGGCCATCGCGGCGCGCCTGCCGTGCGGGATCCGGTCCAGGAGCGGGCCGATCACGGGGGCGAGCAGGGTGAAGGGCAGCATCGTGATGCCCAGGTAGAGGGCGACCCGGCCGCGCGCCTCGTCGGTGGGCACGGCGAAGAAGACGGTGGTGGCGAGCGCGACGGTGATCATGACGTCGCCGGCGCCGTTCACCGCGTGCAGCTCGATCAGTCTGCCCAGGCCCGACTCGCCCGCGCCGTGCGCGTGCGTCGCCCGCCGGATGCCCCTGGCCGTGCCGGTGAAGGGCAGGTGGAGGGCGCGCCCGAGCTTCCGGCCCGCTCGGCTGAGCGGCCCGGCATGATCGTGCGATCGTGCGGAAGACCGTGCGGCTGCCACTCCGTCATAGTGCCCCACGCGCCCCACGGACGAACCGTGGCGCGGCCCGGACGGGCTCCGCGATCGTCCGCGATGCGGGCCGTTTGGTACGGGCAGGTGGGCTGCGGGCGGCGGAGAGGGTAGCGTGCGTAGCGCGTCACCGGCGGATGTTCTCGGCCGCGCGCCTCTTCGGCATCCCGCAGAATGGATGACGATAGGTGTGCCCGAGACGCGCGAGTCATGCCGGGCGTGGACGTCGATGCGGCCCTCTGGTCCGCTCCGCCCACGACCCGGGACTTCGCTCCCGCTCCTCGGCCGGCGCACCCGTGAGACGGCGTAGGAGAGAAGCGAGACCTGTGAGTGCTGCGACGACGCGAACCCCGCGTACCCCGCGAGCCCCGCGTACCCCCGACCGCCTCTGCGTCGAGGCCGTAGAGCTCGCCCGCGAGGCCGCCGAGGAGGCGGCCTTCCCCGGCGTCGTCGGCGCCCACGTCGACGCCGTCGCCGAAGGCGACCGGGTCGTCACGCACTTCTTCGAGTGCAAGGAGCCCGGCTACCGAGGCTGGCGCTGGGCCGTGACGGTCACCCGCGCCTCCCGCGCGAAGAACGTCACGCTTGACGAAACCGTCCTGCTGCCCGGCCCGGACTCCCTCCTCGCCCCCGAGTGGGTGCCGTGGAGCGAGCGGCTGCGCCCCGGCGACATGGGCCCCGGCGACCTGCTCCCCACCGAGCAGGACGACCCGCGCCTGGAGCCCGGCTACTCGGGCGAGGACGCGCCGCCGCCGAACTCGGCCGTCTCCGAGGAGCTGGCCGAGCACCTCGACGCCGAGGACGCGGAGATCGTGTCCCGCACCCCCTCCCGCGGCGCGATCTCGTCGGTCGCCGAGGAGCTCGGGATGCGGCGCGCGCGGGTCCTCTCGCGCTACGGGCTGCACCTCGCCGCCGACCGGTGGGACGAGGCGTTCGGCGCGCAGACCCCGATGGCCCAGGCGGCCCCGGCCACCTGCGTGTCCTGCGCCTTCCTCGTGCCGATGGCGGGCTCCCTGAAGCAGGCGTTCGGCGTCTGCGCCAACGAGTTCTCGCCCGCCGACGGGCGGGTCGTCTCCCTGTCGTACGGCTGCGGCGGCCACTCCGAGGCGGCGGTCATGCCGGCCCCGCCGCGCCCGGCGCCGCCGGTCCTGGACTCGATGGCCGCGGACGCGTTCCCGCTGCGCCCCGCGAAGGACTCCGGCTCCACCTCCGAGCCGGACACCGGTTCGGACGATCTCGGCCACTCGTAGCGGTCACTCGTAGCGGTCACGCGTAGCGCCCTTCGCGGAGGGGCGCGGGGATTGCCCCCGCGCGCCCCCGCGGGCGCACGTGCCCCCGCACGGGGGACGGCGCGGGGCGCGGTACCTTCGGGCACCGGCCCGTACCCCGTACCGCAGAGTGGAGTCAGACGTGAGCGTCAGCGTCAGGACGTCGACCGACGGAACCGACCCCTTCGGTACCGCACGGCTCCGCAGAGGCGTGCTCGACGCGTGGGGCGCCGGACCCGCCCGCTTCCGCGAGGACGCCAACGCCGAGGAGGACCTGGCCCTCGGCGGCTACCGCGACCGGCTCGTCGTCGAACTCGCCCAGAACGCCGCCGACGCCGCCGCCCGCGCCGGTGTCACCGGCCGGCTCCGGCTCACCCTGCACCCGGCCGGACCGGACGGCCCCGCCGTCCTCGCCGCCGCCAACACCGGCGCCCCGCTGGACGCCACCGGCGTCGAGAGCCTCTCCACCCTGCGCGCCTCCGCCAAGCGCACCGAGCGCGACACGGCGTCCGTCGGGCGCTTCGGCGTCGGCTTCGCCGCCGTCCTCGCCGTCTCCGACGAGCCCGCCGTCCTCGGCCGCCACGGCGGCGTCCGCTGGTCCCTCGCCGAGGCCCGCGAACTCGCCGCCGACGCGGCCCGGCACAGCCCCGGCCTCGGCGACGAACTGCGCCGCCGCGACGGCCACGTCCCCCTGCTGCGCCTCCCGCTGCCCGCCGAGGGCACCGCCCCCGACGGCTACGACACGGTCGTCGTGCTGCCCCTGCGCGACTCCGCCGCCGAGGACCTCGCCGAACGCCTGCTCGACTCCGTCGACGACGCCCTGCTGCTCGCCCTCCCCGGCCTCACCGAGGTCGTCGTCGAGACCGCCGAGGGCGTCCGCTCCCTGGTCCGGGACGAGCGCGACGGCTACGTCACCATCGCCGACACGGCCGACTCCGCCGCCGGGGCCCACCGCTGGCGGACCGTCAGCCACTCCGGACCGCTCGACCCGGACCTCCTCAGGGACCGGCCCGTCGAGGAGCGCCTGCGCCCCCACTGGTCCGTCACCTGGGCCGTCCCCGTCGACCCCGAGGGCGCCCCCCGCTACCCCCGCACCACGCCCGTCGTGCACGCGCCCACCCCCACCGACGAGCCGCTCGGCATCCCCGCCCTGCTCATCGCCTCCTTCCCGCTCGACACCGCCCGCCGCCACCCGGCCCCCGGCCCGCTCACCGACTTCCTCGTGCAGCGCGCGGGCGAGGCGTACGCCGAACTCCTCTCCGACTGGCACCCGGTGACCCCCGCCGCCCTGGACCTGGTGCCCGGACCGCTCGGCAAGGGCCCCCTCGACGGCGCCCTGCGCGCCGCCGTCCTGGAGCGGCTGCCCCGGATCGCCTTCCTCGCCCCCGCGACCCCCTCCGAGGACCTGACCGCGCTGCGCCCCATCGAGGCCGAGATCGTCGAGGGCGCCGGCGCCGAGACCGTCGAGGTGCTGGCCGAGGTCTTCCCGACGCTCCTCCCGGCGGGCCTGGAGCGCCGCGTGGAGCTGCGCACCCTCGGCGTCGGCCGGGTCCCGCTGACCGAGGCGGTGGACCGGCTCGCCGGGGTGGACCGGGCGCCCTCGTGGTGGTGGCGCCTGTACGACTCGCTGGCGGGCGTCGACCCGGACCGGCTCACCGGCCTCCCGGTGCCCCTCGCCGCGCCCGCCGAGCCCGCCCGGGACGCCGCCCTCGGCCCGTACGGCGACGAGGGCGCCGTCCCCGGCCCGTACGGCGACGCGGACACCGCCCCCGCCCCGTACGGCGACGAGCCCGCCGCCCCGCAGGCGCCCAGGGTCCGCACCACCATCGGCCCCCGCCAGGTCCTCCTGCCGCAGGAGCGGACCCCCGCCGAGCTCACCCGGCTCGGCCTGAAGGTCGCGCACCCGGAGGCCGCGCACCCGCTCCTGGAGAAGCTGGGCGCCCTCCCGGCCACGCCCCGGGCGGTGCTGACCACCCCGCAGGTCCGGGCCGCCGTCGCCGCCTCCCTCGACGCCGGGGAGATCTGGGACGAGGACGCCGACACCCTGGACGCCGAGGAGCTCGCGGAGACCGTCCTCGCGCTCGTCCGGGACGCCGGCCTCGCCCCCGGCGACGAGCCCTGGCTGGGCGCGCTCGCGCTGCCCGACGAGGACGGCGAGACGGCCCCGGCGGGCGAGCTCGTGATGCCCGGCTCGCCGTTCGCCGCCGTGATGCGCGAGGGCGAGCTGGCCTTCGTCGACCAGGACCTCGCCGACCGCTGGGGCCCCGGGCCGCTCGCCGCCTGCGGGGTGCTCGCGGACTTCGCGCTGGTCCGCGCCGCCGACCTGGTCCTCGACCCCGACGAGCTGGAGCCCCGCGAGGGCGACTACCCGGAGCCCGACGACGCCGGGCTCCTGGACGCCGTCGACGTGTGGTGCGAGGACGTCCTGGACCGGCTTCCGCACACCCCCGTGCCGCCGGTGGCCACCGAGATCGTGGCCGTGCGCGACCTGGACCTCGTCGACGACGACGCCTGGCCGCGGGCGCTGGCCCTGCTCGCGCGGCCGCCGCTGCGGGACGCCCTGACCCAGCCGGTGCGGGTGCTGCTGCCGGACGGCACCACGGAGACCGTCCGCTCGTACACCGCCTGGTGGCTGCGCGACCACCCGGTGCTCGACGGGCGCCGCCCCGCCGGACTGCGCGCCGCGGGCACGGACCCGCTGCTGATCGGCCTGTACGACGCCGCCGACGCGACCGGCTTCGAGGACGAGCAGGTGCTGCGCGCGCTCGGCGTGCGCACCTCCGTCCCGGCGCTCCTGGACGAGCCCGGCGGCGCCGCCGAGCTCCTCGGGCGGCTGGCGGACCCGTCCCGCGAGGTGTCCGGCGCCCAGCTGCACGCCCTGTACACGGCGCTGGCCGGGCTCGACCCCGAGCGGGTCACCCTCCCCGACGAGCTGCGCGCGGTCGTGGACGGGGACCTGATCGTCGTCGACGCGGCGGACGCGCTGGTCGCCGACGCCCCCGACCTGCTGCCGCTGGCGACGGGCCGGCCGCTGCTGCCGGTCGCCCCGGAGCGGGCGGCGGAGCTGGCGGAGCTGTTCCAGGTGCGGCGGCTGAGCGAGGCGCTGGACGCCGAGGTCACGACGGCCGGCGAGGAGCACGAGGTGCCGGCGGCGGTGCGGGTGCTGCTCGGCCCGGGGACCCCCGCCACCTACGTCGAGCACGAGGAGCTGCTGGCCGCGGAGATCGAGCTGGACTGGCGGCGCACCCCCGACGGGGTCGTGCACGCCGCGACCCTGGAGGGCGTGGCCGCCGGCCTGGCCTGGGCGGCGGGGCAGTGGCCGCGCCGCTTCGAGGTGGCGGCCCTCCTGGAGGACCCGTCGCGGACGGCGGAGCTGGCCCGGGACCGCTGGTTCGACTGAGCCCGCCGGAGCGCCGGACACGGCGACGGGGGCCCGCGTCCTGTGCGGGCCCCCGTCGCCGTATCAGGAGCCGTATGAGGGGCTCAGGCGCCGTGTCCGGGGCTCAGGCGGGGAACCTGCGCCCCACCCAGCGCCACACGACCTCCAGCAGCGCCGAGGCCGCGGCGGCGATGGCGACCGCCGTCCACGGCATCGTGACGCCGACCAGCTTCAGGGCGAAGAAGCTCTGGAGCCAGGGCACGACGAGCACCAGCAGGAAGGCGCCGCCCATGGTCGCCACCAGGGCGATCCGCCACCAGGTGTAGGGGCGGGCGATGATCGCGAGCACCCACATGGAGACCAGGAAGAGCGTGAGGGTGGCCGCGCTGGTCTCGGCGGCGAGGGAGTCGGGCCCGGTGTAGTAGTGCCGGGCCAGCAGGTAGGTCACGAAGGTGGCGGTGCCCGCGATGACGCCGGCGGGGATCGCGTACCGCATCACCCGGCGGACGAAGTGCGGTTTGGCGCGCTCCTTGTTCGGGGCGAGGGCCAGGAAGAAGGCGGGGACGCCGATGGTCAGCGTGGACAGCAGGGTGAGGTGCCGGGGCAGGAACGGGTACTCGACCTGGAAGCAGACCACCAGGATCGCGAGCAGCACCGAGTAGACCGTCTTGGTGAGGAAGAGCGTGGCGACCCGGGTGATGTTGCCGATGACCCGGCGGCCCTCGGCGACCACCGACGGCAGGGTCGAGAAGGAGTTGTTGAGGAGGACGATCTGGGCGACGGCCCGGGTGGCCTCGGAGCCGGAGCCCATGGAGACGCCGATGTCGGCGTCCTTGAGGGCGAGCACGTCGTTGACGCCGTCGCCGGTCATGGCGACGGTGTGGCCGCGGGACTGGAGGGCGGCGACCATGTCGCGCTTCTGCTGCGGGGTGACCCGGCCGAAGACGGCGTTCGCGTCGAGGACCTCGGCCATGGCCTCGGGGTCGGTGGGCAGGGTGCGGGCGTCGACGGTGTTCTCGGCGCCGGGCAGGCCCAGCTTGCCGGCGACGGCGCCGACGGAGACCGCGTTGTCGCCGGAGATGACCTTGGCCGAGACGTTCTGGTCGGCGAAGTAGGCGAGGGTGTCGGCGGCGTCGGGCCGCAGCCGCTGTTCGAGGACGACGAGCGCGGTGGCGCGGGCGCCCTCCGCGACCCGCGGCGAGTCGAGCTCGGCGGCGGCGCGGGCCAGCAGCAGCACCCGCAGGCCCCGCTCGTTGAGCCGGTCCACCTCGGCGAGCGCGGGGTCGCCGGGCGGCAGCAGCACGTCGGGGGCGCCGAGCAGCCAGGTGGAGGTCTCGCCGTCGCTCTCGCTGAAGGCGGCGCCGCTGTACTTGCGGGCCGAGGAGAACGGCAGCGACTCGGTGCAGCGCCAGTCCACCGAGTCCGGGTAGCGGTCGATGATGGCCTGGAGGGAGGCGTTGGGGCGCGGGTCGGACTCGCCGAGGGCGCCGAGCACGGTGCGGACGTACCCCTCGTCGGCGCCGCCGAGCAGGCGCAGGTCGGTGACGTCCATGCCGCCCTCGGTGAGGGTGCCGGTCTTGTCGAGGCAGACCACGTCCACCCGGGCCAGGCCCTCGATCGCGGGCAGCTCCTGGACCAGGCACTGCTTGCGGCCGAGCCGGATCACGCCGATCGCGAAGGCGACGGAGGTGAGCAGCACCAGGCCCTCGGGGATCATCGGGACGATGCCGCCGACCGTGCGGGCGATGGACTCCTTGAGGTCGTTGTTCTTGACGACGAGCTGGCTGATGATCAGCCCGATCGCGGTGGGGATCATCATCCACGTGACGTACTTGAGGATCGTGGAGATGCCGGTGCGCAGCTCGGAGTGGACCAGGGTGAAGCGGGACGCCTCCTCGGCGAGCTGGGCGGCGTACGCCTCGCGGCCGACCTTGGTGGCGGTGAAGGCGCCGCCGCCGGCGACGACGAAGGAGCCGGACATCATCGGGTCGCCGGGCTTCTTGACGACCGGGTCGGCCTCGCCGGTCAGCAGGGACTCGTCGACCTCCAGGCTGTCGGCCTCGGCGACCTCGCCGTCGACGACGACCTTGTCGCCGGGGCCGAGCTCGATGAGGTCGCCGAGGACGATCTCGGAGGTGGAGATCTCGGTGGCGGCGCCGTCGCGGCGGACGGTGGGCTTGGCCTCGCCGATGACGGCGAGCCCGTCGAGGGTCTTCTTGGCGCGCAGTTCCTGGATGATGCCGATGCCGGTGTTGGCGATGATCACGAAGCCGAAGAGGCTGTCCTGGATCGGCGCGACGAAGAGCATGATCACCCAGAGCACGCCGATGATCGCGTTGAAGCGGGTGAAGACGTTGCCCCGGACGATGTCGGGGGTGGAGCGGGAGCTGCGCAGCGGGACGTCGTTGATCTCGCCGCGGGCGACGCGCTCGGCGACCTCGGCGGTGGTCAGGCCCGTGGGCCGGTGGACGACGGGTGGTCGCCCGGTCGCCGGCCCGGTGCCCTCGCCGTCGGTGTCGATCTTCGCCCGCTGAGTCATGTTTCCGACGGTACGGGGCGAAAGGGCGGGACACCCGCCGAGAAGTCCGAAGATCAGACCGGGGGAGGAGGGGAATGGTCCCCTGGGATTACGGGACGGGCGGCGGGGTCGGGGTCGCCTCGCCCGCCCGCCGGGCCGCGGCGTGCCGCTTGATGGCGGCGTCGCGCTTGCGCACGTACCAGATGCCGATCAGGCCGAGGCCCGCGCCGGCCAGGCAGGTCCAGACCCACCAGGTGAGGTCCCGGTCGTCGAACCAGCCGTAGAAGGGGACCTGGACGAGGAACAGGACGAACCAGAGGATCGTGCCGCCGGTGATGGTGGCGACGACCGGGCCCTCCAGGGGCTCGGGTGCCTCGTGCTTGGGTGTCCACTTCGCCATGGGCTCAGTCTAGGCGGCTCGTTTTCGTATCTACGCGCGGAGATGGACTCGCTCTCGTTCATGTGTTCATACTGAAACGGTTTGCCTCTGGCGGGTTCCATTCGTATGAACCGCCAAAAAGGACTTCTCTGAACCTCCGAAGAGGAACCCCATGAGCTCGACGGCCCCCGCCAAGGCCACGTCCCCGGAGACCCCGCAGGGGCCCGTCTCCGGTCTCGACCGCTACTTCAAGATCTCCGAGCGCGGCTCCACCGTCGCCCGCGAGATCCGTGGCGGCTTCGCCACCTTCTTCGCGATGGCCTACATCATCGTGCTGAACCCGATCATCCTGGGCAGCGCGAAGGACATGTACGGCCACCAGCTCGACGGCGGCCAGCTGGTCACCGCCACGGTGCTGACCGCCGCCTTCTCGACCCTGCTGATGGGCGTCATCGGCAACGTGCCGATCGCCCTCGCGGCCGGTCTCGGCGTCAACACGGTCGTCGCGCTCCAGCTCGCGCCCAAGATGTCCTGGCCGGACGCGATGGGCATGGTCGTGCTCGCCGGTCTGGTCGTGATGCTGCTGGTCGCCACGGGCCTGCGCGAGCGCGTCATGAACGCCGTACCGGTCAGCCTGCGCAAGGGCATCGCGATCGGCATCGGCCTGTTCATCATGCTCATCGGCCTGGTCGACTCGGGCTTCGTCTCCCGCATCCCGGACGCCGCGCACACCACGGTCCCGCTCCAGCTCGGCGCGAACGGGCACCTCATGGGCTGGCCGGTGCTGGTCTTCATCCTGGGCACGCTGCTGACCCTGGCGCTGATCATCCGCAAGGTGCCGGGCGCGATCCTGATCTCCATCGTCGTCATGACGATCGTCGCCATGGTGATCAACGCCGTCGCCGACATCCCGTCCTGGGGCCTGACCACCCCGGAGTGGCCCGGCAACCCGGTCTCCTCGCCCGACTTCGGGCTGGTCGGCCAGGTCAGCCTGTTCGGCGGCTTCTCCAAGGTCGGTGTCCTGACCGGCGTCCTCTTCGTCTTCACGGTCCTGCTGTCCTGCTTCTTCGACGCCATGGGCACGATCCTGGGCGTCGGCGACGAGGCCAAGCTGATGGACAAGGACGGCAACTTCCCCGGCATCAACAAGGTCCTGCTGGTCGACGGCCTCGCCGTCGCCTCCGGCGGCGCCACCTCGTCCTCCGCCACCACCTGCTTCGTGGAGTCCACGGCCGGTGTCGGCGAGGGCGCCCGCACGGGCCTGGCCTCGGTGGTGACCGGCGCCCTGTTCTCGGTCGCGCTGTTCCTGACGCCGCTGGCCACGATGGTGCCCTCGCAGGCGGCCACCCCCGCGCTGCTGGCGGTCGGCTTCCTGATCCTGGCCGGTTCGATCAAGGACATCGACTGGGCCGACTACACGATCGCCGTGCCGGCCTTCCTGGCGATGGTGATGATGCCGTTCACGTACTCGATCACCAACGGCATCGGCATCGGCTTCATCTCGTTCAGCGTCCTGCGCCTCGCGGCGGGCCGGGGCCGCGAGGTCCCCGTGGCGATGTACGTGGTCTCCGCGGTCTTCGTCTTCTACTACGCGATGCCGGCACTCGGCCTGATGTGAGGCGGCTGGGGCGCGGCCGGCTCCGTCGGCCCCGCCTCCTTCCCGTAGAACCTCTCCGTCTCGTCGACGGCGGTCTTGAACCGCTCGTCGAAATCCTCGCGAATGAGCGTCCGGACGACATAGTCCTGGACGCTCATTCCGCGTCTGGCGGCGTGCCTGCGGAGCCGTTCGAGCAGCTCTCCGTCGAGGCGCAGGCTGAACACGGTCGAATCCATGCCCGCAGGGTCGCGCCACGGCGGCCCCCCGTGCGTCACTTTCCGGCTCGTTCTCACTCGTTCGGGTGACGGTTGGCGCCTACATGTTTTCGATTGGTATTTAGGCAGAGTAATGAGTTACGCTAAGGACTATGCCTGATCTGTCCCACGGCACCGCCGACGACGCGGCGGCCGTGAACGCGCTCCGCAGTTCCGTGATGCGGTTGAGCCGACGCCTGAAGCACCAGCGCGTCGACGAGTCGCTGAGCCCCACCGAGATGTCGGTGCTCGGCACCCTGTCGCTCTGCGGCTCGGCCACCCCCGGTGAGCTGGCCCGCAAGGAGCACGTCCAGCCGCCGTCGATGACCCGCATCGTCGCGCTGCTCGAAGCCAAGGGACTGGTCCGGCTGGAGCCGCACCCCGACGACCGCCGGCAGAAGGTGGTCCGCCAGACCGAGCAGGCCGAGGCCATGCTCGACGAGTCCCGCCGCAAGCGGAACGCCTGGCTGGCCGCCCTCGCCGAGGGCCTGGACGAGGACGAATGGGCCAAGCTGCGCGCGGCCGCCCCGGTCCTGGAGAAGCTCGCCCATCTCTGAACCCGCAGCCGAGGAGGCGACGCACTTTGAGCACGGGACCCGGAGCAGACTCCGCACCCGTCCATGAACCCACCCTCAAGACCCGCGGGCGGGGGGAAACCTTCTCCTCGCTCGGCGTCCGCAACTACCGGCTGTTCTTCACCGGAGCGATCGTCTCCAACACCGGTACGTGGATGGCCCGGATCACCCAGGACTGGCTGGTCCTGAGCCTCACCGGCTCCGCCGCCGCCGTCGGCGTCACCACGGCACTGCAGTTCCTGCCCATGCTGCTGTTCGGCCTCTACGGCGGCGTCATCGCCGACCGCTACCCGAAGCGGCGGCTGCTGATCGTCAGCCAGGCCGCGCTCGGCCTGTGCGGTCTCGCGCTCGCCGTGCTCACCCTCTCCGGTCAGGTCCAGGTCTGGCACGTCTACCTGATCGCCTTCCTGCTCGGCATGGTCACGGTGGTCGACAACCCGGCCCGGCAGTCCTTCGTCTCCGAGATGGTCGGCCCCGACCGGCTGCGCAACGCGGTCTCGCTGAACTCGGCGAACTTCCAGTCCGCGCGCCTCGTCGGCCCCGCCGTCGCGGGCGTGCTGATCGCCGGTGTCGGCAGCGGCTGGGCCTTCCTGATCAACGGCGTGTCCTTCCTGGCCCCGCTCGTCGCGCTCTGCCTGATGCGGCCGGGCGAGCTGCACAAGGTGGAGCGCGCGCCGCGCGGCAAGGGCCAGCTCCGGGAGGGCCTGCGGTACGTGGCCGGGCGGCCCGACCTGATCTGGCCGATCGTCCTCGTCGGCTTCATCGGCACCTTCGGGTTCAACTTCCCGATCTGGCTGACGGCCTTCTCCAGCGAGGTCTTCCACGTCGGCGCGGGCGCGTACGGCTTCCTCAACACCCTGATGGCGGCCGGCTCGCTGGCGGGCGCCCTGCTCGCGGCCCGCCGCGGCTCCACCCGGCTGCGGATGCTGGTGATCGCGGCGGCCGTCTTCGGCGCCCTGGAGATCGCGGCGGCGCTGTCGCCCGCGTTCTGGCTGTTCGCGCTGCTGCTGGTGCCGATCGGCATGATCGGCCTCACGGTGAACATCACCGCGAACTCGGCGGTCCAGATGGCCACCGACCCGGTCATGCGGGGCCGGGTGATGAGCCTCTACATGATGGTGTTCGCCGGCGGCACCCCGATCGGCGCCCCGCTGCTCGGCTGGGTCACCGACACGTACGGCGCCCGGGTCGGCTTCGCGACCGGCGGCCTGGTCTCGCTGCTCTCGGCGGCCGTGATCGGGCTGATCCTGGCCCGTGTGGGCGGCCTCAAGGTCGCCATGGGGTGGTACCACGGCCACCCGCGGGTTCGTTTCGTACCGAGAGAAAGACTGGCGACGGCGGCGTGACCGCGCGCGGGGGCGGGCCTTTCCGGGCCCGCCCCCGCGCTGCGTGGCTGCGGCGGGGCGGCTACGTCACACCCGGCGCTCCAGCACCTGCCCCGGCCAGTCGCCGACCGCGAACGTCTCCGTACGGGTGAAGCCCTGGCGCTCGTAGTAGGAGACGAGCCGCCCCTCGCCGCCCGCGAAGCAGTCCACGCGGAGCAGCGAGACGCCCCGCCGCCGGGTCTCCTCCGCCGCGTGCGCGAGGAGCGCCGCGCCGACGCCGAGCCCGTGGAAGCGGGCGTCGGTGGCGAGGAAGCGGACGTACGACTCCGGCTCCCCGGCGGGCGCCACGTACTCGCCCGGCCGAGGGGTCAGCGTCAGCGTCCCGGCGGGCACCCCGCCCACCTCCGCCAGCCACGGCTCGCCCTCGGCGGCGACCCGCTCGACCAGCGCCACGGTCTTCGGGCGCGCGCTGAACGGCTCGGTGCCCCACTGGGCGGTGATCCCCCTGCCGTTGAGCCAGCCGACGGCGCTGTCGAGGATCCCGAGCATGACGGGGACGTCCGCCGCCCCGCCCTTCCTGATGGTGATCGCGGTGTCCATCCGGGCGAGGCTAGCGACTGCCTGGCGGGCCCCCGCGCCCGAGGGCCTGCCACACTCGCCGTATGAGGCTCTTCGCCGCCGTCGTGCCGCCCCCCGCGCGGCTCGCCGAGCTCGCCCGCGCGGCCGACCGGCTCGCCGCGCTGCCCGGCGCGGAGCGGCTGCGCTGGACCTCGCGGCCCGGCTGGCACCTCACCCTCGCGTTCATGGGCGAGGTCGACGACGGCCTGCTGCCCGACCTGCGCGCCCGCCTCGGCCGCGCCGCGCGCCGCACGGCGCCGTTCCCGCTCCGGCTGCACGGCGGCGGGCAATTCGGGCGGGCGGTGCTGTGGACGGGCGTGGCGGGCGGCCTCGACGAGCTGCGGCTGCTGGCCGAGCGCGCGGACGCCGCCGCCCGCCGGGCCGGCGTCGCGATGGACGAGCACCGGCGCTACCAGGCCCACCTGACCCTGGCCCGCTCGCGCGCGGACCTCGACCTGCGCCCCTTCACCGAGGCGCTGGACGCCTTCGAGGGGACCCGCTGGGAGGTCGGCGAGCTCGCGCTGGTGCGCAGCAACCTGCCCGGCGGCGGCACCCCGGGCGAGCACCCGCGGTACGAGACGGTCGCCACATGGCCCCTGGGCGGCGCGGGGGCGGCGGAGGGGGCGGGTTAACCTCGGGGGGTGGACCCGAAGACCCGTAACCGGATCATGGCCGGCGTGCTCGTACTGATGTTCGCGATCATCGCGGTGGCGTCCGTGGTGGGCTGACCCCGCCGCGGCGCGCCGCGCCCGCCCGAGCCGACTCGCCCGCCCGAGGCGACCCGCCGAGCCGACTCGCCGCCCCGGAAGGCCCTTGCTTCGAGCGCACTCGAAGGCGTTGGCTTTGTGCCCATGGAGTACACGCAGCTCGGACGCACCGGACTCAAGGTCAGCCGACTCGTCCTCGGCACGATGAACTTCGGCCCGCAGACGGACGAAGCCACCAGTCACTCGATCATGGACGCCGCGCTCGACGCGGGCCTCAACTTCTTCGACACGGCCAACGTCTACGGCTGGGGCGACGACAAGGGCCGCACCGAGGAGATCATCGGCTCCTGGTTCGCCAAGGACCCGGCCCACCGCGAGAAGGTCGTCCTCGCCACCAAGGTCTACGGCAACATGGGCCCCGACGGCCCCGCCTGGCCCAACCACGACAAGCTCTCCGCGGCGAACATCCGCCGCGCCGTCGACGCCAGCCTGAAGCGGCTCGGCACCGACCACATCGACGTCTACCAGTTCCACCACGTCGACCGCCTGACCCCCTTCGAGGAGATCTGGCAGGCCATCGACGTCCTCGTCCAGCAGGGCCCTCGCCCTCGGCGTCCCCAAGTGGCGCACGATCCTCAAGGTGGTCCTGCCCACCGCGATCGGCGGCATCACCACGGGCGTCATGCTCGCGGTC
>NZ_JBEZHM010000032.1:0-93600 GCF_040650575.1 Streptomyces sp. NPDC048659 | reverse complement strand
GCGACCACGCCCTGCAGGTCCAGGGAGTAGTTCAGCTTGTCGTTGATGATCATGACGTTGTAGCCGGGGTAGGCGTTCATCGTGTCGTCGAGCTGGCGGTGCACGAAGCCGGGCCGGTCGTTCTCCATCCGGATGTCGTTCAGGACGTTCCCGATGATCGGGCCGATGTTGCCCCAGGCGTCGACGAAGATGTCGAGCTTCCAGCCCGCCATCGCCCCGACCTGCCCGGCCGGCGGGGCCGGGACACCGGCCGGGACACCGGCCGGGACCGGAGCGGCCTGCGCGGTCGCGGGCAGCAGCAGCCCGGCGGCGGTGACGGCACCGATGACGGTCAGGGCGGCGCGCTTGAGGTTCTTCGACATGGAAGGCTCCTTCGGAGGTGTTCCGGGCATAGGGATGCCCGGGATCTGTGGGCGAAAGGTGTGAAAGGGAAGACGGGGGTGTCACCGGCCGGTGCGGCCGGGCTCACCCCGGTCCGGTCATCCCCAGTCGTTGGTGAGCGGACCGACGGTGCCCGGGGCGGGCTCGCCGCCGGAGGCCGCGCTCTGGCCGGAGGTGGCGGTCACCGGGCCGGGAGCCGGAGTGTCGGTGCTGTCGGCGTGGGCCACGCCGGCCGCGCCGGTGACCAGGAGGGCGGCGATGGCGCCGGACACGATGCGGGCCGCGATGCGGTTCACGGGATACCTCCTGGGCTGACGCTGCTGCTGGACGTGGATGCCGTGTTCGGGCCCTCCCGCCGTTCTCGTCCCGGCGGGCCGCCCTCACAAGAAGAATGTTGCCCCCGCGAGCACCGCTCCGGGCGGCCGTGGCCGTGCAGCAAAGAGCCCACTTCCCGCGCACTTTCCTGCACCCCCCGCACCCGCCCCGGCAGCCGCTCCGACGGTCGGCGGTGGTCGGCGTGATGGCGCGCGGATCGGCCAACGCCCTGGCGTTCCTGGGTGTCACCGACGCCGAGGAGCGGCTCTACCGGGCGGTCCTCAGGGACCGCGACGACATCGGCGAGCACAGCCCGGCCACCGTCACCCGGGCCCTGGAGCTGGGCATCGTGGTCCGCACGGAGGCCGGCGGGCTGCGCCCGCTCTCCCCCAAGCGGGCGGTCGAGCGGCTGATCGAGCACCAGGTGGGCCGGGTCCAGGACGACCTCCAGGAGACCGCCCGCAGCAGCGGCGTGGTCCGGACCCTGAACGCGGAGGGCGAGGCCGCCGCCAAGGCGGTGCACGACCGTCCGGGGATCCAGCAGATCGAGGGCCTGGAGGCCGTACGGGCCGTGATCGACGAGGTGACGTTCTTCGCCCGTACGGAGAACCTGACGACCAATCCGGTCGGGGTGCTCTCGGCGGAGTCGATCGAGGTCTCCCGCCCGATCGACCTGCGGATCCTGCGCCGAGGGGTGCGGATGCGGACCCTCATGGCGGCGGCCTGCCTCCAGGACGGGCCGACCATGGCCTATCTGCGGGAGCTCGCGGGCCGGGGCGCGGAGATCCGGGTCTCCCCGCACCCCCTAGACCGCATGATCATCTGCGACCGCTCCGTGGCGCTCACCCCGATCGACCCCTGCAACACGGCCCGCGGAGCCCTGCTCACCCGGGAGTCCGGCCTGGTCAGCACTCTGGTCTCGCTCTTCGACCGGATGTGGGACGCCTCCAACGAGCTGCCCGAGGCGGAGCTTCCCACGCTGACCGAGACCGAGCGCCAGGTGCTGCAGAGCCTGTACCTCGTCGACAAGGACGAGACCGGGGCACGGCAGCTGAGCATGGCCCTGCGGACCTACCGCAAGCACGTGGCCCGGCTCATGAGCCTGCTCGGCGCCGACAACCGCTTCCAGGCCGCGCTGCGCGCCCGCGAACGCGGGTGGATCTGACGCCATGGCACCAGCCCGCCCGCCCCTCGGCCCCGCCCGGACCCCCGGGCCCGGCCCCCGCCCGGACCCCCGGCACCGGGGCCCTCCCGGACGGCAGTCACGAGCGGCAACCCATACAAGGTTCCACCCATTTATTTCCATTAAGGATGAATCACATGCGCATGCGCACGAAGATCACCGGCGCGTTGACCGCCGCGGGAGCGACCGTCCTGCTCAGCCTGGGAACGGCCCCGGCCGCCCACGCCGCCGGCAACGTCTTCCAGTACCACAACGCCAGAACCGGGCTCTGCCTCGACTCCAACGCCAAGGGCGACGTGTACACGAAGACCTGCGGCGCGACCAACCCCTACCAGCAGTGGGAACGCGGGGTGCAGAACGGCCAGATCCTGCTCCGCAACGTCCAGACCCGCCGCTGCCTGTGGATCGACCCCTTCCTCCCCGGCCACCTCGAGACGGATCCCGCCTGTGGCAACGGGATGCTCTGGACGGAGCTCTACTCCGGCGGGACGTACCGGCTCGTGGACGAGTACCTCAACCTGAACACGGGCCAGACCTCCACCCAGGCCGTGGACTCCGACGCCAAGGGCAACGCCTACGCGAAGACCTACGGATCGGACAACCCCTACCAGCAGTGGACCGTGACCTCCCCCTGAGCCGGGAACAGCACTCGCCCGACAGCCCCGCACAGCCCGACATGACCCGCACCACCCCCGGCACCCAGCGCCGGCCGGCTCTCCAGGGAGAAACGCCATGACCATCCGCAACACCCTCGGCGGCCTCGCGGCCACGGCGGGCGCCACCGCGCTCCTGCTCGCCGGCATGACCACGACCGCCCACGCCGCGGGCGGCCCCAGCGGCGGCATCTGGCGGCTCCAGAACGTCCAGACGGGGCTCTGCCTCACCGACAACGTCAGCTCGGTCACCACCTCGTCCTGCTCCACCACCAGCGCGTACCAGAAGTGGGACTACAAGCGCGTCAGCGGAAAGATCCAGCTCCAGAACCAGGGAACCGGCCGCTGCCTGAGGCCGCAGAACATCTTCTCCCTGTTCCTGGAGACCCGGCCGTGCGGAATCGACGGCAACGACCTCTGGGACGAGTACTTCATCAGCGGGAAGCTCCGCCTCGTCATCAGCGGCAACGCGCTGGACTCCGACGCCAAGGGCAACGCGTACCTCAAGCAGTACGGCGACACCAACCCCTACCAGCAGTGGTACCTCACCACGAGCATCCCCGGCTGACGACCCGCACGGCGCCACGCTGACCACCTGACGGCCCCGGCCGGAAAGGCCCCCGCCCGGTCTCCCGGGCGGGGGCTTCTCAGTGGACCAGCCAGTGCGGGTCCGGCACCACCGTCAGCAGCGCCGAGACCAGCACCACGCCCCCCAGCACGGCCAGCTCGGCGCGGGCCGGCGGCTGGGCGTCCGCGCCGCGCAGCATCCGGCGGCGGGCGGTCAGGGCGAGCAGGGCGGCCACCCCGAAGAGGGCCAGCTTGAACAGCAGCACCCTGCCGTACGCGGTGGTCAGCACGGCGTCGAGCGGGAGGCGCCGCAGGGTGGAGCAGGTGCCGGTGACGGCGAGGGCGGCGAAGACCCAGGCGGCCATCCTGGCGTACCGCCGCAGCACGTCCGCGCCGCCCTCCCGCAGCCGCATGGTGCGCAGCACGTACAGCAGGGTGCCGCACCACAGGGAGGCGCCGGTGAGGTGGACGACGGTGAGGCCGAAACCGATGGCCGGGGTGTACGCCTCGGGGTGGGCGCGCAGGGCCTCGGCGCCGACGGCGACGGCCAGCGGGGCGAGCGCGAGCGCGGGGCGCCGGGAGGCGGCGCACAGGGCGGCGAGGGCGAAGGCGTTGGCGGTGACCAGCAGCAGCCGGCCCTCGCGGAGCCCGTAGACGGTGCCGAGCCGCAGTCCGCTGATGACGGCGAGCAGGCCGAGCAGGGCGGCCGAGGAGGCCAGCCCGAGGGCGGCGGCGGGCAGCGACCAGCGGCGGGGCAGCGGGCCCTCGCCGGCCAGCCGGACGCCGACGAGCTCGCCGAGCTGGACCGCCAGGGCGAGCAGGATGAACAGGCGCAGCAGGGTGATGGTGCCCGCCGCGGGGATCTCCAGTTCGCCGGTGCCCGTCTGGGCGACTCCGGCGCCGAGGAGGGCGGCGGCGAGGGTGGCGGCGGCGGCGAGCAGGGCCGCGGTCAGCCGGATCGGGGTGCCGAGGGGGCCGGGGAGCGTCACCGGACGATCGTCACCGGGGGCCGGACGGGCGGCAACTCACGTACGTGCGCTTGGTCGTACGGCGCCGCCCGCCCCGCCCCCGCGGGGGCTCACGCCTTGCTGAGGTGGGCCCAGAACTCGTCGAAGGACAGCTTCTTGTCCCCGTTGTCGTCGCGCTGCTTGATGAGCGCCTCGGCGACGGTCTCGGTGACGTTGAAGTCGCCCAGCTGCGCCATGACGCTCTTGTACTCGGCGGCCGTGATGAAGCCGTCCCCGTCCACGTCGAACCGCTCGAACGCGGTCCGCGCCTCGTTGATGTCCGCCACTGCTTCCCCTTCGTGGTGCTTCGATGTCCGGGCCAGATTAGCGGGCGCCTCCGTGCCGGATGATGGGGGTATGAACAGCGACGTGGCAGGCATCCTGGACGCGGCGGCCCGCGGGGAGTTCCCGCCGCCGGACGGCTCGACGACGATCCTCCCCCAGCCGAACGGGCGGGACGCGGGGGTGCTGTCGTTCACGGCGCACTCGGTGGTCTTCCTGGACGAGGACCCGGAGTGGATACGGGCGGAGCTGGCGGCGGCGTCGACGGATCCGCTGGTGGCGAGCATGACCCCGCGCTTCCTGTCGGCGCTGATGGCGCGCACCGGCCGGTACGTGAACACGATCGACCTGATGACGGTGGCGGGGGCGCTGCCGGGCGAGCCGGAGATCGCGCTGCGGGAGATCCGGGACCAGGGGCATCCCCGGGTGGCGCGGGCCCTGAAGTACCGCGACGAGGTCCGGGTGTGGGCGGCGGACGGCGGGGTGCTGATCCTGGGCCGGGGCGTCGCGGGCCGGATGGAGGCGGCGGTGGAGGTCGACGCGGACGCGCGGCACCGGGGTCTCGGCCGGGCACTGGCGCGGGCGGCCCGGCAGCTGACCCCGGACGGCGTGGTGTGGGCGCAGAACAGCCCGGGGAACGCGCGCAGCGTCCGCGCCTTCCAGGCGGCGGGGTACCGCCCGGCGGGCGCGGAGGTGCTGCTGGTCGCGCGCTAGCGGCTCAGCGGAAGACGCCGGTGTGGCCGAGGGAGTAGCGGCCGGGCTGGGGGTAGACGGCGAGGCCGTGGGGGCCGCTGCCGACGGGGATGCGGGCGAGCTGCTTCCCGTTGGTGGTGTCGATGGCGTAGACCTCGGAGTCGTAGCGTCCGGAGAGCCACAGGACCTTGCCGTCGGCGGAGACGCCGCCCATGTCGGGTGAGCCGCCCTGCGGGAGCCGCCACTTCTTGGTGAGGCGGTTCTGGGTGAAGTCGAAGACGGAGACGGTGCCCTCGCCCCGGTTGGACACGTACATCTCCTTGGAGTCGCGGGAGACGTAGAGGCCGTGGCAGCCCTTGCCGGTGGGGAGCAGGGTGGGGGTGGTGAACTTCTCGCCGTCGAGGACCCACATGCCGTGGGCCATCATGTCGGCGATGTAGAAGGTCTTCCCGTCCGGGGAGATCTTGACGTCCTGCGGCATGGCGCCCTTGAAGGGCAGCTTCTGCTGGCCGACGACGGCCATCTTCTCGGTGTCGACCTTGAGGAGCTCGCCGGAGAACTCGCAGGAGACGACGAAGTAGCGCCCGTCGGCGGAGAAGTCGGCGTGGTTGACGCCGTAGCAGGAGACGGGGACGGTCTTGCGGCGCTCCATGGTGTGCGGGTCGCGGAAGACGAGCTCGCGGTCGAGGGAGGCCATGACGACGGCGTACTTGCCGTTCGGGGTGAAGTAGAGGTTGTACGGGTCGTGGACCTCGACGGGCTTGCCGGCGGCGCCGGTGGCGGGGTCGATGGGGGTGAGGGTGTGGCCCCGGTTGTTGTTGACCCAGAGGGTCTTGAGGTCCCAGGAGGGCACCACGTGCTGGGGCTGCCGGCCGACCGGGATGGTCTCGACGACCTTGAAGGTGGCGGGGTCGATGACGGAGACGGTGTTGGAGTTGGTGTTGGGGACGTACACCCGGGAGGGGAAGTCCTTGACGACGGGCGAGAGCCGGTTCGGCCGGTCGGCGGCGTAGACGTCGTCGGGCTGGAGCAGCGGCGGCATCCCGGGCAGTCCGGCGGCGGTGCCGGCCTTGGGGACGGCGGGGAGCACGGCCGCCTCCTTCTTGGCGGCGCCGCCGGTCTCGGCGGGGCGCGGGCCGCCGCAGCCGGCCAGGGTGAGGAGCAGGGCGGCGGCGAGGAGGCCCGTGGTGCGGGCGCGGGCGCGGGGGGCGGGGGTCGGCATCAGCTCAGCAGCTCCGTGGTGGTCACCGCGCGCAGGCCGCGGCGGTGGAGGTCGGCGAGGAGGGCGGGCAGCGCGGCGACCGTGTCGGCGTAGCCGAAGTGGAGGCTCACCACGGATCCGGCGCGCAGGGGGCCGGTGACGTTGGCGACGACGGCGGCGGGGCCCGGCGAGGTGAAGTCGAGGGAGTCGACGTCGTACGAGAGGACGTGCGGGTAGCCGGCGCGGTGGGCGGCCCGGCGGACGGGCTCGGCGGCGTGCTGGGTGCGGGAGGGGCGGAACCAGGTGCCGATGGAGCCGGTGAGCCGGCGCAGGCGGGTGGCGCAGCCCTGGATCTCCTCGTAGGCGCGGGCCTCGGTCATGGTGTTGACGTCGATGTGGTGCTGGGTGTGGTTGCCGAGGTCGTGGCCGCCGTCGAGGATCCGGCGGGCCATCTCGGGGTGCCGGTCGAGCCACTCGCCGACGGCGAGGACGGTGACGTGGGCACCGGCCCGTTCGAGGTGGCCGAGGGCGGCGCGGGCGAGGGCGGGGTCGCCCTGGCCGTGGAAGGTGAGGGCGACCCTGGGGCGGTCGCGGGGGCCGTGGGCGATCTCCTCGGGGCTGCCGGGGTAGCGGCGCGGCGCGGGGGCGGCGGCAGGGGCGGGCGCGGGGCCCTGGGGCGGCGCGGGGCGCGGCGGCGTGCCGCAGGCGGTGGCGAGGGCTCCCGCGAGGGCGGTGGCCGCGCCGGCCCGGAGGGCGCCACGGCGGTCGATCGGCATCACGGCACCATTTAAGGGGCGCTATGCCGGAAAAACGATGATTGGGCCAATTCAGGACGATTGCACGGTGATTGCGGGCCGGGACAGGGTGTCCACTATGCGGACAAGGCGAGGAAACACCCGATGAACGCCATACTTATTCATCGTTTACAAGGATGGTGCCCCACGTCACCAACGATTCATTGGTAAACTGTGACGATCTGTCCCGATTTAGACCGCTATCGACTTTTGGCGGAGCGGCCCTCCGTCTGTCATAGTCGATGACACGACCCCCATTGACCCGGGCCAGGTCGACATGGCGGCCGTGGACACACCCCCCCGATCCACGGCGCTTCACACGAAAGCCCCCACGCGCCCCACCACGGCGGACGGGGGCTTTCGTGCGTCCGGGGGCGGTCCGGGCGGCGGCGGAGGCGGCAGGCAAGCGGCGGCTAGCGGTCGCTGACGCGCATTTCGAACCACGTGGTCTTGCCGCGTGGGGCCAGGTCCACGCCCCAGCGGTCGGAGAGCTTGTCGACCAGGAACAGGCCGCGCCCGCTGGTGTCCAGCTCGTGCACCGGCATCAGGCAGGGCAGCCCGCGCGAGGGGTCGCGCACCTCGATCCGGATCCAGCCCCGGCGGCGCAGCATCCGCAGCGCGAAGACCCGGGCGCCGGTGTGCCGCACCGCGTTGCCGACCAGCTCGGAGACGAGCAGCACCGCGTGCTCGGCGATCTGGGGCCCGAGCGCCCACTGGCGCAGCACGACCCACTGGGTGAGCCGGCGCGCGACCGCGGCCGACTCCGGGCGGGACGGCAGCCGGACGTCCTCCTCGGCGGGGTTCCCGTACTCCTTGAGCGCTTCCGCGGCCCGCTCGTCCTCCGCGGCCGGCACCCACCGGGCGGCGGTCCCACCGCCGCGCTGCCGCGGTTGATCCATACCATCCAGGCCCGCCATGCCCCCATCATGGCCGCAGCGGGCCGAACGCGGGGCCGTTCCACTCGAATCAGCCACCCGGAATCGACAATTCCGGGAAAACCGTCCGACAGGGCCCGGTCGGCCGCCGCCCGGCGGGGCGGCGGCGTCCGAACCGGCCCCGGTTCAGGCGAACTTGGCCTTGCCCGGACCCTCCTCGACGAAGCTGCGCATCCCGCGCTCCCGGTCCTCCGTGGCGAACAGTCCGGCGAACCAGGCGCGTTCGATGGCGAGACCCGAGTCGAGGTCCGTCTCCAGGCCCTGGTCCACCGCCTCCTTGGCCGCCCGCAGCGCGATCGCCGGGCCCTGCGCCAGCTTCGCGGCCCAGGCGTGCGCCTCCGCGTACACCTCGGCGGCGGGCACCACCCGGTCCACGAGGCCCAGCCGCAGCGCCTCGTCCGCCTTCACCATGCGGCCGGTGAAGATGAGGTCCTTGGCCCGGGAGGGGCCGATGAGGCGGGACAGGCGCTGGGTGCCGCCCGCGCCCGGGATCAGGCCGAGCAGGATCTCCGGCTGGCCGAGCTTCGCGTTGTCCCCGGCGATCCGGTAGTCGGCGCAGAGCGCGAGCTCGCAGCCGCCGCCCAGCGCGTACCCCGTGACGGCCGCGACGACCGGCTTGGGGATGCGGGCGATCGCGGTGAAGGAGTCCTGGAGCGCCCGGGACCGCTTGACCATGGCCGCGTGGTCCATGACCTGCATCTCCTTGATGTCCGCGCCCGCCGCGAACACCTTCTCGCCGCCGTACAGGATCACGGCCCGCACGTCGTCGCGGTCGCCCGCCTCCTCGGCCAGCTCGCGCAGCCGGTCCTGGAGGGCGATGTCCAGGGCGTTCATCGGGGGACGGTCGAGCCGGATCGTGCCGACGCCGTCGGCGACTTCGAGGTTCACAGTCATGGACCGAAGGTTAGCCGCCGTTAACGACGGGGGCCCCGGTGCCGTTGGTCACAGCACCGGGGCCCTTCGTCACGCGGCGGGGAGGCTCAGGACTTCCACTCCGACCAGGACATGTTCCAGCCGTTGAGGCCGTTGTCCGGCTTGATCTGCTTGTCGCGGGAGTTCTTCACGACGATCACGTCGCCGATGATCGAGCGGTCGAAGAACCAGGCGGCGGGGGTCGTGCTGTCCCCGGCGCCGCGGGTGTCGCGCAGGCCGACGCAGCCGTGGCTCACGTTCTCCGAGCCGAAGGTCGAGGCCGAGGCCCAGTAGTTGCCGTGCACGAAGGTGCCCGAGGTGGACAGGCGCATCGCGTGCGGCACGTCCTTGATGTCGTACTCGCCGCCGAAGCCCACGGTGGCGCCGTTCATGCGCGTCACCTTGTACTTCTCGCTGATGACCATCTGCCCGTTGTACGTGGTCGTGGACGGCGCGCCGGCCGTGATCGGCAGCGTCTTGAGGATCTTGCCGTCGCGCTCGACCTTCATCGTCTTGGCGCCGGCGTCCACCGTGGAGACCTGGCGGCGCCCGATGGTGAAGGTGACCGTCTTCTTCTGCTTGCCGTACACGCCCGGCCGGCCCTCG
This sequence comes from Streptomyces sp. NPDC048659, assembly GCF_040650575.1. Taxonomy (NCBI): domain Bacteria; kingdom Bacillati; phylum Actinomycetota; class Actinomycetes; order Kitasatosporales; family Streptomycetaceae; genus Streptomyces; species Streptomyces sp. NPDC048659. Next base: position 84,071 of record NZ_JBEZHM010000032.1, on the reverse strand, counting down.
ACGCCGTCCAGGTTGAGGTGCACGGTCACCTTGGTGCCCGCGGCCCAGTAGTCCTCCGGGCGGAAGTCGAGGCGGTCGTTGCCGAACCAGTGCCCCTCGATCTCCACGGGCGGCTCAGCCGTCACCTTGATGGCGCGCTCGACGGCCTCCGGGTCGGTGATGCCCCGGGTGAAGTTGATCGAGACCGGCATCCCGACGCCGACCGTGGCGCCGTCCTCCGGCGTGTAGTGGCCGATGAAGGTGTTCTTCGGGACGAGGGTGCTGAAGGTGGTGTCCTTCGCCGACTCGCGGCCCGCCGCGTCCTTCGCGATCGCGTGCACCTTGTACTGGGTGCCGCCCGCGAGGTGCCCCAACGGCTCCCAGCTCGCGCCGTCCGCGGAGATCTTCCCCTCGATCGGGGTGCCCTTGGTGTCGGCGACGGTGACCGTGGTCAGCTTGCCCTGATCGGCCGTCACCTTCAGCGCGCCGCTGGTGGCGACCGAGTCGGCGCCGTCCTTCGGGGCGATCGTCACGACCGCGGTGGACGCCGCGATCTCCTGCTTGCCCCCGGTGCCCGCCGGGTCCTCGGCGCCCTTGCCGCCGCCGGTGGCGCCGCTTCCGCCGCCGCACGCGGTCAGCACGAGGAGCAGCGTCCCCGTCGCCAGCGCCCCCAGGCGGGCGCCTCGGCGCCGGCGTCCGGCGGCCCCTCCGGATATCGGCTGCCCGTTCACTATGGTCTTCTCCCCTCGCACGACCCGGCTCCGCTCGGGCCCCGCCCCCGTACGCATCCTCCCGCGCACACGGCGTTAGATAATCACACCGCCGGACACGAAACTTCCACGCGAATGTCACCGTTCAGTCCCAGTTCACGCGGGGTGCGCGGGCGGGCGCGGAGGCGGGCGGGTAGGCGGGTGCGCGCGAGGGGGCGCGGGCGGGCCCGGCGGCGCGGGTCAGCGGAGCGCGGAGCCCCCCTTCCACAGGTTCCACTCCATGTTCCAGCCGCCCAGACCGTTGTCCGCGGCGACCTCCTTGTCCTGCGAGTTGACCACCTCGACCACGTCGCCGATGAGCGTCCGGTCGAAGAACCAGCCCGCCGGGGTGTCCGCCCCGCCGCCCTTCACGTCCCGCAGCCCGACGCAGCCGTGGCTCACGTTCGCCGAGCCGAAGGTGGACGCCGAGGCCCAGTAGTTGCCGTGCAGGAAGGTCCCCGAGTCGGTCAGCCGGATCGCGTGCGGCACGTCCTTGATGTCGTACTCGCCGCCGAAGCCGACCGTCCGCCCGTCCATCCGGGTCACCTCGTACAACTCCGTGACCACCATCTTCCCGTTGTACGTGGTGGTCTTCGGCGCCCCCGCGGTGATCGGCAGCGTGGCCAGCACGTCCCCGTCCCGGCGGATCTCCATCGTGTGCCGCTCGGCGTCCACCAGCGACACCTGCGAGCGGCCCACCGTGAAGCCGACCCGCTTGCGCTGGATGCCGTACACCCCGGGCGCGCCCTCGACGTCGCGCAGGTCCAGGTCGACGGTCACCTCGGTGCCCGGCCGCCAGTACGCGGCGGGGCGGAAGTCCAGCCGGTCCTTGCCGAACCAGTGCCCCACGACCTCGACCGGCGGGTCCGAGACGACCCGGATCGCCTTCTCGACCTCCGCGCGGTTGGCGATCTCGCGGTTGAACGAGAAGGAGACGATCATGCCGGTGCCGACCGTGGAACGGTTCTCCGGCTTGAAGTAGCCGATGAAGCGGTGCTCCGGGACCACCGTCGTGAACGTGGTGTGCCGGGCCGAGCGGCGCCCGTGGGCGTCCAGCGCCACCGCGTCCACGCTGTACTTCGCGGCCAGCGCCAGCCGGGTCCGGCCGTCCGGCCGCCAGCGCAGCCCGTCCGCCGAGATCTCGCCCGCCACCCGGGTGCGCTGCGCGTCCTCCACCTGGACCACCGACACCTTCTCCAGGCGCCCGCTGTCCACCCGCACCTCCAGGGGCCCCTCGGCGGGCACCCCGCGGCTGCCGTCCTCGGGGCTCACCCGGATCACGTCGCCCGGCGCCCGCGCCTTGCCCGGCAGGGTCACGTCCAGGCCGCCGCCGGCCCCGGTGCAGCCCGCGAGGCCCGCCAGCAGTCCCGCCACCGCGAGGGCGAACCCCGCCCGCTTCGTCACATGTCTCACGACCGGCCCAACGACGGCCACCCTCCAGGGGAAACGTGCGTGCGGGTCATGTTGGGAGGACGGCCGTGCGGGCAGAACAGGTGGGAGGACCACGCGCGGGGAACAGCGGCCGGGACGCCGCGCCCCCCGCGCAGGGAGAGCCGCGGGAGGCCGGGACGTGTCGAGCGCAGCCGAGCAGGAGGCGGTATCCGAGCGCGCCCAGGGCCGGGCGGGGCCGCCGGGCCCGGAGGTGTGGCCGGGCTCGCCGACCCCCCTGGGGGCCCGCTGCCGGGTCGGCCCCGACGGGGTCGCGGGCACCAACTTCGCGCTGTGGTCGGGCGGGGCGGAGGCCGTCGAACTGTGCCTGTTCGACCCGGACGGCACCGAGACCCGGCTGCGGCTGACCGAGCTGACCCACGAGATCTGGCACGGCTTCGTGCCCGGCGTCGGCCCCGGCCGGCGCTACGGCTACCGCGTCCACGGGCGCTGGGACCCCTGGACCGGGGCCCGCTGGAACCCGGCGAAGCTGCTCCTCGACCCGTACGCGCGGGCCGTCGACGGCGACTTCCGGCTGCCGTCCGAGGTGTACGGGCACGTCCGGGACTGGCCCCAGCAGCACGTCGCCGACACCGTCCGCGACGAACGGGACTCCGCCCCGTACGTCCCCAAGGGCGTGGTCGTCCAGGACGACGACGACTGGTCCGACGACCGCAGGCCCAAGACGCCCTGGCCCGACTCGGTCATCTACGAACTGCACGTCAAGGGCTTCACCGCGCGCCACCCCGGCATCCCGCCCGAGCTGCGCGGCACCTACGCGGGCCTCGCCCACCCGGCCGCGATCGAGCACCTCGTACGCCTCGGGGTGACCGCCGTCGAACTGCTGCCGGTGCACCAGTTCGCCCACGAGGACCACCTGCTGCGGCGCGGGCTGACCAACTACTGGGGCTACAACTCCATCGGCTACTTCGCCCCGCACGCCGGCTACGCGGCGGGCGGCACCGCCGGGCAGCAGGTCGGCGAGTTCAAGCGGATGGTGCGGGCGCTGCACGCCGCCGGGATCGAGGTCATCCTCGACGTCGTCTACAACCACACCGCCGAGGCGGGCGAGCTCGGCCCCACGCTGTCCCTGAAGGGCATCGACAACCGCGGCTACTACCGGCTGCCGTCCGACGCCCGCCGCTACACCGACTACACCGGCTGCGGCAACACCCTGCACGTCGTGCAGCCGCAGGTGCTCCGGCTGATCACCGACAGCCTGCGCTACTGGGTCACCGAGATGGGCGTGGACGGCTTCCGCTTCGACCTGGCGGCGGCCCTCGCCCGCTCGATGCACGACGTCGACATGCTCTCCCCCTTCCTCGCGGTCATCGCCCAGGACCCGGTGCTGCGCCGGGTCAAGCTGATCGCCGAGCCCTGGGACGTCGGCAACGGCGGCTACCAGGTGGGCGCCTTCCCGCCGCTGTGGACCGAGTGGAACGACCGCTACCGGGACGCCGTGCGGGACTTCTGGCGCGGCGCGCTGCCCGACGTCCGGGACCTCGGCTACCGGCTCTCCGGCTCCAGCGACCTGTACGCCTGGGGCGGGCGCCGCCCGTACGCCTCCGTCAACTTCGTCACCGCCCACGACGGCTTCACCCTGCGCGACCTGGTCAGCTACGAGCGCAAGCACAACGAGGCCAACGGCGAGGGCAACCGGGACGGCACCCACGACAACCGCTCCTGGAACTGCGGCGCCGAGGGCGAGACCGACGACCCCGCGATCAACGCCCTGCGCCGCCGCCAGCTGCGCAACCTGGTCACCACGCTGCTGCTGTCGACCGGGGTGCCGATGCTGGTCGCGGGCGACGAGATGGGCCGCACCCAGGGCGGCAACAACAACGCCTACTGCCAGGACAACGAGATCGGCTGGCTCGACTGGAGCCTGGCCGACGACCCCGGGCACGCCCAGCTCCTCGCCCTCACCCGGCGCCTGCTCGACCTGCGCCACCGCCACCCGGTGCTGCGCCGCCGCGCCTTCTTCTCGGGCCGGCCGGCCGCCGACGGGCTGCGGGACCTGGCCTGGTTCACCGCCGACGGCACCGAGATGACGGAGGCCGACTGGTACGCCCCCGCCGCCACGCTCGCCCTCTACCTGTCGGGCCGCGACATACCGGGCCGGGACGCCCGCGGCGACCGGGTCACCGACGACAGCTTCCTCGCCGTCCTCCACGCGGGCCCCCGCCCGGTCGACTTCCGCCTGCCGGGCCCGCCGTGGGCCCGGTCGTACGAACGGCTCGTGGACACGGCCCCGGAGGACCAGTCCCACGCCCCGGGCACGGTGCACCGGGGCGGCGGGACGATCACGGTGGCGGGGCGGTCGGTGGTGCTGCTGCGGGTGGGGGGCTAGGGCAGGGCCCGGCGGGAGCCCGGCCCCCGGCGGCCACCGCGGCGCGACGGCGGTGGCCGGCGGGGGAAGGGGCACGTGGCGGTCCGTCGAGCCCCCGTGGACCGCCCCGTGCGGGTCCAGTGTGGGGCCGGGCGGGGCGGCTGTCGTTGGCTTTCGGTGCGGGGTTCGTTGGCGTTGGGCGCGGGGTCAGCCGAGGATGCCGCGCTGGTAGCCGACGGCGACGGCCGCCGCGCGGTCCTTGGCGCCGAGCTTGGCGTAGATGTGGGTCAGGTGGGTCTTGACGGTGGCCTCGCTGAGGAAGAGCTGGGCGGCGATCTCGCGGTTGGAGGTGCCCCGGGCGACGAGTTCGAGGACCTCCTTCTCGCGGGCGGAGAGGCTCTCGTCGGCGGGGGCGGCGGGGGTGCGGACGCGGGTGACGAGGCGGCCGGCGACGGCCGGGGAGAGCACGGTGCGGCCTTCGGCGGCGGCCCGGACGGCGGCGAACAGCTCCTCGCGGGGCGCGTCCTTGAGGAGGTAGCCGGTGGCGCCCGCCTCGATCGCGGGCAGGGTGTCGGTGTCCGTGTCGTACGTGGTGAGGACGAGGACCCGGGCGCGGGCGCCGTGCCGGACGAGGGCGCCGATCGCCTCGACGCCGCCTCCGCCGGGCATCCGCAGGTCCATGAGGACGACGTCGGGGTCGAGGCGCAGGGCGAGGGCGACGCCCTCGACGCCGTCGGCCGCCTCGCCGAGGACGCGGAAGCCGGGGTCGCTCTCGAACATGCCGCGCAGGCCGTCGCGGACGACGGGGTGGTCGTCGACGAGCAGGAGGGTGATCTCAGTCATGGGGCGCCAACGGTACGCGAGCGCTGACGGCCGTGCCCATGCCGGGCTCGGCCTCCAACGTGAGTGCGCCCGCGAGGCGTTCGGCGCGGGCCCGCATCCCGGCGAGGCCGAAGCCGCCGGTGCGGTGGCGGGCGGGGAGGGCGGCCGGGTCGAAGCCCCGGCCGTCGTCGCGTACGTCCAGGGTGATCTCGTCGCCCATGTAGGAGAGGGTGACACCCGCGCGGGTGGCGCCGGAGTGCTTCTCGGCGTTGGCGAGGGCCTCCTGGGCGATGCGCAGCAGGGTCGCGGCGATCTCCTCGTGCACCGGGTGCTCGGTGCCGGTGACGGTGAACCGGGCGTCGACGCCGGTGCGTTCGGCCCAGTCGGCGACGGTGCCGCGCAGCGCGTCGGGAAGGCCGGCGTGGGCGAGGGCGACGGGGCTGAGGTTCTGCACGGAGCGGCGGGCCTCGCCGAGGCTGTGCCGGGCGAGGTCGGCGGCGCGCCGCAGCCGGATCTCGGCCTGGGCGGGGTCGGTGGTGGCGCCGACGGCCTGGAGCTGGGTGATGACGCCGGCGAGGCCCTGGGCGATGGTGTCGTGGATCTCGGCGGCGAGCCGCCGCCGTTCGTCGGCGACGCCGGCCTCGCGGGCCTGGACGAGGAGCTGGGCCTGGAGGGCGGCGTTCTCCTCCAGGGCCTCTTCGAGGCGGGCGTTGGCGCGGGCCAGCTCCTCGATGGTGGCGGCGCGTTCGCGGGCCTTCTCGGCGTCCTTGACGCCGAGGTGGGACAGGCCGACGGCGAGGCAGCCGTTGAGGACGAAGAGGCCCGCGAAGGCGACGGTCTGCATGAGGCCGCGGGGCGGCAGGCCGCCGGACTGGGAGCCCGCGAGGGTGAGGGCGACGGCGAGGAGTCCGGCGCGGACGGCGGCGGGCCGGGGCGGCAGGAGGTGGGCGGCGTCGAAGTAGCCGACGCAGGCGAAGACGGCGAAGAAGGGGTTGGTCCAGGTGAGCGCGAAGCCGAGGGCGGTGCGCAGCGTGAAGTAGACGACGGAGGCGGGCCCGGGGGCGCCGGGGACGTGGAGGGCGGGCAGCGGGTCGGGGGGCTCGCCGTCGACGGCCCGCTGGTGGGCGTGCCACCAGAGCTGGAGGGCGAGGACGGCGCCGGAGAGGATCCCGGCGACGACGGCGCGGGTGGCGGTCATCAGCTCCCCGGCGGAGGCCGCGGCGAGCGCCCCGGCGACGGCGAGCAGCCCGTACGGCCCCCAGCGGAAGAACTGCTGCCAGCGTTCCTCGACCGACGTGTGCGCGGTCACCCCGTCCCCCTCGCTCGTCATTCCCAGCGGAACTTCCGGACCGCCGCCGCCGTGAGCGCCACCGTCCACACGGCCATCACCCCGAGCGGCCCCCAGCCGGGCCAGCCGCCGCCCGCCGCCGCGTCCAGGGCCGTGGAGGCGGCGCCGTACGGGCTGAAGCCGACGATCTCGCGCAGCGTATCCGGCATGGACTGGACGGGCAGCCAGACGCCGGCGGTGAACATCGAGGGGAAGAAGACGGCGGAGCCGACGGCGGTGGCGATCTTCTGGGTGCGGGAGACCGCGCAGACGGCGGCGCCGATGGCGAGGGCGCAGCCGGTGGCGAGCAGCAGGGCGAGGAGGTAGCCGGCCGGGGCGGCGGGCAGGGCGACGCCGAAGGCGAGCCGTCCGACGCCGATGGCGAGCAGCGCGGAGAGCAGGGCGGCCCCGCCGTGCAGGACGAGCTGGGCGGTGAGCAGGGTCGCGGGCCGGACCGGGGTGGTGGACATCCGGCGCAGGATGCCGCGTTCGCGGTAGCCGGCGAGGACCGGGGGCATCGCCTGGAGCCCGGCCATGATGAGCGCGAAGAGCACGGAGACGGGCACGTACACGTCGATCACCCGGCGTCCGCCGAGTTCGGCGGCGGGCTCGCGGAAGGAGGGGATCGAGCCGAGGATGACGAGCAGCACGGTGGGCGAGGCCATCACCCAGAACAGGGCGGCGGGTTCGCGGCCGAAGAGCCGGATCTCGGTGCGCAGGACGGTGCGGGCGGCGGCGGTGGTCACTGGTCGGCTCCGGTCAGGTCGAGGTAGGCGTCGTCGAGGGTGGTGTCGGAGACCCGCAGGCCGCGGGCGGTGACGCCGCGGCGGGCGAGCAGCGGGACGAAGGCGTCGACGGTGGTGTCGTCGCCGGTGAGGACGGTCCGCCCGGCGGCGGTCTCGACGCGCACGGCGCCGGGCAGGGCGAGCAGTTCGGCGGGGTCCAGCGGGGTGTCGGCGGCGAAGGAGACGGTGCGGGCGGCGCCGGACCGGCGGATGAGCCCGGCGGGGGTGTCGAGGGCGGTGACCCGGCCCTTGTCGATGACGGCGACGCGGTCGCAGAGGCGCTGGGCCTCCTCCATGAAGTGGGTGACGAGCAGCACGGTGACCCCGGAGCGCCGGATGTCCTCGACGAGCGCCCAGGTGTCCCGCCGGCCGCGCGGGTCGAGTCCGGTGGTGAGCTCGTCGAGGACGACGGCCCGGGGGTCGCCGACCAGGGCGAGGGCGATGAAGAGCCGCTGCTTCTGGCCGCCGGAGAGCTTGGCGTAGCGGGTGCCGAGCTGCCCTTCGAGGCCGAGCCGCTCGGCCAGGGCCCGCCAGTCGGCGGGGCGTTCGTGGAAGGAGGCGTACAGTTCGAGCGCCTCGCGGACGGTGAGCTTGGCCTGGAGCTCGCTCTGCTGGAGCTGGACGCCGAGCAGCCGGGTGACGTCGGCGTGCCGGGCGACGGGGTCGAGCCCGGCGACGCGGACGGTGCCGCGGTCGGCGCCCCGCAGCCCGGCGACACACTCCACCGTGGTGGTCTTCCCGGCCCCGTTGGGCCCGAGGATCCCGAAGATCTCCCCCTCCTCCACGACGAAACTCACGCCGTCGACGGCCTTGTGGGCGCCGTACGCCTTGTGCAGGTCCTGTACCTCGATCATGGGCATGACCCCAGGCTCGCGAGAACGGGCTCCCGCCGGTATCGGCCATCCCGCTCGACCCGCGGTCAGCCGATCGGTTGATGGCGGAAAACCACATGAGCGATGTCAGGGGCGAACCGTAGTCTCGGACCTGATGCCCACTGAACATGTACCCACCAAGCACTCGCGCTCCACCGTGCGCACGCTGCTGCGCCTGTGGCCGTACGTCCGCCCGGTGCGCGCCCGGCTCTTCACCGCCGCGTTCGTGGCGATCGTGGCCTCCTGTCTCTCCCTCGTCATCCCCCTCGTCCTGAAGTGGCTGGTGGACGGCCCGGTCACGGCGGGCGACCAGCGGGGGGTGTGGTTCGGCGCGCTGTACCTCCTCCTGCTGGGCATCGCCGAGGCGGTCCTCTTCGGGGTCCGCCGCTGGCTGGTGGCGCGCCCGCTCGCGGGGGTGGAGGCGTCGATGCGCGCCGACCTCTACCACCGCCTCCAGCGGCTGCCGATCGCCTTCCACGACCGCTGGCCCTCCGGCCAGCTCCTGTCCCGGGGCACGACGGACCTCATGCTGGTCCGCCTGTTCCTCGCCTTCCCCCTGACCTTCCTGCTGGTCAACGCGGTGACGATCCTGGCCGGTTACGCGGTGCTGTTCGCCCAGGAGTGGACGCTGGGCCTGGTCCTGCTGGCGCCGGTCGCGCCGATGGTGTTCCTCTGCTCGTTCTTCGAGCGCCGCTACGCGGTGGTGACCCGGCGGTCCCAGGACCAGGTGGGCGACCTGACGACGCTGGTGGAGGAGAGCGTCCTCGGCATCCGGATCGTCAAGGGCTTCGGCCGCCACCGCGACCAGACGGCGGCCTTCCGGAACCTGGCCGCCCAGCTGCGCGGCACGGAGCTGGCCAAGGCGCGGCTGCTGGCGTGGATCTGGGCGGTGATGACCCTGCTGCCCGAGCTGGCGGTGGGCGCGACGCTGGTGCTGGGCACGCTCCAGGTGGCCGACGGGGAGCTGTCGGCGGGCACCCTGGTGGCGTTCCTGTCGACGGCGCTGGCGCTGCGCTGGCCGGTGGAGTCGATCGGCTTCCTGCTGGCGATGAGCCAGGACGCGGCGACGGCGACGGAACGCTACTTCGAGGTGATGGACGCCCCCGAGGAGGAGGACGACCCCACCCCCTCCCCCCGCGCGCACACCACGGGCCTGACCTTCGAGAAGGTCTCCTTCGCCTACCCGGACGCGGCCCCCGGCACCGCCCCGGTCCTGGCCGAGGTGGACCTGCACATCCGCCCCGGGGAGACCCTGGCCCTGGTCGGGACGACGGGCTCGGGAAAGACAACCCTGACCGCCCTGGTCCCGCGTCTGCACGAGCCGACCGGGGGCCGGATCCTGCTGGACGGCGAGGACATCACCCGGATCCCCCGGGACCGGCTGCGCTCGCTGGTCTCGATGGCCTTCGAGGAGCCGACCCTGTTCTCCACGAGCATCGGCGAGAACGTCCTGATGGGCGCCGACGACGGGGCGGGCCCGCCCGAACTGGACCGCGCCCTCGCGGTGGCCCAGGCGGAGACCTTCGTGGCCCGCCTCCCCGAGGGCACCGCGACCCAGGTCGGCGAGCAGGGCCTGAGCCTCTCGGGCGGCCAGCGCCAGCGCCTGGCCCTGGCCCGCGCGGTGGTGGGCCGCCCCCGCTTCCTGGTCCTCGACGACCCGCTCTCCGCGCTGGACGTGCACACCGAGGCGAAGGTGGAGGCGGCGCTGCGCGAGGTGCTGCGCGGCACGACCGCGCTGGTGGTGGCGCACCGCCCGTCGACGGTCCTGCTGGCCGACCGGGTGGCCCTGCTCTCCGGAGGCCGTATAGCGGCGACCGGCACCCACCAGGAACTGCTCGCAAGCAGCGCCGAATACCGATGGCTGATGTCAGGCGACGACGAAACGGCCCCCGAGGAGTCCCGATGACGAACACGGACAGCCGAAATCAGACCCGAGGGGGCCGGGGCGGGGGTGGGGGTGTCCGGACGTGGCGGCGCCCGCAACGAGCGAAGCGAAGTGAAGGTCGCAGTCCGGACACCCCCACCCCCGCCCCGGCCCCCGCCCCCACGACGGCGACGGAAACAACGGCGGCGGAAGCGACAGCGGCGAAGGCGGACCCCTTCGACCAGGACGACCTGCCGACACCCCCCGGCGCGACCGGCCGCCTCCTCCGCGACCTCCTCTCCACCCACCGCGCCCGCGTCACGGCGGCCATGCTGGCCCTCCTGGTCCAGCAACTGGCCCTCCAGGCGGGCCCGCTCCTGGTGGCGTACGCGATCGACCGGGCCGTACCGGCGTTCCGCGCCGGAGACCACACCCCCGTGCTCGCGGTGGCCCTCGGCTACCTGGCCTGCGCGGCGACGAGCGGCCTCCTCCAGTACGTGTTCGTACGGACGGCGGCCCGGGTCAACCAGGACGTGCTGCTCGACCTGCGCGGCCGGATCTTCCGCCACGCGCAGGCGCTGAGCGTCGACTTCCACGAGCGCTACACCTCGGGCCGGCTGATCTCCCGCTCGACGACCGACGTGGAGTCGCTGCGCGAGCTGCTCTCCGAGGGCCTCCAGGAACTCCTCGGCGTGGCGCTGTCGTTCGTGTCGATCGCGGTGCTGCTGCTCTGGCTGGACCTGGGCATCGGCGCGGTGGCGGTGGCGTCGTTCGGCCCGCTGTACCTGCTGGTCCGCAGCTACCGGCGGCGCTCCGCGGCGGTGTTCGCGGTCCGCTCGACGGCGATCGCCCGGGTGATCGTGAAGTTCGCGGAGACCCTGAACGGCATCCGGCCGGTCCGGGCCTTCCGCAGGGAGGCGGCGAACGACGCCGAGTTCGCGGTCCTCAACGCGCGCCACGAGCGGAGCAACGGCGACGCGCTGCTGGAGATGGCCCGGTACGTGGTGGGCTCCCGGCTGGTGGCGAACACGGCGGTGGCCGCGATGTGCCTGTGGGGCGCCTACCGGGTGGCGGGCGGCACGCTGGAGCTGGGCGTGCTGGCGGCGGCGGTGCTGTACGTGCGCCGGCTGTACGACCCGATCGACCGGCTCGGCATGTTCCTCAACTCGTACGAGTCGGCGGCGGCGTCGCTGGCGAAGATCGCGGGCCTGCTGGCGCAGCGCCCGGGGGTCCCGGAGGCGGCGGAGCCGAGGGCGCTGCCCGAGCGGACGGGGGCGCCGGGCCGCGAGGTGGAATTCGAGGGCGTGGGCTTCGCGTACCGGACGGGCGGCGAGGTGCTGCCGCGCTTCGACCTGACGATCCCGGCGGGCCAGACGGTGGCCGTGGTGGGCTCGACAGGCGCGGGCAAGTCGACGCTGGCGAAGCTGCTGGCCCGCTTCTACGACCCGACGGAGGGCCGGATCCTGCTGGACGGGACGGACCTGCGCGAGCTGGCGACGCCGGAGCTGCGGCGGGGCGTGGTGATGGTGACGCAGGAGGCGTTCCTGTTCTCGGGGACGGTGGCGGAGAACATCGCGATCGGGCGCCCGGAGGCGAGCCGCGAGGAGATCGAGCGGGCGGCGAAGGCGATCGGGGCGCACGAGTTCATCGCCGCGCTGCCGGACGGCTACGACACGGACGTCCGCAGGCGGGGCGGCCGGATCTCGGCGGGCCAGCGCCAACTGGTGGCGTTCGCGCGGGCGTTGCTGGCGGACCCGGCGGTGCTGATCCTGGACGAGGCGACCAGCTCGCTGGACGTGCCGGGCGAGCGGGCGGTGCAGCGGGCGATGGACACGGTGCTGGCGGGCCGTACGGCGGTGGTGATCGCGCACCGCCTGTCGACGGTGGAGGTGGCGGACCGGGTCCTGGTGATGGAGGCGGGCCGGGTGGTGGAGGACGGCACCCCGAAGGCCCTGACGGCGACGGAGGGCCACTACGCGGGCCTGCACCGCGCCTGGCGGGACAGCCTGGTGGTCTGACGGGGCGAAGCCCCGAAGGAACAACCCCCACCCCACCCCACCCCGCACCGCACCGCCCCCCTCACCCCCCTCACCCCCCTCACCCCCCGGAAACCCCCCGCCGCTTCCCCCGCAGCAGCCCGTACGCGAGCCCCGCCGCGACCAGCATCAGCAGCGCCGCCCCACCCGCCGCGGCGGCGAGGGACTCGGTGAAGGCCGCGCGGGCGGCGGCCAGGACGGGCCCGGGGCCGCCGAGGGCCCCGCCGAGGGTCTCGCGGGCGGCGGCGGGCGCCGAGGCGGGCATGGCGGCGGTGTAGACGGCGCCGCCGAGGGCGCCGAGGAGCGCCATGCCGAGGGCGCCGCCGAGCTCCTGCCCCGATTCGAGGACCGCGGCGGCGGACCCGGCGCGCTCGACGGGCGCGGCGCCGAGGGCGAGTTCGTTGCCGAGGGTCATGGCGGAGACGAGCCCGCCCGCGTATCCGGCGCTCGCGGCGAGCACGGCCCACAGCGGGGTGCCGAGGTCGGTGCGGGCGAGCAGGGCGAAGCAGCCGGCGCCGAGGAGCAGGCCGCCGGTCATGACGTACGCCCGGTCGACGGTCCGGGCGAGCGCCGTGGCGAGGGGCGCGGCGCCCATGACGCCGAGGGTGGGCAGCAGGCTCCACAGGGCGGCCTCGAAGGGGCTCTGGCCGAGGACGGACTGCAGGTACTGGGTGGTGAAGACGGCGAAGCCGACGATCGCGGCCATGGCGAGCAGGTTGACGAGGACGGAGCCGCCGTAGGCGGGCCGGCGCAGCAGGGCGAGGTCGACCATGGGCCGGGCGATCCGGGTCTGGCGGCGCAGGAAGACGGCGCCGGCGCACAGCCCGGCGAGGACGGCGAGGGCGGCGGGCCCGGTGCCGGAGGACCAGCCGTGCCGGGCGAACTCCTTGACGCCGTAGACGACGGGCAGCACCGCGGCGAGGGAGAGCAGCGCGCTCCAGCCGTCGAAGCGCCCGGCCGCGGCGGCGCCGTCGGACCCGGCACCCTCGGACCCGGCGCCCTCGGACCCGGCCCCGCAGGCCCCGCCGCCGCAGGCCCCGCCGCCGCGCCCGGCGGGCAGCAGGAGGGGGCCGAGGACGAGCAGCAGGGCCATGGCGGGCAGGTTGACGAGGAAGACCGAGCCCCACCAGAAGTGTTCGAGGAGCGCGCCGCTGAGGACGGGCCCGAGGGAGACGCCGCCCGCCATGACGGCGGTCCAGGCGGTGACGGCCTTGGCGCGCTGGGCCTCGTCGCGGAAGAGGGTGCGGACCATGGCGAGGGTGGCGGGCATCAGGCAGGCGCCGCCGACGCCGAGGAGGGCGCGGGCGGCGATGAGCCCGGCGGCGCTGTCGGCGAGGGCGGCGGCGCAGGAGGCGAGGCCGAAGAGGGCGGCGCCGCCGAGGAGGAGCCGGCGGCGGCCGATCCGGTCGGCGAGGGCGCCCATGGTGATGAGGAGCCCGGCGAGGACGAAGCCGTACACGTCGAGGATCCACAGCTGGGCGGTGGCGCCGGGGCGGAGTTCGGCCGCGATGGCGGGGAGGGCGAAGTAGAGGACGGAGACGTCCATGGAGACGAGGAGCAGGGGCAGCATCAGGACGCCGAGGGCGGTCCATTCGCGGCGGCCGGCGAGCGGGGCGCCGGGGGCGCGGGGCGGGGTGGTGAGCGTCATGGGGGCACGGAAGCAGTGCGCCGGACGGGTCGCCAGGCCCGCCCTAGTGCACCCCTGTCAAGCACGAAGAAGGGCCTGGTGGGCGGGGGTTGGGGCACCTCGGGCGCACTAGTACACTCCGCGCCCATGAGCAGCCGACCGCCGTATCTGTCCATCGCCGCCGAGATCGGCCACCGGATCCGGTCGGGGGAGCTGGCGCCCGGGGAGCGGGTCCCGTCGACGCGGGCGATCACCCGCGAGTGGGGCGTGGCGATGGCGACGGCGACGAAGGTGCTCGCGGAGCTGCGCCGGGAGGGTCTGGTGCGGCCGGAGCCGGGGGTCGGCACGGTGGTGGTGGACCCTGCGGCGCATCCGGCGGGGGGCCCGGCGGGCGGCGGGCTGTCGCGGGAGCGGATCGTGGCGGCGGCGGTGGCGCTGGCGGACGCGGAGGGGCTCGGCGCGGTGACGATGCGGCGGCTGGCGACGGCGCTGTCGGTGCCGACGACGGCGCTGTACCGACAGGTGCCGGGGCAGGGCGAGCTGGTGCGGCTGATGGCGGACGCGGTGTTCGCGGAGGTGCCGCTGGGGCCGGTGCCGGCGGAGTGGCGGCCGGGTCTGGAGCGGGCGGCGCGCTGGCTGCGCGGGGTGTACGCGCGGCACGGGTGGATGGCGCACGCGATGGCGGGCTTCGTGCGGCCGGTGGCGGCGCCGCACGCGATGGCGTACGCGGAGTGGGTGCTGGGGGTGCTGCGGTCCACGCCGCTGTCGGCGGAGCGGAAGCTGTTCACGCATCTGACGCTCCTCGCCTATGTCCAAGGGATGGGAATGGCGGGCGAACTGGAGGCGCGGGCGCGGCAGGACTCGGGGCTCTCCGGGGGCGAGTGGATGGACGAGAATGAGCCACGGTTCGATGCGATCCAGTCCGCCGGAACGTACCCCTCCCTGCACGCCATGGCCGGAGAGCTGATGTTCCCCATGAGCCTGGACTCTCTCTTTGAATTCGGCCTCGGGAGAACGCTGGACGGCATCGCGACCATGATCGACGAAACGTCCGCTTAACGAACAGTGACCTTCGGACTGCGGAGCGTTTCCGGCCAACTTGTTGACGCGCTCCTGACAGATGGCGGCCACGACTGCCACTCTCTCCCCCGGCTCTTCGCACCAATGTCCGGCGCATCACCCGGACGTGCTCCACAGCTCTGCTTGCTCAGCCCGGGCGGCGCCACCCCGTGCCCCCGGTACCCCCCTCGCAAAAGGAGTCTGCGTGAGATCCACGCCCAGCCGTCGCGCCACCGCGACCGGCGCCCTGATCGCTGCCGCCGCCATGCTCGCCGTCGGCGTGCAGACCGGTTCCGCCACCGCCGACCAGTTCGGCGCCGCCCCCAAGGCGCAGGTCGCCTCGCAGGCGAACCCCGGCAAGCTGCCCGCCGACCTCTCGCCGGCCCAGCGCGCCGCGCTGATCCGCGCCGCCCAGGCGGACACCGCGGCGGAGGCCAAGCGCCTCGGCCTCGGCGCCCAGGAGAAGCTGGTCGTCCGGGACGTCATCCAGGACCGCGACGGGTCGACGCACACCCGCTACGAGCGCACCTTCGCGGGCCTCCCGGTCCTCGGCGGCGACCTCATCGTCGAGGCGACCAAGGCGGGCGCCACCACGTCCGTCACCAAGGCCACCCGCGCCGACATCAGCAAGGTCGACACGACCGCCACCCTCGCCCCGGCCGCCGCCGAGCGCCAGGCGCTGGGCCGCGCGACCGCCGAGGGCTCCAAGAAGGCCAAGGCCGACCGCGCCCCGCGCAAGGTCGTCTGGGCCGCCAACGGCACCCCCGTCCTCGCGTACGAGACCGTCGTCGGCGGCCTCCAGCACGACGGCACGCCCAACGAGCTGCACGTCATCACGGACGCCACGTCCGGGGCGAAGCTCTACGAGTGGCAGGCCATCGAGACCGGCGTCGGCAACACCCAGTACAGCGGCCAGGTGACCCTCGGCACCGCCCCGTCGTACAGCCTGACCGACACCGGCCGCGGCAACCACAAGACGTACGACCTCAACGGCGGCACGGGCTCCGGCACCGGCACCCTCTTCACCAACACCACGGACGTCTGGGGCAACGGCACCACGTCCAACCGCGCCACCGCCGGTGCCGACGCGCACTACGGTGCCGCGCTCACCTGGGACTACTACAAGAACGTGTACGGCCGCTCCGGCATCCGCGGTGACGGCGTCGGCGCGTACTCCCGGGTCCACTACGGCAACGCGTACGTCAACGCGTTCTGGTCGGACTCCTGCTTCTGCATGACCTACGGCGACGGGTCCGGCAACACCAAGCCGCTGACCTCCATCGACGTGGCCGCCCACGAGATGACCCACGGCGTCACCTCGAACACGGCCGGCCTGGTCTACAGCGGCGAGTCCGGCGGCCTCAACGAGGCCACCTCGGACATCTTCGCGGCGGCCGTCGAGTTCTACGCCAACAACACGTCCGACCCGGGCGACTACCTCGTCGGCGAGAAGATCGACATCCGCGGCAACGGCACCCCGCTGCGCTACATGGACAAGCCGAGCAAGGACGGCTCGTCCAAGGACGCGTGGTACTCGGGCATCGGCTCCATCGACGTCCACTACTCCTCGGGTCCGGCGAACCACTTCTTCTACCTGCTCTCCGAGGGCAGCGGCGCCAAGACCGTCAACGGCGTGAACTACGACTCGCCGACCTCCGACGGCCTGCCCGTCACCGGCATAGGCCGGGAGAAGGCCGCGCTGATCTGGTTCAAGGCGCTCACCACCAAGTTCAACTCCAGCACCAACTACGCCGGTGCCCGCACCGGCACGATCGCCGCGGCGACCGACCTCTACGGCGCGACCAGCCCCGAGGTCCTGGCCGTGCAGAACGCCTGGGCCGGCATCAACGTCGGTCCGCGCCCCGGCGGCGGCAACCCCGGCGGCACGGTCTTCACCAACGACACCGACGTGTCCATCCCGGACAACGGCGCCGCGGTGACCTCGTCCGTGACCGTCTCCGGTGTGACGGGCAACGCCCCGGCCGCCCTCTCGGTCGGCGTGGACATCGTCCACACCTACATCGGTGACCTCGTCGTGGACCTCGTCGCCCCCGACGGCTCGGTCTACAACCTGCACAACCGCGCCGGCGGCAGCGCCGACAACATCAGCCAGACCTACACCGTGAACGCCTCCTCCGAGGTCGCCAACGGCGTCTGGCAGCTCCGTGTCCAGGACAAGGCGTCCATCGACACCGGCTACATCAACCAGTTCAAGCTGACCTTCCCGTAAGCCGGGAGGGCGCCGGCCCCGGCCGGCGCGGCTGAGACACCGCCAGGACGCCCGGAGGGATCGCTCCCTCCGGGCGTCCGCGCGTCTGCGTAGGGTGGCCGGATGATCAGGGTGCTGCTGGCCGACGACGAGACGATGATCAGGGCGGGGGTCCGGGCCATCCTCGCCGCCGACCCGGGCATCGAGGTGGTCGCCGAGGCCGGCGACGGCCACGAGGCCGTGGAACTGGCCCGGCTGCACCGCCCCCACGTCGTCCTGCTCGACATCCGGATGCCCCGGCTCGACGGGCTCGGCGCCGCCGAGGAGCTGCGGACGGCGGCGCCCGGCACCGCCGTCGTCATGCTCACCACCTTCTCCGAGGACGCGTACATCACCCGCGCCCTCGGCAGCGGCGTCAGCGGCTTCCTGCTCAAGTCCGGCGACCCACGCGAACTGATCGCCGGCGTACGGGCGGTCGCCGAGGGCGCCGCCTACCTCTCCCCCACCGTCGCCCGCCGGGTCCTCGACACCCTCGGCGGCGGGCGCTTCTCCCGCGCCGCCGAGGCCCGCGCCCGCCTGGAGCCACTGACCGGACGCGAGCGCGAGGTGGTCGCGCTCGTCGGGGCGGGCCTGTCCAACCAGGAGATCGCCGAGCGCCTGTACGTCGTCGAGGGCACCGTGAAGGCCCACGTCAGCGCCGTCCTCGGCCGGGTCGGCCTGCGCAACCGGGTGCAGCTCGCGATCCTCGCGTACGAGGCGGGGCTGGTGCCCGGTGCCTGAGCGGGCCCGGGAGCGGGCCTTCGACCTCGCGCTGTGGCTGCTGCTCTGCGTCCCCGTCCTGCTGAAGTCCGACCCGGAAGACGGCGGTTCCTGGCCCCGGGTCGCCGTCGGCGCGGCCGTGCTCGCCGTGTGCGTGGCGCTCGGACGGCGCTGGCCCACCGTCCCGCTCGCCCTCGTGGTGGCCGCCTCGCTGGCCACCAGCCCCGAGCTCTTCACCCCCTCGTACACCCTGGCCCTGGTCGCCTTCGGCTGTCTCGCCGGACGCCGGGCCGAGGCCGTCCGCCCGGCGCTGTGGCTGTTCGGGGCGGTGCCCCTGGCGGGCCTCGCGCTCGTCCGGCTCACCGGCCGGCCGCTCGGGGTGTGGTTCGCGCTGCTCCTGTCGCTGGCCCTGGCCGTCGTCGCGCCCTGGCTCATCGGGCGCTACGCCCGCCAGTACGACCGGCTGGTGCGCAGCGGCTGGGAGCTGGCCGACCGGATGGAGCACGAACAGGCGGCCGTCGCCGACCGGGAGCGGCTGCGCGAGCGGTCCCGGATCGCCGGTGACATGCACGACTCGCTCGGCCACGACCTGGCGCTGATCGCGATCCGCGCGGGCGCCCTGGAGGTGGACCCGGCGCTCGGCCCGGACCAGCAGCGGGCGGCGGGCGAGCTGCGGCGGGCGGCGGCCGACGCCACCGGGCGGCTGCGGGACATCATCGGGGTGCTGCGCGAGGGCGACGAGGAGGCGGCCGACGCGCCGGTCGCCCCGGCGGACGAGACCGTCGCCGAACTGGTGGCCCGCGCCCGCGCGTCCGGGATGCCGGTCGAGCTGCGGGAGTCCCCGCGGCGGGACGGGGCCGCGCCGCTGCCGGAGATGACCGCGCGGGCGGTGCACCGGGTGGTGCGGGAGGGCCTGACCAACGCGGCCAAGCACGCGCCGGGGGCGCCGGTGGAGGTCCACCTGGACCATCCGGAGCACCCCGGGCGGCCCGCCGGGACCGTCCGGGTGCGGGTGGTGAGCGGGCCCGCCGGGGCCGGGCGGTCGGGGCTCGCCTCGGGCGGCACGGGCCTCGTCGGGCTGGACGAGCGGGTGCGGCTGGCGGGCGGCACGCTCGGCCAGCGGGTCACCCCCGGGGGCGGCTTCGAGCTGTCCGCCGCGCTGCCGCCGCACCCGCCCGCCGCGCGCCCCGCCGCGCCCCGCTCGGCGCGGGAGCTGGACCGGGCGCGGCGCGAGGTGCGGCGGGGGCTGGCGCGGGCGATCTGGATCCCGCTGGCGCTGCTGGCGGCGCTGGGGCTGCTGATGGCGGGGGTGGCGCTGTACACCCAGCACCAGTCGTATCTGGAGCCGGAGGACTACACGAGGATCCGGCTGGGGCAGACCCGTGCGGAGGTGGGCGAGCGGCTGCCCGACCGGCCGCTGGACGGGCGGCCGGCCCGGGCCCCGGCGGAGCCGCCGGGGATGGACGAGTGCCTGTACTACCGGGCGACGATGTTCGCCGCGATCCCGGTGTACCGGCTCTGCTTCCGGGCCGGCCACCTGGCGGACCGGGCGGAGGTGCCGTGAGCCCGGCGCCCGCCCCGTACCGCCGTATCGCCGGCCCTAGCGCAGGATCACTCCCCCGTTGTCGCCGCCGGTCTCCGCCGGGAGCGCGACCAGGCCCGGCTCGGCCGGGTGGGCGAGCAGCGGGTGGGCGGGCAGTACCCGGACGGTGCAGCCGAAGGGGCCGGTGCGGTCGAGGGAGAGGGTGCCGCCGTAGGGGATCCGGCCCTCCAGGTCGGGGCCGCCGGTGGGCTTGAGGACGGTGGCGCGGGGGTCGAGGAGGCGGTCGTCGGGGTCGACCCGGCCGGTGACGGCCTGCACCTCGACGTCGTCGGGGGTGAGGTCGCCGAGCGCGACCCGGACCCGGACGGCGGGGGTGGCGCCGAGTTCGGCGTCCTCCAGGCCGTCGCCGATCTCGACGTGGTCGACGGACACCTTCGGCCAGCCGCCGCGCACCCGGGCCTTCCAGTCGGCGAGCGCGCGGGCCCCGGCGGGGCCGAGCGCCCGGTGGGCCTCGGCGGCGGGGGCGTAGAGCCGGGTCACGTACTCCTTGACCATCCGGTCGGCGAGCACCTTGGGGCCGAGGTCGCGCAGGGTGCGCCGGACCATGGTGGTCCAGCCGGAGGGCACCCCGTCGGGGCCCCGGTCGTAGAAGCGGGGGGCGACCCGGCGCTCGATCAGCTCGTAGAGCGCGGCGGCCTCCAGGTCGTCGCGGCGGTCCTCGTCGCGGGCGGCGGCGCCGTCGGCGGTGGGGATGGCCCAGCCGAAGTCGGGCTCGAACCACTCGTCCCACCAGCCGTCCAGGACGGAGAGGTTGAGGCAGCCGTTGAGCGCGGCCTTCATGCCGCTGGTGCCGCACGCCTCCAGGGGGCGCAGCGGGTTGTTGAGCCAGACGTCGCAGCCGGGGTAGAGGCCGCGGGCCATGCCCATGCCGTAGTCGGGGAGGAAGACGATCCGGTGGCGGACCCGGGGGTCGTCGGCGAAGCGGACGAGTTCCTGGACGAGCCGCTTACCGCCGTCGTCGGCGGGGTGGGCCTTGCCGGCGACGACGAGCTGCACGGGCCGCTCGGGGTGGAGCAGCAGGGCGCGCAGCCGGTCCTTGTCGCGCAGCATCAGGGTGAGCCGCTTGTACGAGGGGACCCGGCGGGCGAAGCCGATGGTGAGGACGTCGGGGTCGAGGACGGTGTCGGTCCAGCCGAGTTCGGCGGCGGCGGCGCCGCGCTGCCGCCAGGAGGCCCGGACCCGGCGGCGGACGTCGGTGACGAGCCGTTCGCGCAGGGTGCGGCGGAGCTCCCAGAGGGTGCGGTCGTCGGCGTCGGGGGCGAGCCGGGCGACCTCGGGGGCGGTCCAGGTGGGGGCGTGGACGCCGTTGGTGATGGAGGTGAGGGGGACCTCCTCGCCGTCGAAGCCGGGCCAGAGGCCGGCGAACATGGCGCGGCTGACGGAGCCGTGCAGGGTGGAGACGCCGTTGGCGCGCTGGGCGAGCCGCAGGCCCATGGCGGCCATGTTGAAGACGCCGGTCTCGCCGCCGAGGGCGGTCTCGTCGCCGAGGGCCAGGATCCGGCCGGTGTCGAGGCCGGGGAGTTCGCCGTCCTCGCCGAGGTGGCGGGCGACCAGGGCGCGGTCGAAGCGGTCGATGCCGGCGGGGACGGGGGTGTGGGTGGTGAAGACGGTGCCGGCCCGGACGGTCTCCAGGGCCGCGTCGAAGTCGAGTCCGTGTCCGGCGAGTTCGCGGATGCGTTCGAGTCCGAGGAGGCCGGCGTGGCCCTCGTTGGTGTGGAAGACCTCGGGGGCGGGGGTGCCGGTGAGCCGGCACCAGGTGCGGACGGCGCGGACGCCGCCGATGCCGAGGAGCATCTCCTGGAGCAGCCGGTGTTCGCTGCCGCCGCCGTAGAGCCGGTCGGTGACCTCGCGTTCGCCGGGGGCGTTCTCCTCGACGTCGGAGTCGAGCATGAGCAGCGGGACCCGGCCGACCTGGGCGATCCACAGGTGGGCGTGGAGGCTGCGGCCGCCGGGCAGGGCGAGGGTGATCCGGGCGGGGGTGCCGTCGGGCTCGCGGAGCAGGGTGACGGGGAGCTCGCCGGGGTCGAGGACCGGGTAGTGCTCCTGCTGCCAGCCGTCGCGGGAGAGGGACTGGCGGAAGTAGCCGTGGCGGTAGAGGAGTCCGACGCCGATGAGCGGGACGCCGAGGTCGCTGGCGGCCTTGAGGTGGTCGCCGGCGAGGATGCCGAGGCCGCCGGAGTACTGGGGCAGGGCGGCGGTGACGCCGAACTCGGGCGAGAAGTACGCGATGGAGGCGGGCGGTTCGCCGCCCTGGCGCTGGTACCAGCGGGGCTCGTGGAGGTAGCGGTCGAGCTCGTCGGCGGCGGCGCGCAGCCGGGCCTGGAAGTCCTGGTCGGCGGCGAGCGTGGTGAGCCGCGCGGTGTCGATGGCGCCGAGCACGCGGACGGGGTCGCCTTCGGCGTGGCCGAGCGGGTCGAGCGAGTCGAAGAGTTCGCGGGTGGGTTCGTGCCAGGACCAGCGCAGGTTGCGCGCCAGGTCGGCGAGGGGTCGAAGGGTGTCGGGGAGGACGGGGCGCACGGTGAATCGACGGATTGCCTTCACGTGTTCCACCTTCGCAGGGTGTGACGGAGCGGAGCGGAAGCACCACGCTGTGCGGCCGGGGTTCCGTCCGAGACGCTAGCCCGCGCGGGGGCGGGGGAAACCGGCCCCGTCCGACAAGGAGCGGGCCGATTTCTTGTCCGGGACGTGTTCTTGCCGGTCCGGCTACGCCCTAGTAGTTAACAAAGCGCCGGATTGCCCACCCGAAAACCGTGGGAAGGCTCCTCCCCGTACCCCTTCTTACTCCTTCCAGACCCGCCATCCGAGTGAACGCGCACAGGAGCGGTCATGCCCGCAACCCGCCGGCCGTCGACGGAGCTAGAAAGAGCGCAACACCACCCGCACCCCCGCAAACCGTCAGGTGATGCTGTGAATCCGCTCATGGGACGCATTCCCGTACTGGACGTCCGCCCCTCGGTCGACTGTGGCCGCCGCCCCGCCAAGGCGGTGGTGGGCGAGACCTTCGAGGTCACGGCCACGGTCTTCCGCGAAGGGCACGACGCCGTCGCCGCCAACGTGGTGCTGCGCGGCCCGTCCGGCCGGCCGGGGCCCTGGACCCCGATGCGCGAACTGGCCCCCGGCACCGACCGGTGGGGCGCCGAGGTCACCCCGGACGCCGAGGGCGACTGGTCGTACACGGTCGAGGCGTGGAGCGATCCGCTGGCGACCTGGCGGCACACCGCGCGGATCAAGATCCCGGCGGGGATCGACTCGGAGCTGGTCCTCGCGGAGGGCGCGCTGCTGCACGAGCGGGCCGCGAAGGGCGTGCCGAAGAAGGGCGGCGGCCGGGAGGCGGTGCTGGCGGTCGCGGACACGCTGCGCGACGAGTCCCGGCCGGCCGCGGTGCGGCTGGCGGCGGCGCTCGCCCCGCGCGTGCTGGAGTCCCTGGAGCGGCACCCGCTGCGGGAGCTGCTGTCGGCCTCGCCCGCGCTGCCGGTGCGGGTCGAGCGGGAGCGGGCGCTGTTCGGCTCCTGGTACGAGTTCTTCCCGCGCTCCGAGGGGGTGCGCACGGTGCGCGGCCGGACCGTGCCGGGGAACTTCCGCACGGCGGCCGAGCGGCTGCCGGCGATCGCGGCGATGGGCTTCGACGTGGTCTACCTGCCGCCGATCCACCCGATCGGCGTCACCCACCGCAAGGGCCCGAACAACTCGCTGTCGGCGAGCCCGGAGGACGTGGGCGTGCCGTGGGCGATCGGCTCGCCGGAGGGCGGGCACGACGCGGTCCACCCGGACCTGGGCACGATCGAGGACTTCGACACTTTCGTGGCGCGGGCGCGGGAGCTGCGGCTGGAGGTCGCGCTGGACTTCGCGCTCCAGTGTTCGCCGGACCACCCGTGGGTGGAGAAGCACCCGGAGTGGTTCAGCCACCGTCCGGACGGCTCGATCGCGTACGCGGAGAACCCGCCGAAGAAGTACCAGGACATCTATCCGATCGACTTCGACGGCGCCGGCGACGGCATGGACGGGATCGTCGCGGAGACGGTCCGGGTGCTGCGGCACTGGATGGCGCACGGGGTGCGGATCTTCCGGGTGGACAACCCGCACACCAAGCCGGTGGTCTTCTGGGAGCGGGTGCTGGGCGAGGTGAACCGGACGGACCCGGATGTCATCTTCCTGGCCGAGGCGTTCACCCGGCCGGCGCTGATGCGGACGCTGGGCACGGTCGGCTTCCAGCAGTCGTATACGTACTTCACCTGGCGCAACACCAAGGAGGAGCTCACGGAGTACCTGACCGAACTCTCCGGGGAGGCCGCGGCGCACATGCGGCCGAACCTCTTCGTGAACACCCCGGACATCCTGCACGCCTACCTCCAGACCGGCGGCCGGCCGGCCTTCGAGGCGCGGGCGGTGCTCGCCGCCACTCTCTCGCCCACCTGGGGTGTGTACGCCGGGTACGAGCTGTGCGAGGGCACCCCGCTGCGGGACGGCAGCGAGGAGTACCTGGACTCGGAGAAATACCAACTCAAGCCCCGTGACTGGGAGTCGGCGGAGCGTTCGGGGGCCTCGATCGCGCCGCTGATCACCTCCCTGAACCGGATCAGGCGGCGCCACCCGGCGCTGCGCCGGCTGCGGAACCTGACCTTCCACACGACCGGCAACGAGTCCGTGATCGCGTACTCCAAGCGCAGCGGTTCGAACATCGTTCTGGTGGTCGTCAACCTCGACCCCCACCACACCCAGGAGGCCACGGTCTCGTTGGACATGCCGGAACTCGGCCTGGACTGGCACGAGACCGTGCCGGTGCGCGATGAGCTCACCGGCGAGACCTATCACTGGGGCAGGCACGCCTACGTGCGCCTAGAGCCGGGTGTCACGCCCGCGCACGTACTCGTCCTGCGACCGTCCCCGCAGACCGGAGGGTCACCCACATCATGACTGTCAACGAACCCGTCCCCGACACCTTCGAGGACACCCCCGCCAAGGACCGCGATCCCGAATGGTTCAAGCGGGCGGTCTTCTACGAGGTCCTGGTCCGCTCCTTCCAGGACAGCAACGGAGACGGAGTAGGCGACCTGAAGGGCATCACGTCCCGCCTGGACTACCTCCAGTGGCTGGGCGTCGACTGCCTCTGGCTGCCGCCGTTCTTCAGGTCCCCGCTGCGGGACGGCGGCTACGACGTCGCCGACTACACCTCCGTGCTGCCCGAGTTCGGCGACCTCGCCGACTTCGTGGAGTTCGTGGACGCCGCGCACGCCCGCGGGATGCGCGTGATCATCGACTTCGTCATGAACCACACCAGCGACCAGCACCCGTGGTTCCAGGAGTCCCGCAGCGACCCGGACGGCCCCTACGGGGACTACTACGTCTGGGCCGACGACGACAAGCAGTACGCGGACGCCCGGATCATCTTCGTCGACACGGAGAGCTCCAACTGGACCTTCGACCCGGTCCGCAAGCAGTACTACTGGCACCGCTTCTTCTCCCACCAGCCGGATCTCAACTACGAGAACCCGAAGGTGCAGGAGGAGATCATGTCCGCGCTGCGCTTCTGGCTGGACCTGGGGATCGACGGCTTCCGGCTGGACGCGGTGCCGTACCTGTACCAGCGGGAGGGCACCAACTGCGAGAACCTGCCCGAGACCCACACCTTCCTGAAGCGGGTCCGCAAGGAGATCGACGAGCACTACCCGGACACGGTGCTGCTCGCCGAGGCGAACCAGTGGCCGGAGGACGTCGTCGACTACTTCGGCGACTTCCGCTCGGGCGGCGACGAGGCCCACATGGCCTTCCACTTCCCGGTCATGCCGCGCATCTTCATGGCGGTCCGGCGCGAGTCCCGCCACCCGGTCTCCGAGATCCTGGCGAAGACCCCGCAGATCCCCTCCGGCTGCCAGTGGGGCATCTTCCTGCGCAACCACGACGAGCTGACCCTGGAGATGGTCACCGACGAGGAGCGCGACTACATGTACGCCGAGTACGCCAAGGACCCGCGGATGCGGGCCAACATCGGCATCCGGCGCCGTCTCGCCCCGCTCCTCGACAACGACCGCAAGCAGATGGAGCTGTTCACCGCGCTGCTCTTCTCGCTGCCGGGCTCCCCGGTGCTGTACTACGGCGACGAGATCGGCATGGGCGACAACATCTGGCTGGGCGACCGGGACGGGGTGCGCACCCCGATGCAGTGGACACCGGACCGCAACGCGGGCTTCTCCTCCTGCGACCCGGGGCGGCTCTACCTGCCGGCCATCATGGACCCGGTCCACGGCTTCCAGGTGACCAACGTGGAGGCGGGGATGGCCTCGCCGTCCTCGCTGCTGCACTGGACGAAGCGGATGATCGAGATCCGTAAGCAGAACCGTGCCTTCGGGACCGGGACGTACACGGAGCTGCCCTCGACCAACCCGGCGGTGCTGGCCTTCCTCCGCGAGACCACCCCGGAGGAGGGGCTCGACGCCGACCTGGTGCTGTGCGTGAACAACTTCGCCCGGCACGCGCAACCGACCGAGCTGGACCTGCGCCGGTTCGACGGGGTGCGGCCGGTGGAGCTGATCGGCGGGGTGGAGTTCCCGGCCATCGGCCAGCTGCCCTATCTGCTCACCCTCGCCGGGCACGGGTTCTACTGGTTCCGCCTCAAGCGGTCCTGAAGTACCGTCAATTCAGTTCTGTCCCGTGCGGGACGGTTTCCCCCGTCCCGCACAGGGAACTGTGTCCCACAGCCGATTCAGGTCCATACGGGCCTTCTTGCCGGGCCCATACGGATCTTCCCCTTCCGACACGTCCCGCACATCCGGACAGCCGAAGCCGCAATCCGGGACACTCTGCGCATTTGAACGCATACGAAAGCCGCTTGCGCACCCCGGGGAAAGGACGCGATGCCATGCCGGAGACCGCCGCATCCACCTCCCGGGCCCCGGACGCCCTCCTCCCGTCGCTCACCCCCCTGCTCCACGGCTGGCTGCCCCGGCAGCGGTGGTTCGCGGGCAAGGGCCGCCGGGTCACCGGATTCACCCTGGAAGCGGCCACCGAGCTGCTGCCGCTGGACGGCACCGGACCCGGACTCCTCCATCTGCTCGTACGGGTCGAACAGCCCGGCCGCCCGGCCGGAACACCCGCCGACTGCTACCAGTTGCTCCTCGGCGTGCGGCCCCAGCTGCCGCCGCGCCTCGCCCCCGCCCTGATCGGGCGGATCCGGCAGGGCCCGCTCGCCGGCCGGGCCGTCTACGAGGGGCTGCGCGACCCGCGGCTCGCCGGACTGCTCTGGGAACGGCTGCGCGCCCCGGGCCGGATCGGCCCGCTGAACTTCCGCGCCACCGCGCCGCTGCCGCCCGCGCTGGCCCCCCGGATACTCGACACGGAGCAGTCCAACTCCTCGCTGGTCTATGGAGATTCGTTCATCCTGAAGATCTTCCGGCGGGTCAGCCCCGGCGCCAACCCCGACCTGGAGCTGCCGCTGGCGCTGGCCGGGGCGGGCTGCGCCCGGGTCCCCGCCCCGGTCGCCTGGTTCGAGACGGGCGCGGCGACCCTCGGGGTGCTCCAGCCCTATCTGCGGGACTCCCGGGACGGCTGGCGGCTCGCGCTCGACGCGCTGGCCGACGGGCGGGAGTTCACCGACGAGGCCGCCGCGCTCGGCCGGGCCACCGCCGAGGTGCACCTGGCGCTCGCCGCCGCGCTGCCCACCGAGCGGCTGCACCCGGCCAGGTCCCGCCGGCTCGCGGCGGCCATGGACGCGCGGCTGCACGCGGCCGCGCAGGCCGTCCCCGCGCTGCTCCCCCATGTGCCGGGCCTGCGCGCGGTCTTCGGCGCGGCGGCGGACGCGCTGGGCGCGGGCCGGCTCCAGCGCATCCACGGCGACCTGCACCTGGGCCAGACCCTGCGGGGCGCCGACGGGGCCTGGGCCGTGATCGACTTCGAGGGGGAGCCGGCGAAGCCGCTGGACGAGCGGCGCAGCCCGCAGCCGACCGTGCGCGACATCGCCGGAATGCTGCGCTCCTTCGACTACGCGGCCCGCACCCACCGCCCGTGGAACGCCGAGTGGGCGGCCCGCTGCCGGGCCGCGTTCTGCTCCGGCTACGCGGAGGCCGCGGGCGCCGACCCGCGCGACGACCCGGCGCTGCTGCGCGCCTACGAGACGGACAAGGCGGTCTACGAGGTGGTGTACGAGGCCCGGCACCGCCCCGACTGGCTGCCGGTGCCGATGGCCGCCATCGAGCGCCTGGCGAGTTCCGTGTGACCCCGTTCGGCCGAGCCGGCCGGGGCCCGGACCTGCGAGATGTCCGACTTGCCCCGTTCAGCGGAGTTTCCCCCGGCCGCGCCGGGCCGTTGCGTACGCGTACCCCCCTTCCCCTCGCCCTCCAGGAGGCACCCCGGTGACCCCCCGACCCGCAGGCAAGACGGCAGGCAGCACGCGGCAGGCGCCACCGCTGGACCCAGGCGACCGGGCCCGGCTGATCGCCGGAGAGCACCACGACCCGCACGGGGTGCTCGGCGCCCACCCGGTCAAGGGCGGGGTCGCGGTGCGGGTGCTCCGCCCGTGGGCGAAGGCGGTGACCCTGCTGCTGGCGAAGGACCGGCGGGTCCCGCTCCTCGACGAGGGCGACGGGCTGTTCTCCGGGCTCGTGCCGCTGCTGCGCAAGGTGCCGGAGTACCGGCTGCTGGTGCGGTACGGCGAGCCCGACGGCACGGGCGCCGCCGACGAGCTGATCCTGGAGGACCCGTACCGCTTCCTGCCCGCCCTCGGGGAGCTCGACCTGCACCTGATCGGCGAGGGCCGGCACGAGGAGCTGTGGACGGCGCTCGGCGCCCGGGTGATGACCCACCAGGGCACCGCGGGGACCCGCTTCACCGTGTGGGCGCCGAACGCCCGCGGGGTGCGGGTCACCGGCGACTGGACGTACTGGGACGGCGGCGCGCTGCCGATGCGCTCGCTCGGCTCCACGGGTGTCTGGGAGCTGTTCGTGCCGGGTGTCGGCGAGGGCGCGCTGTACAAGTTCGACATCGCCCGCCCGGACGGCTCGCGCACGGTCCGCGCCGACCCGATGGCCCGGCGCGCCGAGTGCCCGCCGAACACCGCCTCGGTGGTGACCGACGACCACCACGTGTGGGGCGACGCGGAGTGGATGGCGCGGCGCGGGGCCCGGCCGCACCACGAGGCGCCGCTGTCCGTGTACGAGCTGCACCTGCCGTCCTGGCGCCCGGGGCTGTCCTACCGGCAGCTCGCCGAGCAGCTCCCGGCGTACGTGCGCGACCTCGGCTTCACCCACGTGGAGTTCATGGGGGTCGCCGAGCACCCCTTCCACGGCTCCTGGGGCTACCAGGTCACCGGCTTCTACGCGCCGACCGCCCGGCTCGGCACCCCCGACGACTTCCGCTTCCTGGTGGACGCGCTGCACCAGGCGGGCATCGGGGTGCTGATGGACTGGGTGCCGGCGCACTTCCCGCGCGACGACTGGGCGCTCGCGGAGTTCGACGGGCGCCCGCTGTACGAGCACGAGGACCCGCGCCGCTCGGCCCATCCCGACTGGGGGACGCTGGAGTTCGACTACGGGCGCAAGGAGGTCCGCAACTTCCTGGTGGCCAACGCCGTGTACTGGTGCGAGCGCTTCCACCTCGACGGGCTGCGGGTCGACGCGGTCGCCTCGATGCTCTACCTGGACTACTCGCGGGAGCACGGCGAGTGGCTGCCGAACGAGTTCGGCGGGCGGGAGAACCTGGACGCGGTGGCCTTCCTCCAGGAGATGAACGCCACCGTGTACAAGCGCTGCCCGGGGGTGGTGACCTTCGCCGAGGAGTCCACCGCCTGGGACGGGGTGACCCGGCCGACGGACCAGGTGGGCCCCGGCGGCTTCGGCGGGCTCGGCTTCGGCCTGAAGTGGAACATGGGCTGGATGCACGACTCCCTGGGCTACGTCGGCAAGGAGCCCGTGCACCGCAAGTACCACCACCACGAGATGACCTTCTCGATGGTGTACGCGTACAGCGAGAACTACATCCTGCCGATCTCCCACGACGAGGTGGTGCACGGCAAGCGGTCGCTGGTGTCGAAGATGCCCGGCGACTGGTGGCAGCAGCGCGCCGACCACCGCGCCTACCTCGGCTTCATGTGGGCCCACCCCGGCAAGCAACTCCTCTTCATGGGGCAGGAGTTCGCGCAGGGGGCGGAGTGGTCGGCGGACCACGGGCCCGACTGGTGGCTGCTCGACCCCTCGTACGGGGCGGAGGCCGACCACCGGGGGGTGCGGGACCTGGTGCGGGACCTCAACACGGTGTACGCGGGCACGCCCGCGCTGTGGGAGCGGGACACCTCGCCCGAGGGCTTCCAGTGGGTGGTGGGCGACGCCGCCGAGGACAACGTCTTCGCGTTCCTCCGCTTCGACGCCGTCGGCTCGCCGCTGCTCGCCGTGTGCAACTTCTCGCCGGTGGTGCGGCACGACTACCGGCTCGGCGTGCCGGACTCCTTCGCCGCCTGGGCGGAGGTCCTGAACACGGACGCGGCCCGGTACGGCGGCGGGGACGTGGTGGGCACCGACCCGGTGAAGACCGAGTCGGTGCCGTGGCACGGGCGCTCCGCCAGCCTGCGGATGACGCTGCCGCCGCTGGCGACGGTCTGGCTCAGGCCGGCCTGATCACGCCCAGCCGCTGGGTGGCCCGGGTGAGCGCCACGTACAGGTCGTTGGCCCCGTGCGCGGCGCCCGCCCGGATGCCGTCGGGGTCGACGACCAGGACGGTGTCGAACTCCAGGCCCTTGGCCTGGCGCGGGTCCAGCAGCACGACCGGCGCGGTGAGGTCGGGCTTCGGCCCGTACGAGGCGCCCGGGAGGGCCGCGAGCAGCGCCGGGTGCAGCGCGGGCGGGGCGATGACCGCGAGCCGCCCCTCGGCGCCCCGCTCGGCGGCGACCGCGTCGGCGGTCTCCCGCACCGGGTCCGCGACGGTCCGGTCCCAGGGCTCCACGCCGGTGGAGCGGACCGAGCGGGGCGGCTCGAAGTCCGGGTCGGCGGCCCGCCGGGCCTCGGCGGCGACGGCCATGATCTCGGCCGGGGTGCGGTAGTTGACGCCGAGCCGGACGAGCTCCCAGCGGTCCTCGACGTACGGGGCGAGGATCTCCGTCCAGGAGCCGACGCCGGCCGGGTCGCCGGTCTGCGCGGGGTCGCCGACGAGGGTCATGGAACGGGTGGGGCTGCGCCGCATCAGGAGCCGCCAGGCCATCGCGGAGAGCTCCTGGGCCTCGTCGACGATGATGTGCCCGAAGGCCCAGGTCCGGTCGGCGGCGGCGCGCTCGGCGGCGCTGCGGTGGTCGGCCTCCTCGTGCCGGTCGGCGAAGCGCTCGGCGTCGATGACGTCGTGCGCGGAGAGCACCTCGGAGGCGTCCCTGTCGAGCTCCTCCTTGTCCTCGAACTCGTAGGTGCGGGAGGCGAAGGAGACGTCGAGGACGCCCTGCGCGTACTGGATCCGCTTCTGCCGCTCGGCCTCCTCGGCGGCGCGGGCGGCGGAGTCGTCCTCCCCGAGCAGCTCGGCGGCCTCGTCGAGCAGGGGGACGTCGGCGGGGGTCCAGGGGCCGTCGCCGGTGCGCCGGATCGCCTCGGCGTCGGCCTCGTCCAGGTGGGTGGGCTCGGCGAGGTAGCCGGCCAGGAACTCCTGCGGGGTGAGGGCGGGCCAGAGGGTGTCGAGGGCGCCGTGCACCTCGGGGTTGGCGGCGATGCCCTTGGCGAGCAGGGCGCGGTCGTCCGGGCCCAGGAAGTTGGGGCCGCCGTAGGGGTCGGCGCCGATCCGGTCCGCGAGCTGCTCCGCGAGGGCGTCCAGGACGTGGAAGACGAAGTAGGGGCGGGCCAGGTTGTGCGGGAGGCGGGTCTCGCGGGCCTTGTGGCGGGCTTCGAGGGCCATGTCCCAGTCGACGACCAGGTCGCCGTCCTCGTGCGGGACGGTCAGCGGCTCCTCGCGCTCGGGGACCTGCTGGCGGTCGCGGACGGCGGCGGCGAGGGCCCCGGCCATGGCGGCGGAGCCCTTGACGGCGGCGGCCTCGGGGGTGTCGGCGCCGGTGGCGCGGACGCCGGGGAAGAGCTCGCCGGGGGTGGCGAGCAGGACGCCGGTCTCGCCGAGGGAGGGCAGCACGTTGCCGATGTAGCCGAGGAAGGCGGGGTTGGGGCCGACGATGAGCACGGCCCGCCGGGCGAGCTGCTCGCGGTGGGCGTAGAGCAGATAGGCGGCGCGGTGCAGGGCGACGGCGGTCTTGCCGGTGCCGGGGCCGCCCTCGACGACGAGGACGCCGCGGTGCGGGGAGCGGATGATGCCGTCCTGTTCGGCCTGGATGGTCTGCACGATGTCGTGCATCCGGCCGGTGCGGGCCGCGTCGAGCGCGGCGAGCAGCACCTCGTCGGCGTCGCGGCTCTCGTGTCCGGTGTGGGTCGCGTCGGCGAGGTCGAGCACCTCGTCGTGGAGGGAGACGACCTCGCGGCCCCGGGTGGTGAGGTGCCTGCGGCGGCTGAGGCCCATGGGCTCGTAGCCGGTGGCGAGGTAGAAGGGCCGGGCGATCTCGGCGCGCCAGTCGACGACGAGGGGGGTGCGGTTCGGGTCGTCCTCGCGGATGCCGAGGCGGCCGATGTGGTGGTCGCGGCCGTCCCGGAAGACGAGCCGGCCGAAGCAGAGGCCGGTCTCGCCCGCGTCGAGGGCGCCGAGCAGCCCGGACTGCTCGGCGACCAGCACGTCCCGCTCCAGGCGGGCCTGGGCGCTGCCCTCCCCGGAGGTGGCGAGCGCCCTCGCGACCCCGGCCTCGGCCTGTTCCCTCAGGTCGTCGAGTCGTGCGTAGAGCTCGGTGATGAATCGCTGCTCTTTCCGAAATTCCTCGGTCCGAGATTCCTCGCTTGACAATTCGACTCCCGGCGCGATACGGTGCGTTTAGTGAACTTCTCCGTGTCTTTGTTATGTCCAGACACGGAATCTATCAATATACGCGATGCATCGCCCCGGCTGGCTGTTCCAGTCGGGGTTTTCTGCGTCCCGGCGCGTTGCCGGGGTGTCGTCGGGGTGTCGTCTGGGCGGGTGCGCCGGTCAGGCCCCGGCGGGCGCCAGGACGTCGGCCAGCTCCTCCCGGAGGCGCCGCTTGGGGCGGGCGCCCACCATCGACCTCACCGGCTCGCCCCCGTCGAAGACCATCAGGGTCGGCGTCGCCATCACGCCGTACCTCACGGTGGTCGCCGGGTTGTGGTCCACGTCGATCTCCACGATCCGCAGCCGCTCCCCCTCCTCCTCGGCCAGGGCCGCCAGCACCGGCTTCAGCTGCCGGCACGGCCCGCACCAGGCCGCCGTGAACTTCACCAGGACCGGCACCCCGGACCCCAGGACCTCGGTGCCGAAGTCCGCGTCCGTGACCTCGGCCACGCCCGTCGCGTACGTCATCGTTCCGTACCTCCCAGTTCGCATCGCGGTTCCGGGCCGCCCGGCAACTCCGCCTCGGCCCGCAGCAGTTGCGCCCCGACCTGGGCGCGCACCGCCGTCAGCTGATCGATCAGCCCGTCGAGCTCGGCCAGCTTGCGCCGGTAGACGGCCAGCGACGCCGGGCAGGCGTCGCCCGCCGGGTGCCCGGCCCGCAGGCAGTCCACGAAGGGGCGGGTCTCCTCCAGGTCGAAGCCGAAGTCCTGGAGGGTCCGGATCTGCCGGAGCAGCCGGAGGTCGTCCTCGTCGTAGGTGCGGTAGCCGTTGTCCGTGCGCCGCGCGGTCAGGAGGCCCCGGGACTCGTAGTAGCGCAGAGTCCGCGTGGTCGTGCCCGCCCGCTCGGCAAGCTCGCCGATTCGCATGACCACGAACGTACGCCTTGACGCCGACGTCAAGGCAAGCGCGGGCGCTCAGGCGCCCGGCGGCAGCAGCGGCTTCCGCTCGACCGGGGAGGTCAGGACGATCGAGGTGGTGGTGCGGCCCAGCGCGGAAACCTGCTCCAGGACCTCCTCCAGGTGCACGGTGTCGGTCACGGCGACCTTGAGGATCCAGCAGTCCTCCCCGACCACGTGGTGCGCCTCGCGGACCTCGGGCCGGTCGAGGAGCTCCAGGGTGCGGGGGTGCCTGAGGGTGTAGCCGCCGTGCGGGTTGACCCGGATGAACGCCTGGATGCCGTAGCCGAGGCGGGCGGCGGAGACCTGGGCGCCGTAGCCGGTGACCGCGCCGCAGGACTCCAGGCGGCGGACCCGCTCGGCGACGGCGGCGGGGCTGAGCCGGACCCGCCGGCCGAGCTCGCTGAGCTTGATCCGGCCGTCGCTCTGGAGGAGGTCCAGGAGCTGCCGGTCGATGGGGTCGAAGGCGCCCGCCGTCGTTTCGACGGCGGTGGCGCGCAGCGGCCGAGGTTCCTTCGGCGCGACGGCCCTGACTCCCATGTTTCCCCCTTCAGTCGCCGAGCGCACAACGTAACACTTGAGCCATGGACATTCTCATCATCGGCGGCAACCGCTATTTCGGAAAGCGCCTGATAACGCGCCTGCTGGCGGCGGGACATGGGGTGACGGTGCTGAACCGGGGTTCCGCCCCGGCTCCGGACGGGGCCGTTCGGCTGGTCGCCGACCGCAATGACGAGGCCGCCCTGGAAAAGGCCCTCGCCGGGCGGTATTTCGACGTCGTCGTCGACCAGGTCTGCTACACGCCGCGCCAGGCGGAGATCGCCCGGCGGGTGTTCGCGGGGCGGACCGGGCGCTATCTGATGACCTCCACGGTGGAGGTGTACGGCGACGAGGACTCCCCCGTCCCGGTCGCCGAGGACGTCCTCGACCTGGCGTCGGTGGCGGTGGACACCGCGCTGCCCTGGGAGGACCCGGAGTTCCTCGACACCCATTACGGGGAGGGGAAGCGGCAGGCCGAGGCGGTGTTCGCGGGCGGCACCGCCTTCCCGTGGGCCTCGGTGCGGGTCGCGCACGTGCTGGGCGGCGACGACGACTTCACCGGGCGGGTGGCGCACTACGCGCGGCGGATCCGGGCGGGCGAGCCGATCGCGGTGCCGCCGGTGAACCGGCCGGCGACCTATGTGTACGTGGAGGAGATCGCCGACTTTCTCGCCTGGGCCGTCTCGGCGGAATTCACCGGGCCCGTCAACGCGCATTCCCATGGGCCGCTGACCACGGCCGACATCTGCGCCGCGGTCGAATCCCGGGTGGGCGGCAGGACCGTGTTCCAGGAGACCGAGGTCGGCGAGGTCTCCCCGTACTCTTTCACCCGCTCCTACGGAATGGATAATTCCCGGGCGGAGGCGCTCGGATTCCGCTTCTCGCATTCCTCGGAATGGCTCGCGCGGGCCGTCGCCGAGACCGTGCCCGAGGCCGGGGTCGGGGCGGCGGGCGCGTGACGCGGCACCGCACGCTCGGCGGGGTGAGCGTCGGCGCCGTCGGGCTCGGCACGATGCCGCTGTCCATCGAGGGCCACCCGGACGAGAGCCGGGCCCTCGCCACCGTCCACGCGGCCCTGGACGCCGGGGTCACCCTGCTCGACACGGCCGACTCCTATCACCCGCCCGGCGGGGAGCCCGGCGCGGGCGAGCGGCTGGTGGCCCGCGCGCTGGCCGCGTACGGCGGCGGCCGGGACGCGGTGCTGGTGGCGACCAAGGGCGGCCGGGGCCGGAGCGCCGACGGCGGCTGGACGGTCGACGGGCGCCCGGAGCACCTGCGGCGGGCGGCCGAGGGGTCGGCGCGCCGGCTGGGCGCCACCCCGCTCGGGCTGTACCAGCTGCACAAGCCGGACCCGGCCGTGCCGTACGCGGAATCCCTGGGCGCGATACGGGAGTTGCTGGACGCGGGGACGGTCCGGCTGGCCGGGGTGTCCAACGTGGACGCGGGGCAGATCCGGCTGGCCCGGGAGATCCTGGGCGAGCGGCTGGTGTCGGTGCAGAACCGCTACTCGCCGGGTGACCGGGACGCCGGGCCCGAGCTGCGGCTGTGCGCGGAGCTGGGCCTGGCCTTCCTGCCGTGGAGTCCGCTGGGCGGCATCTCCCGCAGCTCCCTGGACGGCCCCTCGGCCCGGGGCGAGGACCCCCGCCTCGGCGCCTTCCACCGGGTGGCGCGGGCGCGCGGGGTGAGCCCCCAGCGCGTCGCCCTCGCCTGGCTCCTGGCCCACCCGGGCCAGGTCCTCCCGATCCCGGGCGCCAGCCGCCCGGAGTCGGCCCGTGACTCGGCGCTGGCGGCCGAACTGGTGCTGACGGAGGGTGAGTTGGCCGAGCTCGGCTGGTGAGGCCATGCCTGCCCGGTCGGGCCTGAGGCGCCCCGGACGCGGACCGGGCGCGTACCGGCCCCGGACGCGGACCGGCCCCGGCCGGGGGAACGGCCGGGGTCGGTCCGCCGGGGCCCGGATCCGGCTCAAGGCCCGGGAGCCGGGGTCAGACGCCCGCGCGGGCGCGCTCCTCGCCGTCGTCGGCACGGTCGCGCGGGTCCGGGAGCTCGGGCGCGCCGTGGCCGTCGTCGACCAGGGTGGTCTCGTCGAAGGGGATGTTCCCGGCCAGCACCTCGGTCACCCGCGCCTTGTCGATCTCCTTGGTCCAGGTGCCGACGAGGACGGTGGCGACCGCGTTGCCCGCGAAGTTGGTGAGGGCGCGTGCCTCGCTCATGAAGCGGTCGATGCCGACGATCAGGCCGACGCCGTCGACCAGGTCGGGGCGGTGCGACTGGAGGCCGCCGGCCAGGGTGGCGAGCCCGGCGCCGGTGACACCGGCCGCGCCCTTCGAGGCGATGATCATGAAGACGAGGAGGGAGATCTGCTCGCCCACCGAGAGCGGGTTGCCCATCGCCTCCGCGACGAAGAGCGAGGACATCGTCAGATAGATCGCGGTGCCGTCGAGGTTGAAGGAGTAGCCGGTCGGCACGGTGATGCCGACGACCGGCTTGCTCACGCCCAGGTGCTCCATCTTCGCGATCAGCCGCGGCAGCGCCGACTCCGATGAGGAGGTGGACAGGATCAGCAGGAACTCCCGGCCCAGGTACTTGAGCAGGGCGAAGACGCTCACCCCGGCCACCAGCCGCAGCAGCGCGCCGAGCACCACGAAGACGAAGAGCGCACAGGTGACGTAGAAGCCGATCATGATGACGGCGAGCGACTTCAGCGCGTCCATGCCGGTCGCGCCGACCACCGCGGCGATCGCGCCGAAGGCGCCGACCGGGGCGGCCCACATGATCATGGCGAGGATCCGGAAGACCAGCCGCTGGATGTGCCCGATGCCGCGCAGCACCGGCTCGCCCGCCGAGCCCATGGCCTGGAGCGCGAAGCCCGCGAGCAGGGCCACCAGCAGGGTCTGGAGGACCTCGCCCTCGGTGAAGGCGGAGACCAGGGTGGTCGGGATGATCCCGAGGAGGAAGTCGGCGGTGCCCTCGCTCGCCCCGGCCGCCTGCTTGGCGCCCGCCTCGGCGAGATCCTTGGTGAGGTGGAGGCCGGAGCCGGGCTCCAGGAAGTTGCCCACGACGAGGCCGATGGCGAGGGCCACCGTCGACATCACCAGGAAGTAGCCGAGGGCGAGCCCGCCGACGGCGCCGACCTTGGCGGCCTTGCGGACCGAACCGACGCCGAGCACGATCGTGCAGAAGATGATCGGCGAGATCATCATCTTGATCAGGCTGACGAAGCCGGTGCCGAGCGGTTTCAGCTCGACGGCGAAGCCGGGTGCCAGGAAGCCGACGGCTACGCCGAGCACGACGGCGCCGATGACGGCCAGATACAGATAGTGGGTGCGGTCCCGTCGAGCGGCCACGGGCTCCTCCTCGTACGCAGGGGGGTCGTCCACGTCCCGGTGGACCCCGCGACTATCCATCAGCGCTGTGACCGGGGTCACGCTTGCGTGCCTTTCGGTCACGGCCGCGGGTCCACATCTCGGTCCCGGCACGATTCCGACCGGCGGACCGGGGGCGCGATCCGGCCAGGCACACTTGCCCCTATGCGTCTCCCCCTGCCCAGGCCGCGCAGCCTCGCCGGCCAGCTCTTCGCGATGCAGGTCGTCGTGATGGCCGTCGTCGTCGCGGGGTGCGCCGTCTTCGCCTACCTCACCGACCGGAGCCAGGCCGAGGAGACCGCGCGCCGCCAGTCGCGGGCGACCGCCACCGCCGTGGCCGACTCGCCCTCGGTGGCGGCGGCGGCCCGCTCCGCCGACCCGAGCGCGCTGCTCCAGCCCTACACCGAGGCGCTGCGGCGGCACGCGGGCGTCAACTTCGTGACGATCATGGCGCCGGACGGCACCCGCTGGACGCACCCCGAGCCCGACCAGATCGGGCGCACCTACCTCGGGCACACCGAGCGGGCGCTGCGCGGCGAGACCTTCTCCGAGACCCACCTGGGCGTGCTCGGCCCCTCGGTGCGCACGGTCGCCCCGGTCTACGCCGGGGGCCGGGTGGTGGCCCTGGTCAGCGCCGGGATCACCATCGAGAAGATCAGCGAGCAGGTGCACGAGCAGGTCGCCGCGCTGCTCGGGATGGCGGGCGCGGCCCTCGCGCTCGGCGGCGCCGGCACGTACGTGATCAACGCCCGGCTCCGGCGGCACACCAAGGGCCTGAACGCGAAGGAGCTGAGCCGGCTGCACGACTATCACGAGGCCGCGCTGCACGCAGTGCGCGAGGGCCTGGTGATGCTGGACGGGCAGCGGCGGATCGCGCTGATCAACGACGGGGCGCGGGAGCTGCTGGGCCTCGGCCCGGACGCGGTCGGGCGCTCGGCGGCCGAGCTCGGCCTGCCGGCGCCGCTCACCGGGGCGCTGCTCTCCTCGGAGCCCCGGGTGGACGAGCCGCACCTGACGGACGAGCGGGTGCTCGTCGTCAACACCCGCCCGGTGGTGGGCGGGGAGCGCCGGGGCACCGTGGTCACCCTGCGGGACCGCACCGAACTCCAGGCGCTCACCGGCGAGCTGGACTCGGAGCGGGGCTTCACCGAGGCGCTGCGCTCGCAGGCGCACGAGGCGGCGAACCGGCTGCACGCGGTGGTCTCGCTGATCGAGCTGGGCCGGACCGAGGAGGCGGTCGGCTTCGCGACGGCGGAGCTGGAGCTGGCGCAGGCGCTGACCGACCGGGTGGTGAGCGCGGTCGGCGAGCCGGTCCTGGCGGCGCTGCTGCTGGGCAAGGCCGCGCAGGCCAACGAGCGGGGGGTGGAGCTGGTGCTGACCGAGGACAGCCGGATCGACGACGGGCTGCTGCCGGAGTCGCTGGCCGCCCGGGACCTGGTCACGATCCTGGGCAATCTGATCGACAACGCGGTGGAGGCGGCGGGCGGCGCCCCGGCCGCGCGGGTGACGGTGACGGCGCTCGCCGGGGACGGCGAACTCCTGCTCCAGGTCGCCGACTCGGGGCCCGGGGTGCGCCCCGAGGACCGGGCGGCGGTGCTGGACCGCGGCTGGTCCACCCGGGGGCCGGGCCGGGGGCTCGGCCTCGCGCTGGTGCACCAGGCGGTCACCCGGGCCGCCGGGACCCTGACGCTGGACGGATCGCCGCTGGGCGGCGCGGAGTTCACGGCCCGGCTGCCGCTGGGCCCGGCCACGGCACGTGAGAACAGGGCGGAGGCGGGCGCGTGACGCAGCGGATCAGGGTGCTGGTGGTCGAGGACGACCCGGTCGCGGCGGACGCGCACGCGCTGTACGCGGGGCGGGTGGCGGGCTTCACCGTGGTCGGCGTGGCCCATTCGCGGGCGGCGGCGGTCCGGCTGCTGGAGCGGACGCAGGTGGACCTCATCCTGCTCGACCTCTATCTGCCCGACGGGCACGGGCTGCAACTGCTGCGGGCGCTGCGCGCGGCCGGGCACGGGGCGGACGTGATCGCCGTGACCTCGGCGCGGGACCTGGCGGTCGTCCGGGAGGGGGTGTCGCTCGGGGTGGTCCAGTACGTCCTGAAGCCCTTCGCCTTCGCGACCCTGCGGGACCGGCTGACCCGGTACGCGGAGTTCCGGGCGACGGCCGGGGAGGCGTCCGGGCAGGACGAGGTGGACCGGGCGCTGGCGACGCTGCGCGCCCCGCAGCCGGCCACCCTGCCGAAGGGGCTGAGCGCCCCGACGCTGGAGGCGGTGACGCGGAGCCTGCGGGACACCGCGGCGGGGCTGACGGCGGCGGAGGCGGGCGCGGCGGTGGGCATCTCGCGGATCACCGCCCGCCGTTACCTGGAACATCTGGTGAACGAGGGGCGGGCGGCCCGCGCTCCGCAGTACGGTCAGATCGGGCGGCCGGAGCTGCAGTACCGCTGGCTGAGCGGTCCGGGCGGCGCCGGGCGGGGCCGCTGAGCGGGCTCGGCGGCTCCCGGGAAGCCCGGTGTCCGCATATCGGTGGATGGGTCACCGATTACCGATCGGTTCCCATGTTCCTACGATCGTGAGGATTTGGGCGAACACACCGTAGCCAGCGCTCACCCCGCGCTTCTACCGTGGCTGCGTGCACCAGCCCCCCTCCCCGCCCTTCAACGCCCTCGCCGCGCGCCGGCTGCGCGAGGGCCTCGGCATGGCCCCCGGGCATGTCTCCTACGGCCTGCGGGCCCAGTACGGTCTCGCCGTCGCCCCGGACACCGTCGTCGCCTGGGAGCGCGGCCGGAGCATCCCGAGCCCGCAGGAGCTGACCGCGCTCGCCGGGGTCCTGTGGTGCTCCCCGGCCGAACTGCTGGCCGCCGCCGGCACCCTGCGCGAGCACCGGATGGCCCGCGGCCTGGCCCCCGAGGACCTGGCCCGGCGGGTGGGCCTGGACCCGTCCGCGTATCTGCGCATGGAGGAGTCGGGGCAGTGGCGGGGCAACGACCGCCAGACCGCCGCGCTCGCCCTCCAACTCGGCCTGGGCCCGCGCGCGCTGATCACCGCGACGGGCGGCGACGAGAAGCTGGCGGGGCTGCTGCGGGACGCGGCGACCACCCGTTGGCAGGCGTATGTGAAGCCGGTGGTGAAGCTGGTGCCGCTGCCCAAGAAGGACGTCGAGCGCGCGCTCCAGCGGCTGCACGGCGACTACCACGCCCGGATGACGGCCAGCAGCAGCTGGGGCGCGTCGGGTTCGACGGGCCAGGAGGGGCACGCGTACCTGGACGGGGTCACGGAGCACTTCTGGGCCGCCGTCGGCCCGTAGCCCACGCGCGGTTCCCGGCCCGTAGATTGGCGCCGTGACACGACACGTGACCTTCGACCGGCTGCACAACTTCCGTGACCTGGGCGGCTATCGGACCGCCGACGGCGGGACCGTGCGGTGGCGGACCCTCTACCGTTCCGACTCGCTCGCCAAGCTGGCGGGCCCCGGCGCGGGGGCCGACCTGGAGCGCTTCCGCGCGCTGGGCGTGGCCACCGTGATCGACCTGCGCTACCCGTGGGAGATCGCGGCCAAGGGGCGCCACCCCGAGGGCGAGCCGCAGGCGTGGCACAACCTGAGCGTCGAGCACCGGCCGTACGACCAGGAGGCGATCGACCCGGCGCTCGACCCCTGGCGCTACCTCGCCGACCGCTTCGCCGAGGTCGCCGAGGACGGGGCGGCCGAACTGCGGGAGGCGCTGGAGCTGATCGCCGGGGCACCGGGGCCGCTGGTCTTCCACTGCGCGTCCGGGAAGGACCGTACGGGGCTGCTCGCCGCGCTGGTCCTGGCGCTGCTCGACGTGGACGACGCGCAGATCCTGGCGGACTTCGCGCTGACCGGGCTGGCCACCGAGCGGCTGGTCGGGGACTGGAAGGCGGCGCACCCGGGGCGGGAGCCGCGCTGGCCGGGGTACGGGCGGGCGCCGGAGGAGGTCATGCGGCTGGTCCTCGCGGACCTGCGGGCCCGGTACGGCTCGGTGGCGGCGTACGCGACGGGGCACCTCGGCCTGGATCCGGCCGTGCGGGCGGCCCTGCGCACCCGGTTGGTGGAACCGGCGCCCGTGGGCTGAGCCGGGCTCAGGTCCGGTCGAAGCTGAAGAGCTGGCCGCGGGCGTCCGCCGCGCAGGGCGCCTGGGTGAGCCGGGACCAGGCGGCCCTGGGGTCACCGGCGACGGTGACGCAGCTGCCGGGGGTCGCGGAGCCGGCCGGGACGACGCGGTAGCCGGTGACGGGGGTGCCGTACGGCTCCAGGGTGAAGCGTTCGACGCGGGTGGGGTCGCCGCACTCGGAGTCCTCCAAGGCGGCGTACGGTATCCGGCCGCCGGCGGGGATGCCCGCGCAGCCGGCGGGGACGTCGGGGTGGACCGACACGATCCGCCAGTGGCCGCCGTCGAGCCGCTTCAGCTCGTAGCCGGGGGTGTCGGCGCCGT
The DNA here is from genome assembly GCF_040650575.1 of Streptomyces sp. NPDC048659. Lineage (NCBI taxonomy): Bacteria > Bacillati > Actinomycetota > Actinomycetes > Kitasatosporales > Streptomycetaceae > Streptomyces > Streptomyces sp. NPDC048659. Next base: position 42,472 of record NZ_JBEZHM010000032.1, on the reverse strand, counting down.
CGCAGGGGCGCTGGTAGACCTGCCCGTCGCCGCTGCCGCGCCGCTCGCCGAGGCAGAGTCCGGAGCCGGTCGCCCGGATGTGCACGGGGCCCTCGGCGGGGGCGGTGAGCGCCGGGCGGTGCGGGTGGGCGGACCGGGGTTCGTCCCGTACGAAGGCGACGACGCTGATGGTGGCGAGGACGAGCCCGGCGACGGCGACGCCGACGACGACGGCCCGCCCCACCCGGGCGCCTCCCCCGTCCGGCGGCTCCGCGGGCTCCGGAGCCGCCTCCTCGACGACGGGCCAGCGGGGCGGCTCCCCGTCGCCGGAGGGGTCCGCAGGGTCCGGTGCGCTCTCCCCCGTCGTCATGGCGCGGCTCCCCCTCGTCGGTCCCTGTCCGGGACATGTCCCGGACAGGCTCCAGCCTTGTTGATCGCGCCACAGGGCTCAAGCATGGATTCGGCCCCGATCGTCCACGGGGGACGATCGGGGCCGGGGGTGTCCGGGACAACTCGGGACCTTGGTCCCGTCCTCGGGGGCCGAAGGGCCGGGCCGAAGGGCCCTCGCCGGACCGGGGGGCCGGGCGGGGCCGGGGGCCGTCAGAAGACGGACTCGGCCTCGCGCATCCGGTCCTCGGGGACCGTCTTCAGCCGGGTGACGGCCTCGGCGAGCGGGACCATCTCGATGTTCGTGCCGCGCAGGGCGGTCATCCGGCCGAAGTCGCCCCGGTGGGCGGCCTCCACCGCGTGCCAGCCGAAGCGGGTGGCGAGCACCCGGTCGTACGCGGTCGGGGTGCCGCCGCGCTGGACGTGGCCGAGGATGACCGGGCGGGCCTCCTTGCCGAGGCGGCGCTCCAGCTCGACGGCGAGCTGGTTGCCGATGCCCTGGAAGCGCTCGTGGCCGAACTGGTCGATCTCGCCCTTGCCGTACTCCATGGAGCCCTGCGCCGGGTGGGCGCCCTCGGCGACGCAGATGACGGCGAACTTCTTGCCGCGCGCGAAGCGCTCCTCGACCATCTTGACGAGGTCGTCGACCTGGAAGGGGCGCTCGGGCAGGCAGATGCCGTGGGCGCCGCCGGCCATGCCGGACTCCAGGGCGATCCAGCCGGCGTGCCGGCCCATCACCTCGACGACCATCACCCGCTGGTGGGACTCGGCGGTGGTCTTGAGGCGGTCCATGGCCTCGGTGGCCACGCCGACGGCGGTGTCGAAGCCGAAGGTGCGGTCGGTGGAGGAGATGTCGTTGTCGATCGTCTTCGGGACGCCGACGACGGGCATCCCGGCGTCCGACAGCATCCGGGCGGCCGTCAGGGTGCCCTCGCCGCCGATCGGGATGAGGACGTCGATGCCGTACTTCTTCGCCAGTTCGGGGGCGGACTCGGCGGCCTCGCGGAGCCGGTTCCGCTCCAGGCGGGCCGAGCCGAGGATGGTGCCGCCGCGGGCGAGGATGCCGCTGACCGCGTTGAGGTCGAGCGGGCGGTAGTGACCGTCGAGGAGGCCCTTGAAGCCGTCCTCGAAGCCGATGACCTCGTCGTCGTGCCCGGTCAGCGCGCGGTGCACGACCGACCGGATCACTGCGTTCAGGCCGGGACAGTCGCCGCCTGCGGTGAGAACTCCGATGCGCATCGTGCTGTGTCTCCTGCTCGGTGAGTGGTACGTGTGAGCCTCGTCGATTCTCACACGGCGGGGCTCGGCGGCGCGCTCGCTGCTACTCCGCGCGCCCGGTGTCGCCGGGCCTTCCGGGGCCTTTGGTCCCACCCTTTCGGGCCCTCCGTCCGGCGGGCGGCCTATCCAGCCACAGAGGTATTGTCAAGGGGGCAATGCCACCCTAACGGTGCTTTTTGAACACACTCGATTGACGCGAGGGGTACTCGCGTGAGTGGCACCCGAACGACACTCGACGGAACCTCGGTGGCCCCCACCGGACCTCGACCGACATCAGGAGACGACGGCGTGACGCGCAGCGTGTACGTGACCGGGATCGACCGCGGGGACGGCCGTCAGGTCGTCGAGCTGGGAGTCATGGAGCTCCTCACCCGCCAGGTGGACCGGGTGGGGGTGTTCCGTCCGCTGGTGCACGACGGACCCGACCGCCTCTTCGACCTGCTGCGGAGCCGCTACCGGCTCAGCCAGGACCCCTCCACCGTCTACGGCATGGACTACCACGAGGCCAGCGACCTCCAGGCCGAGCGGGGCACCGACGAGCTGGTCTCCCGGCTCGTCGACCGCTTCCACGCCGTCGCCCGCGACTACGAGGTCGTCCTCGTCCTCGGCACCGACTTCGCCGGCACCCAGCTCCCCGACGAGCTGGCGCTCAACGCCCGGCTCGCCAACGAGTTCGGCGCCTCGGTGATACCGGTCGTCGGCGGCAAGGGCCAGACCGCCGAGTCCGTACGGGCCGAGACCCGCAACGCCTTCCGCGCCTACGACGGGCTCGGCTGCGACGTCCTCGCGATGATCGTCAACCGGGTGGCCGGCGACGACCGCGCGGTCATCGCCGAACGGCTCGCCGCGCGCCTGCCGGTGCCCTGCTACGTGCTGCCCGACGAGCCGGCCCTCGCCGCGCCCACCGTCGCCCAGATCACCCACGCGCTCGGCGCCTCCGTGGTCCTCGGCGACGACGCCGGGCTCGCCCGCGACGCCCTCGACTTCGTCTTCGGCGGCGCCATGCTGCCGAACTTCCTCAACGCGCTGACCCCCGGCTGCCTGGTCGTCACCCCCGGCGACCGCGCCGACCTGGTCGTCGGCGCGCTCGCCGCGCACTCGGCCGGCACCCCGCCGATCGCCGGCGTGCTGCTCACCCTCAACGAGCGCCCCAGCGACGAGATCCTCACCCTCGCCGCCCGCCTCGCGCCCGGCACCCCGGTCATCTCCGTACCGGGCAACAGCTTCCCCACCGCCGCCGAACTCTTCGCCCTCGAAGGCAAGCTGAACGCGACCACGCCCCGCAAGGCGGAGACGGCGCTCGGCCTGTTCGAGCGGCACGTCGACACCGCCGACCTGCTGCGCCGGGTCTCCGTCGCCCGCAGCGGCCGGGTCACCCCGATGATGTTCGAGCACGAGCTGCTCGAACAGGCGCGCGCCGACCGGCGCCGGGTGGTGCTGCCCGAGGGCACCGAGGAGCGCGTGCTGCGCGCCGCCGACGTGCTGCTGCGCCGCGACGTCTGCGACCTCACCCTGCTGGGCGACGTCGAGACGATCCGCAAGAAGGCCGCCGACCTCAGCGTGGACCTCGGCGACACCCAGCTGATCGACCCGCAGACCTCCGAGCTGCGCGACACCTTCGCCGAGAAGTACGCGGCGCTGCGCGCCCACAAGGGCGTCACCGTGGAGCTGGCGTACGACGTGGTGTCGGACGTGAACTACTTCGGCACCCTGATGGTCCAGGAGGGCCTCGCCGACGGCATGGTCTCCGGCTCGGTGCACTCCACCGCCGCCACCATCCGGCCCGCCTTCGAGATCATCAAGACCAAGCCGGACGCCTCGATCGTCTCCTCGGTCTTCTTCATGTGCCTGGCCGACAAGGTCCTCGTCTACGGCGACTGCGCCGTCAACCCGGACCCGAACGCCGAGCAGCTCGCCGACATCGCCGTGCAGTCCGCCGCCACCGCCGCCCGCTTCGGCGTCGACCCGCGGATCGCGATGCTCTCCTACTCCACCGGCACCTCCGGCTCCGGCGCCGACGTCGACAAGGTCCGCGAGGCCACCAAGCTGGTCCGCGAGAGCCACCCGGAGCTGCGGATCGAGGGCCCGATCCAGTACGACGCCGCCGTCGAGCCCTCCGTGGCCGCGACCAAGCTGCCCGGCTCCGCGGTGGCGGGCCAGGCCAGCGTGCTGATCTTCCCGGACCTCAACACCGGCAACAACACGTACAAGGCCGTCCAGCGTTCGGCCGGCGCCGTCGCCGTCGGACCGGTCCTGCAGGGCCTGCGCAAGCCGGTCAACGACCTCTCGCGCGGCGCCCTCGTCAGCGACATCGTCAACACCGTCGCCATCACGGCGATCCAGTCCCAGAACCCCGCCCAGGGTCAGGAGCTCCCCGCATGACCAGCACCCCCAGCCCGGCCCCGACCCGGGTCCTCGTCCTCAACTCCGGCTCCTCGTCGCTGAAGTACCAGCTGCTCGACATGAAGGACGGCGGCCGGCTGGCCGTCGGCCTGGTCGAGCGGATCGGCGAGGAGACCTCGCGGCTCGCGCACACCCCGCTGCTGGGCGGCGGCGGCGCCAAGCGCGAGAAGAACGGCCCGATCCCCGACCACGCGGCGGCGCTCAAGGCGGTGGCCGAGGAGCTGGCGGCGGACGGCCTCGGCCTGGACTCCCCCGAACTGGCCGCGATCGGCCACCGGGTGGTGCACGGCGGGCTCCGCTTCACCGCGCCGACGGTCGTCGACGACGAGGTGCTCGCCGAGATCGAGCGGCTGGTGCCGGTGGCCCCGCTGCACAACCCGGCCAACCTGACCGGCATCCGCACGGCCCAGGCGCTGCGCCCGGACCTGCCGCAGGTGGCGGTCTTCGACACGGCGTTCCACACCACGATGCCGGAGTCGGCGGCCCGCTACGCGATCGACGTGGAGACCGCGGACGCGCACCGCATCCGCCGCTACGGCTTCCACGGCACCTCCCACGCGTACGTCTCGCGCGAGACGGCGAAGCTCCTCGGCAAGGCGCCCGAGGAGGTGAACGTGATCGTCCTGCACCTCGGCAACGGGGCCTCCGCCTCCGCGGTGGCCGGCGGGCGCTGCGTGGACACCTCCATGGGGCTCACCCCGCTGGAGGGCCTGGTCATGGGCACCCGCTCGGGCGACATCGACCCGGCGGTCACCTTCCACCTCAAGCGGGTGGCGGGCATGTCGGCGGACGAGATCGACGTCCTGCTCAACAAGAAGTCCGGGCTCGTGGGGCTCTGCGGCGACAACGACATGCGGGAGATCCGGCGCCGGGTCGACGAGGGCGACGAGCGGGCCGCGCTCGCCTTCGACATCTACGTACACCGGCTGAAGAAGTACATCGGGGCCTACTACGCGGTGCTCGGCCGGGTCGACGCGGTCGCGTTCACCGCCGGGGTCGGCGAGAACGCGGCCCCGGTGCGCGAGGCCGCGATCGCCGGACTGGAGGAACTGGGCCTGGCGGTGGACGCCGAGCTCAACGCCGTACGTTCCGACGAGCCCCGGATCATCTCGCCGGTCTACGCCCGGGTGGCGGTGGCCGTGGTGCCCACCGACGAGGAGCTGGAGATCGCCCAGCAGAGCTACGCGCTCGTGCGGGGAACGGCGCTCGGCGAAGTGAACGCCTGAGCGACCCCCCGCCCATTTGTACTTTCCACCAGACGGAATATTCCGCCGTGAAACAAACCGATAGGATCAGCTCCATGCGCCGTTCCAAAATCGTCTGCACGCTGGGCCCCGCCGTCGACTCCTATGAGCAGCTGAAGGCTCTCATCGAGGCCGGCATGAACGTGGCCCGTTTCAACATGAGCCACGGGACCCAGGCAGAGCACCAGGAGCGGTACGACCGCCTCCGCCGCGCTGTCGCGGAGACCGGCCGCCCGGTCGGCGTGCTCGCCGACCTCCAGGGCCCCAAGATCCGTCTGGAGACCTTCGCCGAGGGCCCCGTCGAGCTGGTGCGCGGTGACGAGTTCACCATCACCACCGAGGACGTCCCGGGCGACAAGTCCATCTGCGGCACCACGTACAAGGGCCTGCCCGGCGACGTGTCCAAGGGCGACCAGGTCCTCATCAACGACGGCAACGTCGAGCTCCGCGTCGTCGAGGTCGTGGGCCCGCGGGTCAAGACCGTCGTCATCGAGGGCGGTGTCATCTCCGACCACAAGGGCATCAACCTGCCCGGCGCGGCGGTGAACGTCCCGGCCCTGTCCGAGAAGGACGTCGAGGACCTGCGCTTCGCGCTGCGGATGGGCTGCGACATGGTCGCGCTCTCCTTCGTCCGCGACGCCAACGACGTCAAGGACGTCCACAAGGTGATGGACGAGGAGGGCCGCCGGGTCCCCGTCATCGCCAAGGTGGAGAAGCCGCAGGCGGTCCAGAACATGGCCGCCGTCGTCGACGCCTTCGACGCGGTCATGGTCGCGCGCGGCGACCTCGCGGTGGAGTACCCGCTGGAGAAGGTCCCGATGGTGCAGAAGCGCCTCGTGGAGATGTGCCGCCGCAACGCGAAGCCGGTCATCGTCGCCACCCAGATGATGGAGTCGATGATCACCAACTCCCGGCCGACCCGCGCCGAGGCGAGCGACGTCGCCAACGCGATCCTGGACGGCGCGGACGCGGTCATGCTGTCGGCCGAGTCCTCGGTCGGCGCGTACCCGATCGAGACCGTGAAGACGATGTCGAAGATCGTCGTCGCGGCCGAGGAGGAGCTCCTCTCCAAGGGCCTCCAGCCGCTGGTCCCGGGCAAGAAGCCGCGCACGCAGGGCGGTTCGGTCGCCCGCGCGGCCTGCGAGATCGCGGACTTCCTGGACGGCCGGGCGCTGATCGCGTTCACCCAGTCCGGCGACACCGCCCGCCGGCTGTCCCGCTACCGCGCGGCCCAGCCGATCCTCGCGTTCACGACGGACGAGTCGACCCGCAACCAGCTCACCCTGAGCTGGGGCGTGGAGGCGCACCTGACGCCGTTCGTGGAGACCACCGACGCCATGGTCGAGCTGGTCGACGCCGAGCTGCTGAAGCTCCAGCGCTTCAACGCCGGCGACACGATGATCATCACCGCCGGTTCGCCCCCCGGCATCCCGGGCAGCACCAACATGGTCCGGGTGCACCACCTCGGCGGCGGCGAGCGCGACTGACGTCACGACGGAGCCCCCGTCCCTCCGGAAGGAGGGACGGGGGCTCCGTCGTGTGCGGGTGCGCGGCTGTTCAGCTGCGCTCCACGGTGTTGCGCAGGCCCGGCACCTTGAGGGTGCCGCCGAACTGGCCCGCCTGGGTCACCTTGGCGTTCGAGAAGAACGCGAAGGGGACGTTGAGCGGCGGCGGGCTCTCGGGGCTGAAGGTGACCGGGATGATGCCGAAGAGGTTGCCCTTCAGCTGCTCGGTGTACATGGTCACGGTGCCCTTGCGGATGGTCGAGGTCGAGCCCCTGTCGGAGCGGACGTGACCGGTGTAGCCGTCGGAGTGCGCGGTGAGCTGGTGCAGGTCCTTGATGTCCACCTCGTCCGCGGTGAACTTGAGGACCTTCTTGGTCTTCCCGCTGCCCGTCTTCACCTCGACGATGCCCTTGTAGTCCAGGCCGCGCAGGGTGAGCAGCGAGGTCTCCAGGAGCCACGGCTCGTCCGGCAGCAGCGGGATGCCCGGCTCCAGCCGCGCGTCCGCGAGGGCCTGCGGGTCGGGCTCGGGGCAGGGGAAGCGCGGCTTGGCGCCCTCGGGGATGTCCTCGTCCTTCTTGGCGTCGAGGCCCTTGGCGGACTCGGGCAGCTCCTCGGTCTTCGCGCCGGCCTTGTCGGCGGCGGCCTTGATGGCGGCCTTGGTCTTCTCGGTCTCCTTGTCGGCGGCCGAATCGCCCTTGCCGCCGGTGCCCGTGCCGCCCGTGCCCGTCTTGGGCGGGGGCGTCTGCTTCGGGGCGTCCGTGGCGGTCGCCGTCGGCGCGGGCGCGGCCGGGGAGGTGGTGGCGGTCGGGCCCGGGGCGGGCGCGGTGGTCTTGCCCGCGCCGCCGAACAGGTCCTTGAGCGCGTCGCCGAGGCCCAGCGGGTCGAGCGGGTTGACCGACTTGGTCGCCGTGGGCGTGGGCACCGGCGCGGGCGGGGCCGTCGTCGTCTTGGCGGCGGGCGACCGGGTGGCGTCCGGCGCGGGCGCTCCGGCGTCGCCGGTGGCGGTCGGCGCCGGGGTGGTGGCGCCGGGACCGGGCTTCGCCGTGGAGTCGGCGCCCTCGCTCGCGCTCGCCGTCGGGTCGGGGCTCTCGCTCGCGTCCGGCGTGCTGCTCGGCCCGGTGGTCGGCTCGTCCGAGCGGGTCACGCACGGGCCGGGCGCGAAGGGGATGTCCTTGTCGTCGGCGAGGGCCAGCCTGGGTGTGAGGCCCATGCCGACGAGCACCGCGGTGGGCATGGCCGCGAGGGCCATCGCCTTGCCCGCGGGGACGTGGATCTTGTTCAGCAGCGACTTGCGCGGGGCCGCGTGGCGCGGTCCTCCCGGCGCCGGTGCCGCCGGCTGTGTCTCGTCACCCCGCACTGTTCCTCCCGCCATCGGCTTCGATCGTCGTCTCGGCCGCGGACGCCGCGGGACCCTGCTGCGGGATCACGGGCTGCGTCGTGCCGTCGTGCGTGTGCGTGTGCGCGTACGGGTCCGGCGTGGCCGCCTCGTACCGGTCCGCGGGCTCCTGCCGCGCGGTGTCCGCCTCGGGTTCGCGGGGCGGTGGCGCGGGGGCCCAGGCCACCGACATCCCGCCGCCGACGAGGGCGAAGAAGAAGCCGATGACGAGTCCGCCGAAGTTCGACACGGGGATGGAGACCAGTGCGAGCACGATCGCCGCGACACCCGAGAAGACCCGGACGAGGGGCTGGAACCACATGGTCAGGCCGAGCGTGATGAGCAGGACGCCGATGATCAGCGCGCCGGCGCCGGCCGTCGTCTTCATCGCGAGCGTGACGTTGCCGAGCCGCATGTCCCCGTACGGGAGGTAGGCGATCGGTACGCCGCCGATCATGGTGAACAGGCCCGCCCAGAAGGGCCGGGTCTGCCGCCAGACCTTGAACCGGTTGTCGTGGGGGACTCCGCTGGAAGCAGTGGACTCGGCGCTCATGGAAACAGCTCCCTGGAAGCGGTGGTGCTGAAAGAAGGTGGTGAGGGGGGCGCGCTGCCAAACGGGTGGGGGCCGTGGCCGTACGGGACGGCCCCGCACCCTGGATACGTCAGTCCTGGACGGACCTCGGCATCAGTAGCACTCGACCCCGGCGCCCTTGCCCCGCTTCAGGGAAAGGTCGAGGTTCGGCAGCTTGAAGGTGGCGGCCGTGGTGGCCCACGCCTTCTGGTGGACGTCGCTGAGCTTGGCGTCCTCCGCGCGCTGGCCGAAGCCGTACGGGTTGGCCTTGGTGCCCGGCTGGATGCCCGGCTTGCCGTCCGCCTTGGCGAGCTTGCCGGCGGCGACACCGATGTCGATGTTGCCGAACTCGGCGTCGGCCTTCAGCTCGGAGACATCGAGGTAGATGTCCTTCGCGTAGACCGGCTTCTTGTCCTCGGTGCCGGCCTTCAGCACCAGCGTCACGTCACCGACGAACGGGACGTTCGGCGTCACGACGGACTGGCACATGTTGCTGATCCATGCCTCGGAGAAGCCGGACACGGCGACCGGAGCCGCGAAGTCCTTGCCCTCCAGGTCCTTGCCGCCGTCCACGCTGCCGTACTGGACGAAGTCCTTGCCGACGAGGGTGTCGGCCTTCACCTTGAACTCCTGGCCGGAGATGCTGAAGGACGCGGCGAGCGCGCCCTGGGCCAGGCCGACACCGATCGCGGCCGTCGCGGCCACGCTCGGCACCATGACGACGGCGAACCGCTTCCATCTGGTCCCGCCACGAACCTGGGACTTCATGAGAATTCCTCCTTCTCGGACGTACATCTCAGGATGGGCCCCGGGCCCGTCCTGGGATGGGAGAAGCGTTACGTCCTCGGGAAGGGGAGCGCCGAGGGCTCAGGCGGCACGACGCGCGTCCGAATCACCGGCGGTCACCCCCGAGCGACAACCACTGGCCACGCCGTGCGCGCGGCCGGATTGGACAGGCCCTGCCGGTCAGAGCAGGAACCCCCCTGTCCACGGCCGACGGCACCGCCGCCGGCCCGCCCGGTGGGGACCCGCTGCCACTGGTGCGGCATCGGACCGAGCGTGGCCGATCGTGGTCCATTCGGAGCGCCCGCACAAGGGGGTTCGTTACTCGCTAGTAACGGCCAGATAACCGGAGCCCGACGGGCAGCCGCCGAACCGGCACGCAGGGTGCCGCCATGTGACGGGACAAAAGACGAGGAGAAGGAAGAAACCCGGACAGAAATCCGGGTTCGATTTACTGCAAGTAACAGCGACCGCGATTACCAAGTTTTGGTAAAGCGCGGTCGCCGTTTGTCACCGTGTCGCCAAATCGTCCCCGTCCGCACGGGGTGATTTGGAGATCCGGGCTAGTACAGGGCCCTCGCCAGGGCCTGCCGGGCCGCCGTCACCCGGGGGTCGTCGGCGCCGATGACCTCGAAGAGCTCGAGGAGCCGCAGCCGCGCCGCGGTCCGGTCCTCGCCGGCCGTCCGGCGGACCGCGTCGATCAGCCGGCCGAAGGCGTCCTCGACGTGACCGCCCACCAGGTCCAAGTCGGCGGCGGCGATCTGCGCGGCGACGTCACCGGGGGCGTCCGCGGCGGCCTTGCGCACCGCGTGCGGGTCCATCGACTGCACCCGGGCGAGCAGTTCGGCCTGGGCGAGGCCGAGGCGCGCCTCCGGGTGCTCGGGGTCGTCCGCGAGCACGTTCTTGTACGCCTGGACGGCACCGGCCATGTCCCCCGCGTCCAGCGCGGACATGGCGGCCTCCAGGAGGGCGTCGTACGGGCCGACCGGCGCGGCGGCGGGCTCGGCGCCCTCGGCCGCCGGGTCCACCTGGATGCCCGTCAGGCCGAAGCGCTCCTCGGCGACCAGGACGAGCTGGTCGAGGGTCTCGCGGATCTGGGCCTCGGGGGCGGCGCCCTGGAAGAGCGGCAGCGCCTGACCGGCGACCACCGCGAAAACGGCCGGAATTCCCTGGATGCCGAACTGCTGCATCAGCATCTGGTTGGCGTCGACGTCGACCTTGGCGAGCAGGAAGCGCCCGTTGTACTCGACGGCCAGGCGCTCCAGGAGGGGGCCGAGCTGCTTGCAGGGCTCGCACCACTCGGCCCAGAAGTCGATGACGACCGGGACCTCGGCGGAGCGCTGGAGCACGTCGTGCTCGAAGCCCGCCTCGTCGACGTCGATCACCAGGGCGGAGGGCGCCACTGCGGGCGTCCCGCCCTGCCGGGCGGCCTCGGCGCGCGCCTGCTCCGCCTTCGCCTTGGCCTCTCCGGCCGCCTTCACCGCGGCGAGGTCGACGACGCCGCTCATGGACATGTTTCGGGGCTGCATGGGTACATCCTCCCCCCTCCGCGCGCGTAACCGGTAAGCCATGGCTGATCCGTGCCGTCCGGGGCGGGGCGGCACGGATCGCTGTCCGTTCACGCCGGGTCCCCACCCGGCGCCGTGGTTGTCGCGAGCCGGCCCCTGAAAAGCCTTTCGCTACGGGTCGTAGCGTAATCCTCGGGCCCGGAACGCGGGGTGGAGCGGGGGGTGAACTGGCTCACATCGCGGCCCCCTGGCGCAATACCTACCGGCGGGTATGGTCGGGCCCCATGTGCAGCCGCCCCCGCTCCCCCGCCCGATCCGGACGCCCCCGTTCCGCCGAGGCCGACACGGCCATCCTGGAGGCGACCCGGGCGGCCCTGGTGGAGCTGGGCTGGTCCAAGCTGACGATGGGCGACGTCGCGACCCGGGCCGGGGTGGCCAAGACCACCCTCTACCGGCGCTGGGCCAACAAGAACGAACTCGTCGTGGACGCCGTCGCCGTCCTCTTCGACGAACTCGAACTCCCCGACCTGGGTTCCCTCCAGGCCGACATCGCCCATGTGGTGCTCCAGTTCGCGGCGCTCCTGGAGCGCCCCGAGACCAAGACGGCCCTGATGGCGGTGGTCGCCGAGTCCACCCGCGACGAGCCGCTGCGCGAGCGCATCCGCGGCTCGATCGTGGACCGGCAGAAGCGGCTGGTCCTGGCGGGCCGGCAGCGCGCCCAGGAGCGGGGCGAACTCCCCGGCGAGCGCGACCCGCTGGCGGTGGCGGCCATCGACGACCTGATCTTCGACGTGGTCGCCGGGGCGGTGGTGCACCGGGCGCTGGTCAGCGCGGAGCCGGTCGACGAGCCCTGGGTGAGCCGCCTGACCGCCCTCCTCCTCGGCGGCCTGGCGGCGACGGCGGAGCAGTAGCGGAACGCGCCGGGGCGGCAGCCGGACACGCCGGAGCGCCCCCGCACACCGTGGTGCGGGGGCGCTCCGGCGCGCGGCGGCCCGGACGGCGCGGACGGCGCGGACGGCCCGGACGGCGCCTAGAAGCCGGCCGGCTCCGTGTAGACGCCCCACTCCTCGCGCAGCACGCCGCAGATCTCGCCGAGCGTGGCCTCGGCCCGTACCGCGTCCAGCATCGGGACGATCATGTTGGAGCCGTCCCGGGCGGCGGCCAGCATCGCGTCCAGGCAGGCGGCGACCTTCGCGTCGTCGCGGCGGCCCTTGCGCTCGCCGAGCGCCCGGACCTGCTCCCACTCGACCTCGTGGCTGACCCGCAGGATCTCCAGGTCGCCGGTGACCGAGCCGTGGTGCACGTTGACGCCGACGACCCGCTTCTCGCCCTTCTCCAGGGACTGCTGGTAGCGGAAGGCGGACTCGGCGATCTCGCCGGTGAACCAGCCGTCCTCGATGCCGCGCAGGATGCCGGAGGTCATCGGGCCGATCGGGTGCCTGCCGTCCGGGTGGGCGCGCAGCCCGCGCTCCCTGATCTGGTCGAAGATCTTCTCGGCGTCGGCCTCGATCCGGTCGGTGAGCTGCTCCACGTACCAGGAACCGCCCAGCGGGTCGGCCACGTTGGCCACCCCGGTCTCCTCCATGAGCACCTGCTGGGTGCGCAGGGCGATCTCGGCGGCCTGCTCGCTGGGGAGGGCGAGGGTCTCGTCGAGGGCGTTGGTGTGCAGCGAGTTGGTGCCGCCGAGCACGGCGGACAGGGCCTCGACGGCGGTGCGCACCACGTTGTTGTACGGCTGCTGGGCGGTGAGCGAGACGCCGGCGGTCTGGGTGTGGAAGCGGAGCCACTGCGCCTTGTCGGTCTTCGCCCCGTACACCTCCTTCATCCAGCGGGCCCAGATCCGGCGGGCGGCGCGGAACTTGGCGATCTCCTCGAAGAAGTCGAGGTGCGCGTCGAAGAAGAAGGACAGGCCGGGCGCGAAGACGTCCACGTCGAGGCCGCGGGAGAGGCCGAGCTCGACGTAGCCGAAGCCGTCGGCGAGGGTGTACGCGAGCTCCTGCGCGGCCGTCGCCCCGGCCTCGCGGATGTGGTAGCCGGAGACCGAGAGCGGCTTGTACGCGGGGATGCCGGCCGCGCAGTGCTCCATCAGGTCGCCGATCAGGCGCAGGTGCGGCTCGGGCTGGAAGAGCCACTCCTTCTGCGCGATGTACTCCTTGAAGATGTCGGTCTGGAGCGTCCCGTTGAGCACGGCCGGGTCGACGCCCTGGCGCTCGGCGGCGACCAGGTACATGCAGAAGACCGGGACGGCGGGGCCCGAGATCGTCATGGAGGTGGTGACGTCGCCGAGCGGGATGTCCTTGAAGAGGACCTCCATGTCGGCGGCGGAGTCGATGGCGACGCCGCAGTGGCCGACCTCGCCGAGCGCGCGCGGGTCGTCGGAGTCGCGGCCCATCAGGGTCGGCATGTCGAAGGCGACCGAGAGCCCGCCGCCGCCGGCGGCCAGGATCATCTTGTAGCGCTCGTTGGTCTGCTCCGCGTTGCCGAAGCCGGCGAACTGGCGGATGGTCCAGGTCCGGCCGCGGTAGCCGGTCGGGTGCAGGCCCCGGGTGAAGGGGTACTCACCGGGCCAGCCGATGCGCTCGAACCCCTCGTAGGTGTCCCCGGGGCGCGGGCCGTAGACCGGCTCCACGGAGTCGCCGGAGAGCGTGGTGAAGTCGGCGTCGCGCTTGCGGGCCTTGTCGTAACGGGCCTGCCAGCGACGGCGGCCTTCCTCGATGGCGTCAGCGTCCATGCTTCAAATTTACTAGGACGTCCTAGTAAATGTCGATGGGAAACCCCCGCACATCCGTGCGGGGGTGAGGCGGGCCCGGGATCAGACCTTGACGGCCGGGGCCGCCGCCGCGTCCGCCATCCGCGCGCGGGCCTCGCGGGTGACCTTCGGCTCGACGAAGAACGAGGCGAAGGGGATGCAGCCGGCGGCCAGCACCCACACCAGCTTGCCGAGCGACCACTTCGCCTTGGACCCCAGGTCGAAGGCGAAGAGGACGTAGATGATGAAGAGCACGCCGTGGATCTGCGAGATCAGCATGGTGTCGCCGACCTTGAACACGTACTTGGCGATGATCGCGCCCGTGAAGACGAGGAGCCAGATCGCGGTGGCGTAGGCCATCACCCGGTAGCGGGTCAGCACATTCTCTTTCATGGCCACGAGCGTATCGGCACGTTCCGGGCGATCTTGCGCCGGGTCCCCGCCCGGCCGCCGCCCGCTCCCCGCCCCGCTCAGCCCTCGTCGAAGTCCTCCGCCGCGACCCGCAGCGGGCGCAGCATCGCGAAGATCTCGCCGCACTCCTCCGCGTCGTACGCGCCGAGGCCGAAGTCCATCTCCATCAGGTCCCGGGTGGCCGCCTCGACCACCTCGCGGCCCTTGTCCGTGATGGTGGCCAGGGTGCCCCGGCCGTCGTTCGGGTTGGGGCGCTTGGCGACCAGGCCGGACTTCACCAGGCGGTCCACCGTGTTGGTGACCGAGGTGGGGTGCACCATCAGCCGCTCGCCGATCTTCGACATCGGCAGCTCGCCCGCCTTGGAGAAGGTCAGCAGCACCAGCGCCTCGTAGCGGGCGAAGGTCAGCCCGTACGGCTTGACCACCGCGTCCACCTCGCCCAGCAGGATCTGGTGGGCGCGCATGATCGAGGTGATCGCGGCCATCGAGGGGACCGGCCCCCAGCGGCGCTGCCAGAGTTCGTCGGCGCGGGCGATGGGGTCGAAGGGGAGACTGAGCGGCTTCGGCACGCGTCGACCTTACCCACCCGTCATATGACGGTCAGCCGCGTCTCGCCTTTCGGTCGCCTTCACCTCCAGGACCAGTCCCAGCACGCACAGCGTCGCCAGCACGCCGGTCCCCGCGACCACCGCGTGCACGGGGACGAACTCGGCGGCGAGCCCGGCGCCCGCCATGCCGAGCCCCTGGACCGTCATCATCCCGGCGGTCATCAGGGTCATCGCCCGGCCGCGCAGCTCCTCGGGCACGGCGGCGACGAACCAGGCGTCCAGACCGAGGCTGTACGCGCCCGCCGCCCCGGCCACGAAGAGCGCGGCGACGGCCAGGGCGAGCCCCGGGCGCAGCGCGTACACGAGGAACGGGAGGAAGCCGGTGAGCAGCAGCGGGTGGACGATCCGGGCGCGGGCGGCGGCGCTGAGCGCGGAGCCGGCCAGCAGCTCGCCCGCGATGGTCCCGGCGGGGACGGCGCACATGAGCAGGCCGAGGGCGGCGGAGGAGACGCCGATCTCGTCGGCGTAGGGGGTGGCGAGCGCCTCGGGCACGACGAAGAAGAGCGGCGGGACCCAGAAGAGCAGCATCAGGGCGCGGATCCGGCGGTCGCGCAGGACGCCCCAGGTGGCGCCGATGCCCTCGCGGCGCTCGGGGGCGCGGGCGGGGCGGCGGGCGGTGCCGAGGCGCAGCAGCAGCGCGGAGGCGAGGAAGGTGCAGGCGGTGACGGCGATGGCGCCGCGCGGGGTGAGCATGGTGAGCAGCAGCCCGCCGACGCCGAAGCCGGCGAGGAGGGCACTCTGGGAGACGATCCGCAGCAGCGAGCGGCCGAGGACGAAGAGGTCGCCCTCGCCCAGGATGTCGGCGAGGGTGGCGATCCGGGTGCCGTTGAAGACGGGGGCGACGGCGGCGACGGCGCAGCGCAGGACGAGCAGGGCGGCGACGGGGGTGGCGGGCAGCACCATCAGGGCGACGCAGCCGGCGCAGACGAGGTCGCAGACGACGAGGACGCGGCGGGGCGGGAAGCGGTCGGCGACCCCGGCGAGGAGGGTGCCGCCGAGGAGGTAGGGCAGGAAGCCGAGGGCGAAGGTGAGGGAGGAGAGGAGCGGGGAGCGGGTGAGGTCGTAGACGAGGACGGTGAGGGCGAGCTCGCTGACGACGACGCCGAGGAGGGAGAAGAGGTGGGCGACGAAGACGAAGCGGAACTCGCGTACGGCGAAGACGGCGGCGTATCCGGGGGACGCGGGCGGCGCGGGCGCGGGCGCTGCGGGGTCCGGCCCGGCGGGCGCGGGCGGGGCGGGGGCGGGCGCGGGGGCCGCGCCGGGCTCCCGGGTGTCGTTCGTGGACATGCCAGGAGCGTGCGGCCGGCGGCGCCGGGGTCCTAGACTTTCGGGCTCAGCCGAATCTTCCGGGCCGGAGGCGCGCCCCCATGCCGTACCACCTGCACTTCGGCGAGGCGGATCCGCTGCGCATCCGCTTCGCGATCTCGCCCCTGTGGGAGACGCACTGCGCGGTACGGGTGCTGGCCCGGCCCCGGCAGCAGGGGTACCACCTGCCGTGGCTGCGGCGGATCAGGGAGGCGGCGGCGGGGGTGGACCTGGCGCCGCTGCACCTGCTGATGCCGGTCCAGGGGCACAGCCCGGACTTCCTGTACCCGCCGCCGATCGGGCCGACGGCGACCTTCGAGCGGGAGCTGGCGGCGGTCCGGGCGACGGATCCGGCGCTGGTCCTGGACGACGTGCGGCGGGCGCTGGCGGAGACCCCGGGGGCGGCGGACAGCGCGGAGGGGCGCCGGATGCTGGCCGATCCCGCCGGGGCGCTGGCGCGGCTCACGGGGCTGCTGGAGCGGGCCTGGGAGGCGCTGGTGGAGCCGGAGTGGCCCAGGCTGCGGGCGCTCCTGGAGGCGGATGTGGCGTACCACTCGCGGCGGCTGGCGGAGGGCGGCCTGGAGCGGCTGCTGGCCGAGCTGCACCCGGCCTTCGCGTGGGACGAGGAGCGTTCGACGCTGACGGTGGCCTACCGAGGGGAGCACGTGCGGGCGCTGGACGGGCAGGGGCTGGTGCTGCTGCCCTCGGTGTTCACCTGGCCGGACGTGGTGAGCGGCTTCGATCCGCCGTGGCAGCCGACGGTGGCGTACCCGGCGCGGGGCATCGGCGCGCTGTGGACGGAGCCCCGGGACCGGACGCCCGAGGCGCTGGCGCGGCTGCTGGGGCGGGCCCGGGCGGACGTGCTGTGCGCGCTGGAGGAGCCGGCGGGAACGACGGCGCTGGCGCACCGGCTGGGGCTCGCGCCCTCGTCGGTGTCGGCGCACCTGTCGGTGCTGCGGGCGGCGGGGCTGCTGGGCGCGCGGCGGTACGGGCACCAGGTGCTGTACGAGCGGACGGCGCTGGGGATCGCGCTGGCGGTGTCGCAGCCGAGGACTGACTGACCGACATGTCAGGATGACCCCGGTCTGCCCTGTAACGCCGCTTTCGCACGCCGCCCCGCTGTCCCGACCCGAATCCCGACCCTGGGGGCCGGATGTCCCGTCGTTCCGTCCGCACCGCCGCTCTCGCCCTCGCCGCCGCCCTGCTGCTCGGCGGCTGCGGCGCCGAGGACTCCCCCGCCTCCCCCGTCGGGCCGCCGGCCTCGCGCGGCGAGGCGGCGCCGCCCACGGGCGGTTCGCCGTTCTGGGTGGACCCGGACAGCGACGCGGCCCGGCAGGTGCGGCAGTACGAGGCGCAGGGCCGGGCGGAGGACGCGAGGCTCCTGAAGCGCATCGCGGAGCGCCCGGTCGCCGACTGGCCGGCCGGCGACGATCCCGTACCGGACGTGGCGAAGGCGGTGCGGGGCGCGGCGCCCGAGCTGCGGACCGCGCTGTTCGTGGCGTACAACATCCCGCACCGGGACTGCGGGATGTACTCGGCGGGCGGGGCGCACGACGCCGCCGCCTACCGGCGCTGGGTGGACGCCTTCGCGGGCGCCATCGGCGACGCCCCGGCGGTGGTGGTGCTGGAGCCGGACGCGGTGCCGCACATCGTGGACGGCTGCACCCCGGCGGAGTACCACGAGGAACGGCTGGCGCTGCTCGCGGAGGCGGTCGGGCGGTTCAAGCGGCAGCCGCGCACCCGGGTCTATCTGGACGCGGGCAACCCGGCCTGGATCGAGCGGCCGGACAAGCTGGTGGAGCCGCTGCGGCGGGCGGGCATCGAGCAGGCGGACGGCTTCGCGCTGAACGTCTCCAACTTCCAGACCAACGACGTCGTACGGGGCTTCGGCGCCGGGCTCTCCCGGCTGCTGGGCGGCACCCACTTCACGGTGGACACCAGCCGCAACGGCGACGGCCCGCTGCCGGGCGACCGGCCGGAGGGCTGGTGCAATCCGCCCGGCCGGGCGCTGGGGGTGCCGCCGACCGACCGGACGGGGGACGAGCTGGTGGACGCGTATCTGTGGATCAAGCGGCCCGGCGACTCGGACGGCCCCTGCCGGGGCGGCCCGGCCGCCGGTACCTGGTGGCCCGACTACGCGCTGGGCCTGGCCCGCCGGGCGAAGGACGCCCGCTAGGGCCTGGGCCCCTGGCTGCTCCTCGCCCTGCTCCTCGCCCTACTCCTCGCCCTGCTCCGAGGCCGGGGCCGGGGGCGGGTCCTGGCCGACCTGGATCCACCGGGCCTCGGACGGGATGCCGTCCTTGTCGGTGACGAAGACCATGTACCAGCCGGGCGGGACCAGGGTGCGGTCCTTGGGGACCTCGACGGTCACGCTGACCCCGTCCGCGCCCTTGGTGAGGCCGAGCTCCACCGAGCGCTGTTCGACGTCGGTGGTGTGGGTGACGGCGCTGGGCCGCATCAGCCGGGCCGAGGCGATCCGGGCCGTGTCGGTGGTCCGGAAGGTGGCGCGGCCGTTCTGGTCGAGCTCCCTCGGGCCCTCGCCGAGGACCGGGCGGTTGCCGCCGGCCCGGTGCAGGGCGGGCGGGGTGAACACCTCGATGCGCTGCTCGAAGGTGCCGAGCTTGGTGTTGTCGCTGTCGTCGAAGAGCGGGTCGGAGCCGAAGGTGGCGACCCGGCCGTCGGGCAGCAGCAGGGCCTCGGAGTGGTAGTTGCGGCCGACGGTGGGGTCGGCGGCGGCGGTGAAGGAGTTGGTCTTCGGGTCGTAGAACTGGGACCGGAGGATGTCGCTGCCGCTGCGGCCCCGGTACTCGCCCGAGCCGCCGCTGGTGAAGACGGTGTCGTCGGGCATGAGCACGCTGCTCAGGTAGCGGGTGCCCTGCGGGAGCGCGGGCCCGTCGCGGAAGACCGGGCCTTCCTTCGACAGGTCGACGATCGAGGTGCGGGCGGTGGAGGCGGGCGACTCGCCGACCCCGCCGCCGCCGAGGACCATCACCCGCTGGTCCTGGGCGGGCGGCAGCAGCAGGGAGGAGGAGGTCTCCAACCGGTCGGGGTCGGTGAGCCCGCCGAGCTTGGTGAAGGAGTTCTTCTCCAGGTCCCACAGCCCCGGCTCGCGGCCCTTGTCGGCGGGGCCGTAGCCCGCGTTGGAGCCGGTGTAGAGGAGCTTGCCGCCCTTGGTGAGGAAGAGCGAGGGGTAGGTGGGGAAGTAGCGGAAGGGGCCCTTGGACCACTTCTTGGTCGCCGGGTCGTAGATCTCGTTGTCGCCGGGGACGACGTCGCCCACGTCGTTAAGGCCGGAGACGGCGAGCACCTTGCCGTCGTCGAGGGTGACCAGGGTGGGGTACCAGCGGGCGTCCTTCATCGGGGAGACCGGGATGTACCGCTCCGCCTTGGGATCGAACTCGTAGGCCGCCTTGATGCCCTGGAAGTCCTGCTTCTCGGTGGTGAGCCGCTGGGCCAGGCCGTAGACGTTGTCGGCCGCCTCGCCCTTGAGGCCGACGACCTCGTACTGGGCGGCCTCGGTGGTCAGGGCCTGCGGGCCCTCCTTGACGGCCTCGACGAAGACCCGGGTCTCGGCGGCGGTGACCTTGGTCTTCCAGGGCTTCATCTGGCCGGACTTGAAGTACGAGATCTCGAACTCGCGCTTGGCCTTGGGGACCGTGACGTCCGTCTTGGTGACGTACTCGACGCCGGACGGGGAGCGGAAGACGGTGCCCTTCTTGAGGGTGACGGCCTTGTCGGGGCTCTCGTTCTTGACCCGCATCCCGCCGCCGGCCTTCTTGACCGCGCCGTCGAGGACCTCGTAGCGGGCGGTGCCGCCGGCGACGAGCAGGCGCCCGTCGGGCAGGGCGGTGTGCCCGGAGCAGAAGAAGTCCTCGGGGGTGGGGATCTTCTTGAAGGTGTTCTTGACCGGGTCCCACAGGACGGTCTCGAAGGTGCCGGCGTCGAACTTCTTCTGGTTGTTGCCGGAGCCCGCGATCAGCAGCACCTTGCCGGTGTGCAGCAGGGCCGCGTGGATGGCGTTGACGCGGTACTGCTCGGGGACGTCGACGACCTCCCAGGAGCCGAACTCCTTCCGGTACTCCGGCTGGGCGATCTTGTACGCGTGGTACTTCTCGCTGGCGAAGGAGACGGCGGCGGGGGCGTTGAGCGCCGCGAGGACGAGGACGGCGCCGCTGCCGAACAGGGTCTTCTTGAACTGCTTGGACGGCCGGTAGGCCATGGCTCAGTTCCCTCCGGTCGTCGTGGGCGCGGCTGTGGTGGTGGGCGCGGGCGGCACGGGGGCGGCGACGATCGTGACGCCTTCGGCGGCGTCGGCCCGGCCGCGGGCCCTGGTCCGGGCCCTGGCCTCGGCGCGGACCCGCAGCCGGCGGCGCTCGCGCAGGGCGCCGGCGCCCCAGACGACGAGCGGGGCGAGGCTGATGGCGAGGGCGAGGGCCGCCCAGGTACGCATGGCGGCGTGGGTGTGCCCGAAGTGGACGGAGGCCACCAGGGAGGCGATGAGGACGGCCGCCCAGTACAGGTGGATGCGGAAGGTGAGCACCCGGTCGGGGCTGGCCTCGCCGCCCTTGGGGGTGACGACGAAGCGGCCTCGGGTGCGCAGCACGGCGGAGCCGAGGGACTTGAGGTAGATCGGCGCGGAGAGCGCGGACATCGCCATGCCGGCGAGGCCGCCGGAGCCCTCGGGTTCGTGGGGCGAGACGTTGTGGCGCCGGTTCCAGAGGTAGAGGCCGATCTGGAGGGCGACGGCGTCGCTGTAGATCATCAGCCAGACGGCGGAGGAGACCTGGGTGCCGGAGGCGCCGATCCAGAGGAAGAGGACGCAGCTCAGGATGCCGAGGAGCCAGTTGACGGCGGTCATCGGGTAGTAGACCAGCATCAGCGTGTAGTTCAGCAGGCGCCCGGGCGGTGTACGGAAGGGGGCCTTCCAGTACTGCCGGAACAGGGTCTCGTAGGTGCCCCGGGACCAGCGGAGCTGCTGGGTGAAGAAGTCGGTCCAGGAGGCGGGGCCCTCGCCGACCGCGAGGACGTCGGGGGTGTAGACGGAGCGCCAGAAGCGGCCGGTGCGCGGGTTGCGGCGCCGGTGCAGCTCGAAGCCGGTGGCCATGTCCTCGGTGATCGAGTCGTAGAGCCCGCCGACCTGCTTGAGGGCGGTGATCCGCACGATGTTGTTGGTGCCGACGAACATGGGGGCGCGGTAGCGGTTGCCGGCCCGCTGGATGAGCGCGTGGAAGAGGAACTGCTGCGACTCGGCCGCCTTGGTGACGGCGGAGGTGTAGTTGCCGTAGACCTGCGGGCCGACGACGAAGGCGACGTCGGGGTCGCGGAAGTAGCCGAGCATCCGCTCCAGGAAGTTCGGCAGCGGCACGTGGTCGGTGTCGACCGAGGCGAAGAAGTCGTAGCCGTCGCCGTGCATGGCGAGCCAGGCGTTGTAGTTGCCGTGCTTGGTGCGGGCCTTGTGGACGCCCTTCGCGCGGTTCCACTCGGGCACGCCCGCGCGGGTGAAGTGGCGGACGCCGAGCTCGGCGCACAGGGCCTTGGCGGCGGTGTCGTCGCCCTCGTCCAGCAGCCAGATGTCGAGCGGCCCGTCGTGGGTGAGCCGGACGGCGCCTTCGAGGGTGGCGCGGACCATGGAGAGCGGTTCCTTGCCGGGGACGTACGTGGTGAGGAAGGCGACCCGGGTGCCGGGCTCGGCGCGGACGGGTATCGGGTCGCGGGCGACGAGGGTCGCGTGCGCGATCGAGGTGACGTTCACCAGCATGAAGAAGCAGATGAGCCCGATCGACACGAGCATCACGGTGTCGTACGGGACCCGCCAGCGGTCGTCGCCCTCGCGGACGGTCCAGTGGGTCGGCCAGACCAGGTAGGCCAGCAGCAGCGCCGAGAGCAGCGGCGCGAGGCCCATGAGCAGGACGGCTCGTATTCGGTGCGGCTCCTTCGAGAGCAGACTTCGGTACTGCACCCTGTAGGCGGCCGGGTCCGGTTCCGTGAGGGGACCGGCGAGTCGGCTGTAGGTGTCGTAGTCGTAGCCTCCCGGCCGCACGGTGCCTCCAGCTGTCGTCGAACGGGTCGATAGCCCCACAAAAAGGGACTTTCACCGGCGTGTCGACTGGAAGCGGCCGAGCGAGGGTTTTTACGGAATGTCAGCCTTTCGGCGCAAGGCGTAGCGGACGGCCTTCTGCGCCACGGGCCCCAGCTCGTCCAGCGCGGCCATCAGACCGCCCAGCTGTTCGAGCGCGTCGAGGGCGACGGCGGCCCCGTCCGGGTCCACCCCCTCGTACAGCTCGATGCCCACGAAGGAGGCCGCGACGGCGCGCGCGAGCCCGGCGGGATCGACGAGCCCGTCGACCGGGCCGCCGGCCAGCACCCGCCGCAGCACGCCCTCGACCTCGGCGATCCACAGGTCGAGCCCGGCGGCGGTCGCGGGCGCGAGCCGAGGGTGGGCGTGCGCCCCGGCGAGCAGCTGCCCGAGCACGGCGACGTGTCCGGCGGCCCGCTCCTCGACGTGCATCTCCCGCCCGAAGGCCAGGAGTTCGGTGAGGCTGCCCACCGCGCGCAGCCGCTCGCGGTGCCGGGCCACCCGCTGCTCGGCGCCCCGGCGGCAGGCGGCGGCGAGGAGGTCGTCGACCGAGCCGAAGTGGTAGAAGATCAGCGCCTGGTTGACCCCCGCCTCGGCGGCGACGGCGCGCGCCGAGGTCTTGGCGATGCCCTGCTCGGCGAGGGTCCGCAGCGCCCCGTCCAGCAACCGCTCCCGGGTGTCCTCCGCGCTCACTCCGCCGCCTCCGCCCGCTCCCGGAGCGAGGCCCGCCGCGTCGCGAACGCGCCGTCGGAGAGCCGCCGTTCACCGGAACGTACGGGCACGGGGCGACCGGCCCGCGTAAAGCCGGACACCGGCCGGCCGGGGGCCGGGCGGCCAGGCGACGGCCGGTCAAGAGCCGGGCAGCCAGGCGCCGGCCGGTCAGGCGCCGGACAGTCAGGCACCGTCCAGCCACCCGCCGCACCCGAAGGCCCCCCGCCCGCGCGGTGCGGCTCCGCCGCCCTGACGCCCCGTCCGGAACCCGCCCCGTCCCCGCCGCGCGCGGCGTTGGGGCGCCTGCGCGGCGTGCGGCTCACGGCCGCTCCGGGACGGGGACCCGGCCGCCGTCGGCCCGGTGGCGCTCCCCCGCGGAGACACCGGTGCCGGCGACGGCCGGGAAGGGCGGCACGCGCGTGGCGTCCCGCGTGTCCGGATCGGTGCGCGCGCACGTCTCGACATAGAGCCGCATGGCCCCTCCCCCGTGGTCGAGCGCGCTTTGAGCGACCGCTCAACCGGCACCGTAGTCGGTTTTGAGCGCGCGCTCAAGAAGGGTGGCCGAAAAAAGCCCCCGATCCTGGCGGGGACCGGGGGCTCGCGACGCGGGGATCAGGCCCCGAGGTGCCGCTCGACCGTCTCGACCTTCGAGGTCAGACCGTCCGTGACGCCGGGGCGGATGTCCGCCTTGAGGACGACCGAGACGCGCGGGGCGCGGGCCTCCACGGCGGCGACGGCGCGCTTCACGACGTCCATCACCTCGTCCCACTCCCCCTCGACGGAGGTGAACATGGCGTCGGTGCGGTTCGGCAGGCCCGACTCGCGGACCACCCGCACCGCGTCGGCGACGTACTCGCCGACCTCCTCCCCCACGCCCAGCGGGGTCACCGAGAACGCGACGATCACGCCTCCACCGCCGCCTCGCGACGCGCGCGGGACGCCGAGACGGCCTCGGCCTCGTAGCGCTTGAGCTGCTTGTCGCCGTACAGCCCGCCGAAGGGCAGCACCGCGAGCAGGAAGAAGAAGGCCACCCGCTTGAACGGCCACTTCGCCTTGTTCCACACGTCGAGCAGGAAGAGCGCGTAGATCACGAACAGCACGCCGTGGAGCGCGCCGAGCGGCATCATCAGGAAGTCGATGTCGGAGATCCGGCTGAGCAGCGAGCCGAAGATCAGCAGCGCGGGGAACGACAGGGCCTCCGGCACGGAGATGAGGCGCAGCCGGTGCAGGGCGGTGGCGGTCTTGATGTCCACGTGGGTCACCTTCGGTGAGAACGGCGGGCGATCTTGTGAATCGGCGCACAAGCGTCCGTCCATTGTGCACGGGGACTTTGCTGTCCCTTTAGGCGGGGGGCCAGTACCTTCACCAGCGTGGCAACGTTCCGACTCCAAGGCAGCAGAGTGCTCGCCGTGTCCATGACCGGCGACACCGTGAAGGCGAAGAACGGCTCGATGGTCGCCTACGACGGCCAGATGGCGTTCAAGAAGATGTCCGGCGGCGGCGAGGGCCTGCGCGGGATGGTGACCCGCCGGCTCACCGGCGAGCAGATGGAGATGATGGAGGTCCGCGGGCAGGGCACCTGCTGGTTCGCCGACCGCGCCTCCGAGATCAACCTGGTCCAACTGCACGGCGACAAGCTCTTCGTCGAGTCCAGCAACCTGCTCTGCACCGACACGGGGCTGCGCACCGGCACCAGCTTCACCGGGCTGCGCGGCGGCGCCACCGGCAACGGCCTGTTCACCACGACCGTGGAGGGCACCGGCCAGGCGGCGATCATGTCCGACGGCCCGGCGGTGGTGCTCCGGGTGACCCCGCAGTACCCGCTGAACGTCGACCCCGGCGCGTACATCGCCCACCAGGGCAACCTCCAGCAGCACTTCCAGTCGGGTGTGACCTTCCGCACCCTCATGGGCGAGGGCGGCGGCGAGGCGTTCCAGATCCGCTTCGAGGGCGACGGGCTCGTCTACGTCCAGCCCAGCGAGCGCAACACCATCGGGGGCGACGTCTGATGCCCTTCCGCGAGATCAACTCCAAGATGGTCGAGGCCACGGTGATCCCGGGGCAGCGCCTGTTCAGCCAGCGCGGCGCGATGCTGGCGTACCGCGGGGAGGTGAGCTTCACGCCCAACCTCGGCGGCGGCCAGGGCGGCCTGATGTCGATGATCGGGCGCCGGGTGGCCGGCGAGGCGACCCCGCTGATGACCGTCGAGGGCAGCGGCACCGTGCTGTTCGGCCACGGCGGCCACCACATCCAGGTGATCGCCCTCGCCGGCGACACCCTGTACGTCGAGGCCGACCGGCTGCTCGCCTTCGATGGCACCCTGGAGCAGGGCACGATGTTCCTCGGCTCCCAGGGCGGGGTCATGGGCATGGTGCGCGGCCAGGTGAGCGGGCAGGGCCTGTTCACCACGACCCTGAAGGGCCACGGCTCGGTCGCGGTGATGGCCCACGGCGGGGTCGTCGAGCTCCCCCTCGTCCCCGGCCGCCCCGTCCACGTCGACCCGCAGGCGTACGTCGCCCACCACGGCGACGTCCGCAACAAGCTCTCCACGGCCCTGGGCTGGCGCGACATGGTCGGCCGCGGCTCCGGCGAGGCGTTCCAGCTGGAGCTGAGCGGCAGCGGCGCGGTGTACGTCCAGGCATCGGAGGAGAAGCTGTGAGCACCCCCGTCATCCACGACCCGCACTCGCTGCCCTCGGACGACAACGTCAACGCGTACACCTTCTGCGTGGAGCTCAAGGGCTCCCAGTGGTTCCTGCAGAAGGGCAAGATGATCGCCTACTACGGGCGCATCGAGTTCAACGGCATCGGCCACGGGCGGCTCGACCGGCTGGTCCGCACCTCCTTCCACTCGCCGCTGCACGCGAGCGACTGGGTGGTGGCCGAGGGCAGCGGCAAGATGCTGCTCGCCGACCGCGCCTTCGACGTGAACTCGTACGACCTCGACGAGGGCAACCTGACGATCCGCTCGGGCAATCTGCTCGCGTACCAGCCGACGCTGGCGCTGAAGCAGTCGATCGTGCCGGGCTTCGTCACCCTCATCGGGACCGGCAAGTTCGTCGCCGCCTCCAACGGCCCGGTGGTCTTCATGGAGCCGCCGCTGCGGGTCGACCCGCAGGCGCTGGTCGGCTGGGCCGACTGCCCCTCCCCCTGCCACCACTACGACCACGGCTACATGACGGGCGTGATGGGCGGCGTACGGGCCCTGACGGGCCTCGGCGGCACCTCGGGCGAGGAGCACCAGTTCGAGTTCGTGGGCGCGGGCACGGTGCTGCTCCAGTCGACGGAGCTGATGATGCCGGAGCGCGCGATCGGCGAGCCGGGGGCGCAGCCGGGCGTGCCGGGCGGCCAGGGGGCGCACGGCTCCGGGCAGGGGGCGCTCGGCCAGGTACCGCGCCTTCCCGGACAGCTCGGCGACCTCCAGCGTCGCTTCGGCCTGTGAGCGGTAGTCTGCGGAGTGTGACGTCCTCGAACGTCTGCGCCCGTCGGCCGGGGTTCGGGGGCCCGGCCCGGGTGCGCGGAGTCACACCCTCTCACTTCGTCAAGTTTTCAACTTCTTAGGTAGAATCCATATATGGAGACGGAAACGGCCACCCCCTGGCTCACCGACGGCGAACAGTGCGCCTGGCGCACCTACCTCGACGTCAACAGGATGCTGACGTACCAGATGGAGAAGGACCTCCAGCCCTTCGGCCTGACCATGAACGACTACGAGATCCTGGTGAATCTCTCCGAGTCGGCCGACCGGCGCCTGCGGATGAGCGACCTGGCCGCGGCCACGCTCCAGTCCAAGAGCAGGCTCTCCCACCAGATCACCCGGATGGAGAACGCCGGTCTGGTCCGCCGCGAGAACTGCGAGTCCGACCGGCGCGGGCTCTACGCGGTGCTCACCGACCACGGCATGGAGACCATGCGCAAGGTCGCCCCGCACCACGTCGAGTCCGTGCGCACGCACTTCATCGACCAGCTCAGCCCGGCGGCCCTCGCCGACCTCCACGAGTCGCTCAAGCCGATCGCCGAGCAGCTCCGCGGACGCCGCGGCAAGCCGTAGCCCCGCCCTCCACGGTACGCGAAGGGGCCCGGCGCCTGCCCCCAGGCGCCGGGCCCCTTCGCGTACCGACAGCGGCCGGTCAGCGGCCGGTCAGCGGCCGGTCAGGCTCGCCACCAGCTCGTCCGAGGCGGCGTACGGGTCGAGCTCGCCGGCCGTGATGCGCTCCGCGAGCGCGTCCAGCCGCCGGTCCCCGCGCAGGTCGCCGATCCGCTCCCGCAGCGCCGTGATGGTGATCGTCTCGACCTCGCGGGCGGCCCGGGTCCGGCGCCGCCCGGCCAGCACCCCGTGCTCCTCCATCCACGCGCGGTGCTTCTCCAGCGCCTCGACCACCTCGTCGATGCCCTCGCCGCGCGCGGCGACCGTCTTGACGATCGGCGGGCGCCAGTCGCCGGGACCGCGCGCCTCGCCCAGGCCCAGCATGTGGTTGAGCTCGCGCGCGGTGGCGTCGGCGCCGTCCCGGTCGGCCTTGTTGACCACGTAGACGTCGCCGATCTCCAGGATCCCCGCCTTGGCCGCCTGGATGCCGTCGCCCATGCCCGGGGCGAGCAGCACCACCGAGGTGTCGGCCTGCGAGGCGATCTCCACCTCCGACTGCCCGACCCCCACGGTCTCCACCAGGATCACCTCGCAGCCGGCCGCGTCCAGCACCCGGATCGCCTGCGGGGCGGACCAGGCCAGGCCGCCCAGGTGCCCCCGGGTGGCCATGGAGCGGATGTAGACCCCCGGGTCGGAGGCGTGCTCCGACATCCGCACCCGGTCGCCCAGCAGCGCGCCGCCGCTGAACGGCGAGGACGGGTCCACGGCCAGCACGCCGACCCGCTTGCCGGCCCGCCTGTACGCGCTGACCAGCGCCGAGGTCGAGGTCGACTTGCCGACGCCGGGCGAGCCGGTCAGGCCCACCACGTACGCGTTCCCGGTGAGCGGCGCGAGGGCCGCCATGACCTCGCGGAGCTGCGGGGACGCCCCCTCCACGAGCGAGATCAGCCGGGCCACGGCCCGCGGCCGGCCCTCCCGCGCCTGCGCGACCAGATCGGGGACGTCCACCATGTGCGCTGCTCCTTGAGGTGACGGATTACTTGCCGGGGACCTTCACGATCAGGGCGTCGCCCTGGCCGCCGCCGCCGCACAGGGCCGCCGCGCCGACGCCGCCGCCGCGCCGCTTGAGCTCCAGGGCCAGGTGCAGCACCACGCGGGCGCCGGACATGCCGATGGGGTGGCCGAGCGCGATGGCGCCACCGTTGACGTTCACCTTTTCAGGGGTCACGCCGAGGTCCTTCATTGACTGGTGGGCGACGGCCGCGAACGCCTCGTTGATCTCGATCAGGTCCAGGTCGCCGACCTCCAGGCCCTCCTTGCCCAGGGCGTGCAGGATCGCGTTGGACGGCTGCGACTGGAGCGAGTTGTCCGGGCCCGCCACGTTGCCGTGGGCGCCGATCTCGGCGATCCACTCCAGGCCCAGCTCCTCCGCCTTGGCCTTGCTCATCACGACCACGGCGGCGGCGCCGTCGGAGATCTGCGAGGAGGTGCCGGCGGTGATGGTGCCGTCCTTGGCGAAGGCGGGGCGCAGCCTGCCGAGGGACTCGACGGTGGTCTCCGCGCGGATGCCCTCGTCCTGCGAGAAGACGACCGGCTCGCCCTTGCGCTGCGGGATCTCCACCGGGGTGATCTCGGCCTCGAAGACGCCGTTCTTCCGGGCGGCCGCGGCGCGCTGGTGCGACAGGGCGGCGATCTCGTCCTGGACCTCGCGCGGGATGCCGAGCCGGGTGTTGTGCTTCTCGGTGGACTCGCCCATCGCGATGTTCTCGAAGGCGTCGGTGAGGCCGTCGTACGCCATGGCGTCGAGCATCTCGATCGCGCCGTACTTGTAGCCCTCGCGGGACTTGGGCAGCAGGTGCGGGGCGTTGGTCATGGACTCCTGGCCGCCGGCGACCACGATGTCGAACTCGCCCGCGCGGATGAGCTGGTCGGCGAGCGCGATGGCGTCGAGACCGGACAGGCACACCTTGTTGACGGTGAGGGCCGGGACGTTCATCGGGATGCCGGCCTTGACGGCCGCCTGGCGGGCGGGGATCTGCCCGGCGCCCGCCTGGAGCACCTGGCCCATGATCACGTACTGCACCTGGTCGCCGCCGATGCCGGCCCGGTCCAGCGCGGCCTTGATCGCGAAACCGCCCAGGTCGGCGCCCGAGAAGGACTTGAGGGAGCCGAGCAGACGGCCCATGGGCGTGCGGGCGCCCGCGACGATCACTGAGGTGGTACCGGTCGTTCCAGACATGAGGCACAGCCCCTTGGGATGAGGAGTGAACGAGGGTTTACCGCCAATGTACTGAGCGCTGCCACACCCGGTCACCGGCCTGCCGGTGTGATCGCGCGCACGTTGCGTAACCATCCGGTCGGCGCTGCACTGGGGGGATGCTGACGCGAATCGACCACATCGGAATCGCCTGCCGGAACCTCGACGAGACCGTCGCGTTCTACCGGGCCACCTACGGCTTCGAGGTCTTCCACGAAGAGGTGAACGAGGAGCAGGGCGTCCGCGAGGCCATGCTCAAGATCAACGAGACCTCCGACGGCGGGGCCTCCTACCTCCAGCTCCTGGAGCCCACCCGCGAGGACTCGGCGGTCGGCAAGTGGCTCGCCAAGAACGGCGAGGGCGTGCACCACATCGCCTTCGGCACCGCGGACGTGGACGGCGACGCCGAGGCCATCCGCGGCAAGGGCGTCCGGGTGCTCTACGACGAGCCGCGGATCGGCTCCATGGGCTCCCGGATCACCTTCCTGCACCCCAAGGACTGCCACGGCGTCCTGACGGAACTGGTCACCTCGGCGCAGTCCCCGGCTGACCACTCCTCAGCGGAGCACTGACCTCCGGATTCCCGGCCCGGTAGAGTGGGCGACTCCGGGCCGGGGCCGGTCGGAGCCGTGCGCGCACGGCTCCGAAGTCGGGATGTCGGGGTCGTCCGATCTGCCACGATTCCCCGGGGGTCCGTCCTCGGCCGTGAGGGCGTGACCGCTGGAGTTGCGACCAGGGTTGGGGTCTCCCCTGCTCGAAGAGCTCGGGGAAGGATGGGACCGCGCAGTGCGGGGCTACGAACGCCAGGAGAGCCAGCGAGCTGAAGAGGACCATCTCTCGCGGTTCGAGGCCGAGATGGACCGGCTGAAGACCGAGCGGGAGAAGGCCGTCCAGCACGCCGAGGACCTCGGCTACCAGGTCGAGGTGTTGCGCGCCAAGCTCCACGAGGCGCGCCGCACCATCGCGTCCCGGCCCGCGTACGACAGCGCGGACATCGGCTACCAGGCCGAGCAGATGCTGCGCAACGCGCAGGCCCAGGCCGAGCAGCTGCGCCAGGACGCCGAGCGCGAGCTGCGCGAGGCGCGCGCCCAGACCCAGCGGATCCTCCAGGAGCACGCGGAGCAGCAGGCCCGCCTCCAGTCCGAGCTGCACACCGAGGCCGTCACCCGCCGCCAGCAGCTCGACCAGGAGCTCAACGAGCGCCGCCAGACCGTCGAGTCGCACGTCAACGAGAACGTGGCCTGGGCCGAACAGCTGCGCGCCCGCACGGAGTCGCAGGCGCGGCGCCTGATGGAGGAGTCCCGCGCCGAGGCCGAGCAGTCGCTGGCCGCCGCGCGCGCGGAGGCGGTCCGGGTGGCCGAGGAGACCCGGCGCCGGATCGGTTCCGAGGCCGAGGCGGCCCGTGCCGAGGCGGAAGCGATTCTGCTGCGCGCCCGCAAGGACGCCGAGCGGATGCTGGGCGCCGCCTCCAGCCAGGCCCAGGAGGCCGCCGGCCACGCCGAGCAGCTCCGCTCCGCCACCGCCGCCGAGACGGACCAGGCCCGCCGCGCGGCCGCCGAGCTGTCCCGGGCCGCCGAGCAGCGCGTCCAGGAGGCCGAGGAGCGGCTGCGGGAGGCCCGTACGGAGGCCGAGCGGACGCTGTCCGAGGCGAAGGACTCCGCCGCCAAGCAGCTCGCCGGCGCCGAGTCGGTCAACGAGCAGCGCACCCGTACCGCCAAGGCCGAGATCGCGCGCCTGGTCGGCGAGGCCACCAAGGAGGCCGAGGCCCTCAAGGACCAGGCCGGGGAGAAGCTGCGGGAGGCCACCGCCGAGGCCGAGAAGCTGGTCTCGGAGGCCGCCGAGAAGGCCCGTACGGTCGCCGCCGAGGACTCCGCCGCCGCGCTCGCCAAGGCCGCCAGGACCGCCGAGGAGGTCCTGAGCAAGGCGTCCGCCGACGCCCAGGAGACCACCCGCAAGGCGACCGAGGAGGCCGAGCGGATCCGGCGCGAGGCCGAGACCGAGGCGGACCGGCTGCGGTCCACCGCCGAGGAGCAGGCCGACGAGCTGCTGGGCTCGGCGAAGGACGACACCAAGGAGTACCGCGCCAAGACCGTCGAGCTCCAGGAGGAGGCGCGCCGGCTGCGCGGCGAGGCCGAGGGGCTGCGGGCCGAGGCGATCGCCGAGGGCGAGCGGATCCGCGGCGAGGCCCGGCGCGAGGCCGTCGGCCAGATCGAGGAGGCGGCGAAGACCGCCGAGGAGCTGCTGACCAAGGCGCGCACGGACGCCGAGGAGCAGCGCACCAGCGCGGGCGCGGAGAGCGAGCGGGTCCGCTCCGAGGCCATGGAGCGGGCGCAGACCCTGCGCACCCAGGCCGAGGAGACGCTGGAGCGCACCCGCGCCGAGGCCGAGCGGATGCGCGCGGAGGCCGAGGAGCAGGCCGAGTCGGTCAAGGAGGCGGCGGAGGAGATCGCCGTCGCCGTGCGCGAGGAGGCCGAGCGGGCCGCCACGGCGCGCCAGACCGACGCCGCCGCCGAGCTGGCCCGGCTGCACTCCGAGGCGGAGGGCAGGCTGTCGGCCGCCGCCGAGGAGCTCACCGACGCGCGGGCCGAGGGCGAGCGGATCCGGCGCGAGGCCGCAGAGGAGACCGAGCGGCAGCGGAGCGAGTCCGCCGAGCGGATCCGTACGCTGCGGGCGCAGTCCGAGCAGGAGGCCGAGCGGCTGCGCGCGGAGGCGTCGCAGGACGCGACGGCCGTGCGCGGCGAGGCGGAGGCCGCCGCGACGACGCTGCGCGAGGAGGCCGGGGCCGAGGCCGAGCGGCTGAGGTCCGAGGCGCAGGAGACCGCCGACCGGGTCCGCGCCGAGGCCGCGTCTGCCGCCGAGCGGGTCGCCGCGGAGGCCGCGGAGGCCCTGTCGGCCGCGCGGGAGGAGGCCAACCGGCGCCGCCGGGAGGCCGAGGAGACCTTGGACTCGGCGCGGGCCGAGGCGGACCGCGAGCGCGAGGTGGCCCGGGAGCGCGGCGAGGACCTGCTGGCCTCCGCCCGCAAGCGGGTGGAGGAGGCGCAGACCGAGGCGCACCGGCTGGTCGAGGAGGCGGACACCCGCGCCACGGAGCTGGTGTCCGGCGCCGAGCAGACCGCCCAGGAGGTGCGGGACTCGGTCGCGGGGCTGAGGGAGGCCGCCGAGGAGGAGATCGCGGGCCTGCGCAGCACCGCCGAGCACGTGGCGGAGCGCACCCGGACCGAGGCGCAGGAGGAGGCGGACCGGGTCCGCGCCGACGCGTACGAGGAGCGGGAGCGGGCCACCGAGGACGCGAACCGCACCCGGGAGCGGGCGCGGGAGGAGTCCGAGGCGGCGAAGGCGCTGGCCGAGCGGACCGTCACGGACGCGCTCGCGGAGGCGGAGAAGCTGCGCTCGGACACCGCGGAGTACGCCCAGCGGGTACGGACCGAGGCGACGGACTCGCTGGCCTCGGCCGAGCAGGACGCGGCCCGCACCCGCGCGGACGCCCGCGACGACGCGAACCGGATCCGTTCGGAGGCCGCCGCCCAGTCGGAGACCGTGGTCGGCGAGGCCCGCGCGGAGGCCGAGCGGATCGGCGCCGAGGCGGAGCAGGTCCTCGACGAGGCCCGGCAGGCCGCGGACAAGCGCCGCTCCGACGCGGCCGAGCAGGCCGACACCCTCATCGGCGAGGCCACCACCGAGGCCGAGCGGATCGGCACGGAGGCGGAGCAGGTCCTCGACGAAGCCCGGCAGGCGGCGGACAAGCGCCGCTCCGACGCGGCGGAGCAGGCCGACACCCTCGTCGGCGAGGCCACCACCGAGGCCGAGCGCGTCACCACCGAGGCCCGGCTCGTGCTCGACGAGGCTCGCGAGACCGCCGACAAGCGGCGCGCGGACGCCGCCGAGCAGGCCGACGCCCTCATCGGCGAGGCGACGGCGGAGTCCGAGCGGATCACGACCGAGGCCGCCGAGCTCCTGGAGAGCACCGAGCAGGACGCGGCCCGGCTGCGCGCCGAGGCCGAGCAGGTCAAGGCGGACGGCGAGGCGGAGGCGGAGGCGCTGCGCGCCGCGGCCCGCGCGGACGGCGAGCGGGTCCTGGACGAGGCCCGGCAGGCCGCCGACAAGCGGCGCGCGGACGCCGCCGAGCAGGCCGACACCCTCATCGGCGAGGCGACGGCCGAGGCGGAGCGGATCCGCGTCGAGTCGGAGCGGGCGAGGGCGGAGGCCGAGGCCGCCGCCGAGGAGATGCGCTCCGAGGCGCGCGCCGAGGCCGACCGGACGCTGGACGAGGCCCGCGAGGCCGGCGCGAAGAAGCGCGCCGACGCGGCCGAGCAGGCCGACCAGTTGATGACGAAGGCTCAGGAGGAGGCGCTGCGCGCCACCACCGAGGCGGAGACGCAGGCGGACACGATGGTCGGCGCGGCCCGCAAGGAGGCCGAGCGGATCGTCGCCGAGGCGACCATCGAGGGCAACTCGCTGGTCGAGAAGGCCCGTACGGACGCGGACGAGCTGCTGATCGGGGCCCGGAGCGACGCCACGGCCATAAGGGACCGGGCGGAGGAGCTGCGGTCCCGGATCGAGGGCGAGATCGAGGAGCTGCACGAGCGGGCACGGCGCGAGACGGCCGAGCAGATGAAGACGGCCGGCGAGCGCGTCGACAAGCTGGTGAAGGCGGCGACCGAGCAGCGCGCGGAGGCCGAGGAGGCGTCCAAGGAGATGCTCTCCGAGGCGAGTTCCGAGGCGAGCAAGGTGCGTATCTCGGCGGTGAAGCGGGCGGAGGGGCTCCTCAAGGAGGCCGAGCAGAAGAAGGCGTCGCTCGTCGCGGAGGCGGAGAAGATCAAGGCGGACGCGGAGCGCGAGGCGGAGCGGACCGTCGAGGAGGGCAAGCGCGAGCTGGAGGTGCTGGTCCGGCGCCGCGAGAGCATCAATGCCGAGATCTCCCGTGTCCAGGACGTCCTCGAAGCGTTGGAGTCTTTCGAGGCGCCGGGCGGAGGGGCGAAGTCCGCCGGCGGCCCGTCGGTCAAGGCGGGCGCGTCCGCGGGATCCACTCGTTCGAGTGGCAAGTCCTCGGATAGCTAGCCACCCGAAAGGCTGGACATTCTCCAGATCAAACGGGCATACGCTCGATGACACGCCGCTTCGGCCCCTAGGATTCCCTCTAACACCTCACCGGTCTCTTTCGACAGGAACCTCATGAGCGACACATCCTCCCCCTTCGGCTTCGAGCTCGTGCGGCGTGGTTACGACCGCGGTCAGGTGGACGACCGCATTACCAAGCTCGTCGCCGACCGTGACAGCGCCCTGTCGCGGATCACCTCGCTGGAAAAGCGCATCGAGGAACTGCACCTCGAAACGCAGAACGCCCAGGCCCAGGTCAGCGACGCGGAGCCGTCGTACGCCGGTCTCGGTGCCCGGGTCGAGAAGATCCTGCGGCTGGCCGAGGAGGAGGCGAAGGACCTGCGTGAGGAGGCCCGTCGCGCCGCCGAGCAGCACCGCGAGCTCGCCGAGTCGGCCGCCCAGCAGGTGCGCAACGACGCGGAGTCCTTCGCGGCCGAGCGCAAGTCGAAGGCCGAGGACGAGGGCGTCCGGATCGTCGAGAAGGCGCAGGGCGAGGCCAACTCGCTGCGTTCCGAGGCGCAGAAGGACGCGCAGTCGAAGCGCGAGGAGGCGGACGCCCTCTTCGAGGAGACCCGCGCCAAGGCCGCCCAGGCCGCCGCGGACTTCGAGACCAACCTGGCCAAGCGCCGCGAGCAGTCGGAGCGCGACCTGGCCGCCCGCCAGGCCAAGGCCGAGAAGCGCCTCGCCGAGATCGAGCACCGGGCGGAGCAGCTGCGCCTGGAGGCCGAGAAGCTGCGCACGGACGCGGAGCGCCGGGCCCGCCAGACGGTGGAGACCGCGCAGCGCCAGGCCGAGGACATCGTGGCCGACGCGAACGCCAAGGCCGACCGGATCCGCAGCGAATCGGAGCGCGAGCTGGCGGCGCTGACGAACCGCCGCGACTCCATCAACGCGCAGCTGACCAACGTCCGCGAGATGCTGGCGACGCTGACCGGCGCCGCGGTGGCCGCGGCCGGTTCCCCGATCGACGACGAGCGCACCGCGGGCGTCCCCGCCCAGCAGTCCCGCTAGTCGGCGGCGGCCCCCGGGGGGCCGCGCGGAGTTCACGAAAACCCCCTGCCATTCCGGTGGCGGGGGGTTTCGCGTGCCCGTAGCTTGGTACGCATGATCGAGCTGGAGGGTCTCACCAAGCGGTACGGGTCGAAGCTCGCGGTCGACCGGCTCAGCTTCCGGGTGCGGCCCGGGGTGGTCACTGGCTTCCTGGGGCCGAACGGGGCCGGCAAGTCGACGACCATGCGGATGATGCTGGACCTGGACAACCCGACGAGCGGCACGGTCCGGATCGACGGCCGGCACTACCGGGAGCTCCAGGAGCCGCTGAAGTACATCGGGGCGCTGCTGGACGCCAAGGCGATGCACGGCGGGCGCTCGGCGTACAACAACCTGCTGTGCCTGGCCCAGTCGAACCGCATTCCGGCCGCGCGGGTCGACGAGGTGCTCGATCTGGTGGGTCTGACGGCGGTGGCGCGGAAGAAGTCGAAGGGCTTCTCGCTCGGCATGGGCCAACGGCTCGGTATCGCCTCGGCGTTGCTCGGGGATCCCGAGATCCTGATGTTCGACGAACCCGTCAATGGTCTGGACCCCGAGGGAATTCACTGGATCCGCAATCTGATGAAGAGACTCGCGGCGGAGGGCCGGACGATCTTCGTTTCGAGTCATCTGATGAGTGAAATGGCGCTGACGGCGGATCATCTGATCGTGATCGGACAGGGCAGACTGCTGGCCGACACGTCGATGGCGGATTTCATCCAGCAGAATTCCCGGAGTTACGTACGGCTCCGCTCCCCGCAGCAGGAACGGCTGCGGGACCTGCTCCAGGCGAACGGATTCATCGCCGTCGAGGCGGGCGGCGGGACGCTGGAGGTCGACGGGGCGACGACGGAGCGGCTCGGCGAGCTGGCCGCCTCGCACCAGATCACGCTGCACGAGCTGAGCTCCCAGCGCGCCTCGCTGGAGGAGGCGTTCATGCAGATGACGGCGGGCGCGGTGGAGTACCACGCGCACGGGACGGACGTGCACGGCGGGCGGGGCGCTCCCCCGCCGCCGGCTCCGGTCGACGGGCCCCAGTGGGGCGACAGCTACGAGGGGTCCTGAGCGATGGCGGCGGTGACGGCGGTCCTCCAGTCGGAGTGGACCAAGATCCGGACGGTCTCGTCGACGGTCTGGACGCTGGCGAGCGCCCTGCTCGTGACGGTGGCGATGAGCGCGGCGCTGTGCGCGCTGACGCGCTCGACCTTCGACAAGCTCTCGGCCACCGAGCGGGCGACCTTCGACCCGACCTTCGTCAGCTTCTCCGGGATGGTGCTCGGGCAGCTCGCGATGGTGGTCTTCGGGGTGCTGGTGGTGGGCACCGAGTACTCCTCGGGCATGATCCGCACCTCGCTCGCGGCGGTGCCGCAGCGGGCCACCTTCCTCTTCTCGAAGATCGCCGTGGCCGGGGTGCTGGCGCTGGTCGTGGGCCTCGCCACCAGCTTCCTGTCCTTCTTCCTCGGCCAGGCGCTGCTCGGCGACCACCGCACCACCCTGGGCGCGGACAACGTGCTGCGGGCGGTGGTGGGCGGCGGGCTCTACATGGGGCTGATCGCGATCTTCTCGATGGGCGTGGCGTCGATGCTGCGCTCCTCGCTGCTGTCGCTGGGCATCCTGGTGCCGTTCTTCTTCCTGATCTCCCAGATCCTGTCGGCGGTGCCGAAGGCGAAGGAGGTCGCCCGCTACTTCCCGGACCAGGCCGGCTCCAAGATCATGCAGGTGGTGCCGGACGCGATGGGCTCGGACAAGGCGCCGTACGGGCCGTGGGGCGGGCTCGGCATCATGCTGCTCTGGGTGGTGGCCGCGCTGCTCGGCGGCTATCTGGTGCTGAAGCGCCGCGACGCCTGAGCGGGCCCCGGGAGTCCCGGGAGTCCCGGGACTTCCGGCATCAAGGGCATAACGGTTCCGTTTCGCCGGAACCGTCAACGGCTGGATAAGCTCCTCACTCATACGGGGGGCTCCGGCCGCCGGCCATCACGCCCCGACGACGACCTGACCTGTCGATGGGGCTGCAGAATGATCGAGGCAGTCGGCCTGACCAAGCGCTACGGCGCCAAGACGGCCGTGTACAACCTTTCCTTCCAGGTGAGGCCGGGCCATGTCACCGGCTTCCTGGGCCCGAACGGCTCGGGCAAGTCCACGACCATGCGCATGATCCTGGGCCTGGACACGCCGACTTCCGGCCAGGTGACGATCGGCGGCCACCCCTTCCGGCAGCTCCCGAACGCCCCCCGCCAGGTGGGCGCGCTGCTCGACGCCAAGGCGGTGCACGGCGGGCGCAGCGCCCGCAGCCACCTGCTGTCGCTCGCCCAGCTCGCCGGCATCCCGGCCCGCCGGGTGGACGAGGTGCTCGGGGTCGTCGGGCTCCAGGACGTCGCCAGGCGCCGCTCCAAGGGCTTCTCGCTGGGCATGGGCCAGCGGCTCGGCATCGCGGCGGCGCTCCTCGGCGACCCGCAGGTGCTGCTCTTCGACGAGCCGGTCAACGGCCTGGACCCCGAGGGCATCCTCTGGGTGCGCAACCTGATGAAGAAGCTGG
Organism: Streptomyces sp. NPDC048659; assembly: GCF_040650575.1. Taxonomy (NCBI): domain Bacteria; kingdom Bacillati; phylum Actinomycetota; class Actinomycetes; order Kitasatosporales; family Streptomycetaceae; genus Streptomyces; species Streptomyces sp. NPDC048659. The sequence continues at coordinate 4,574 of NZ_JBEZHM010000032.1, read as the reverse complement.
CCGCCGAGGGGCGGACGGTCTTCGTCTCCAGCCACCTGATGAGCGAGATGGCGCTGACCGCCGACCACCTGATCGTGATCGGCCGCGGGCAGCTCCTCGCGGACATGAGCGTCACCGACTTCATCTCGGCGAACTCGGCCGACTTCGCCCGGGTCCGCACCCCCGGCACCGAGCCGCAGCACCGGGAAAAGCTGACCACGGTGCTGACCGAGGCCGGCGGCCAGGTGATGCCGGAGCCGGACGGGGCGCTGCGGGTGACCGGGCTGGCGCTGCCGCGGATCAGCGACCTGGCGCACGGCGCGGACGTGCGGCTGTGGGAGCTCTCCCCGCACCAGGCGTCATTGGAGGAGGCGTACATGCGCATGACGCAGGGCGCGGTCGACTACCGCTCGACCGACGACCGGCTCGCGCACCTCCAGGCACCGCAGCCGCCGCACGGGCAGCCGCCGTACGCGCAGCCGCAGCCGGAGGGGTACGCGGTCCCCGAGGTGCCGCAGCAGGGCTGGTACGCCCCGCCGCCGCCCGGACAGAACCCGTACGCCACCCCGCAGAACCCGCAGCAGGGCCCGAACACCGAGGAAGCCCGATGACGACCCCGTACGCCTACGTCTCCCCGATCCCGGTCCGCAAGGCGCACCTGGGCGACGCGCTCGCCTCGGAGTGGACCAAGATCCGCTCGGTGCGCTCCACGATGTGGACGCTGGGTGTCATGGTGCTGCTGATGCTCTCCATCGGCCTGGGTGTCGCGGCCATCGCGTCCGCGTCCAAGGCCCCGATGGGCGAGGAGTCGGCGCTCGGCTTCGGCTTCTTCGGGATGCTGCCGGCCTCGATCTGCGTGATCACGCTCGGCGTGCTGACCATCGCCTCCGAGTACGGCACCGGCATGATCCGCACGACCCTGACGGCCTGCCCGAGCCGGTCGCGGGTGCTCGCGGCGAAGGCGATCGTCTTCTTCCTGCTGGTCTTCACGGTCACCACGGTGGTCGCGGCGCTGGTCGGCGCGGCCCAGGTCGCCATCGTGGACACGGCGGCGACGCCGTCGGCGGGCGAGTGGGTGCGGGCGACGGTCGGGGCGGGCGCCTACCTCGCCACGCTGGGGCTGCTGTCGCTGGCGGTGGGCACGCTCATCCGGCACTCGGCGGGCGCGATCACGGTGATGATCGGCCTGCTGCTGCTCCCGCTGGTGGCCGCGATGTTCATGTTCTCCGAGGCGCTGTTGTCGGTGCAGGAGTTCCTGTACACCTACGCGATCCCCTCGCAGATGATCGCGCTGTACAGCGCGGTCGCGCCGTTCGGCGAGGACGGCCCGGCGGGCTGGGAGCCGCTGATGATCATGACGGCCGTCACGGCCGTCGCCTTCGGCGGCGCCTTCGCGCTGCTCAACAGCCGGGACGTCTGAGCCGGGACGTCCGGGCCGGGACGTCCGGGCCGGGCCCCCGGGGGTCCGGCTCAGTACTTCGGCGCGTTACGGGACCGCTGCACCCTGCTGGTGCGGCGGTCCTTCGCGTTCCAGCACGCCTTGTGCCAGTGCCTGCGGTCGTCCACTCCCCCGTACTCGGGCCAGGCCACCACGTGCGGGGCGCCGCCGGGGATCTCCTGGTCGCAGCCGGGGCAGCGGTAGCGCTTGCCCGGGGCGCTCGCGCCGGCGACGTGGCGGACGTACCACTCCTCGCCCTGCCAGGTCTCGCTGCGCTGCGAGCCGCCGTAGCGGTCGCCGGAATCGCCCTGCGGGTCGGGCTGCGCGCCGCCTCGGGCGCGGTTGTGGCGCGGGGACACTTCGACACCTCACGGAGGTCTGGACGCTGACTGACACGGACGGTTCCCTCCAGCCTACGGGCCGCGACGGGGCGCCCCCGCACCCGCCCGTGGCGGATCAGCCGAAAATCGCAAGAACTTCATGAACGCCCGTTGCCTTTGGCACGTGTCAGACGTTGTTGCCGGTACGAGGGGAAGTTCGCGAGGGGGAGAACGCGTCGGCCGCAAGGAGGCAGAAGGCGATGCGCGTGGGTACGTTCGTGCTGGCCGCCCAGTTCCCGGGCCAGGGCCAGCAGGAGGCGCTGCACCGGGCGGTGCGGACCGCAGAGACGGCCGAGGAGGCGGGGCTCGACTCCGTGTGGCTGGCCGAGCACCACTTCGTGCCGTACGGGGTCTGCCCGTCGGCCGTCACGCTGGCGGCGCTGCTCCTCGGGCGCACCCGCCGGCTGCGGGTCGGCACGGCGGTCAGCGTGCTGCCGAGCGCGCACCCGGTCGCCCTGGGCGAGCAGGCGGCCCTGCTGCACGTGACCTCCGGGGGCAGGTTCACCCTCGGGGTCGGCCGGGGCGGGCCGTGGGTGGACCTGGAGGTGTTCGGCGGGGGCCTGCCGGCCTACGAGCGGGGCTTCCCGGACTCGCTCGACCTGCTGCTGCGCTGGCTGCGCGAGCCCCGGGTCGGCGCCGAGGGCGGGCGCCACGCCTTCCGCGAGGTGGCGGTCGTGCCGGGGCCCGGGGAGCTGATCGGCGGGCCCGCGGCGCCCGAGGTGGTGGTCGCCTGCACCTCACCGGCGAGCGTCCGGCTGGCCGCCGGGCGGGGGCTGCCGATGCTGCTGGGGATGCACTGCGGCGACGAGGAGAAGGCCGAGATGGTGGCCTGCTGGGAGCGGGCCGCGCGGGAGGCGGGGCGGGACCCGGACGAGATCGCGCGGATCGGCTCGGGCCATGTCTCGGCCGGGGTGGCGCAGCTCGCGGACCGGGGGGCGGACGCGGCTCAGACGCTGGTGAAGGCGATGCCGGGCTGGCTGAAACAGGGGCTCGACGCCCATGTGACGGTGGACGGCAGGCACCGCGCGATGCGCGATCCGGTGGCCTACACGGAGCTGCTGTGCGCGCTGCACCCGGTGGGCACCCCGAGGCTCGCGGCGGACCGGCTGGCGGCGACCGCCGAGCGGACCGGGATCACCCGCTTCGCGCTGCTCGTCGAGGGCTCGGGCGAGCTCGCCGGCACCGAGGAGAACGTGCGCCGGCTGGGCGCCGAGGTGCTCCCGCTGCTGGTCTGACCGGACCGGTCCGGCCGTCGTGGGGCGGGGGCGGGACCGTGCTGCCGCTCCGGCGTCTCCTCGTTCTCCCGCGACGCGGAGCGGCAGCACCAGGCCCTGTCAGCAGTCGCGCAGTTCGGGCGACTGGTTGAGCAGCTGGCCCCGTATGGAGGTGAAGCGGGCGAGCCGCTCGTCCACCGAGGCGTCCAGCGGGAAGACCGCCACGCGGTGGCAGTTCTGGAAGGCGAGACGCACCCCGAAGTGCCGCTGGAGCGCACCGCGGATGGCGTCGCTCGCCAGGGCGCGCAACAGCTGACCACGTGCCTGCTCGTCCGGCGGCGGCGTCTGGTTGTCGGCGAACTCTCCGCCGTCGACCTTCAGCTGTGCCACCAGCGAGCTGATCATCTCCCATGCGTAGGGCAGGGAGGTCCGGACGCAGTCGACGAAGTCTGCTTCGTCGACCTCGCCTCGCTCGGCCTGTTCCAACAGCGCCGGTGAGACGTCGAGCGACATGGGTTCTCCTCTCGCGACCCCGCCGGGCGGGGTCTTGCGGGCAGGGACAGGGGACGGCGACGCGCACGCAGCGTGCACGGGCGGCGACCTCCCGTCTTCCACGGTAAGCGCGCCGGTCTGCCCGCACCAGGAGATTGGGCGCACAACCGGCCAATAAGTGACGCCCGTTGGGCGGGCGCCGGGCGGGCGTTACGGCCCGAATCGCGCCGGAAGGCGTCCGTCTTGTAGCGTTGCCGACCATGCGTCTCGTCATTGCCCGCTGCTCCGTGGACTACGCGGGCCGGCTCACCGCCCACCTGCCCTCCGCACCCCGTCTGATCCTGGTCAAGGCAGACGGCAGCGTCTCCATCCACGCGGACGACCGCGCGTACAAACCGCTCAACTGGATGTCCCCGCCGTGCACCCTCAAGGAGGGGGCCGACGGCGAGGCCGGCGTCTGGACCGTGATCAACAAAGCGGGCGAGAAACTGATCATCACGATGGAGGAGATCCTCCACGACTCCTCGCACGAGCTCGGGGTCGACCCCGGTCTGATCAAGGACGGCGTGGAGGCCCACCTCCAGGAGCTGCTCGCCGACCGGATCGAGACGCTGGGCGAGGGCTGGACGCTGATCCGCCGCGAGTACCCGACGGCGATCGGCCCGGTGGACATCCTGTGCCGCGACTCCGACGGGGCGACGGTCGCCGTCGAGATCAAGCGGCGCGGCGAGATCGACGGCGTCGAGCAGCTGACCCGCTACCTGGAGCTGCTCAACCGCGATCCGCACCTGGCGCCGGTGAAGGGCATCTTCGCGGCGCAGGAGATCAAGCCGCAGGCCCGGGTGCTCGCCAACGACCGCGGGATCGACTGCGTGGTGCTCGACTACGACGCGCTGCGCGGCATCGAGGACGACAAGCTGCGCCTGTTCTGACCGTACCGACCCGCGTACGAGGAAGGGCCCGGGAGCCGGACGGCCCATACCGGGCTCCCGTGACGCAGATGCTCGCGGTGACGCTGCCGGGTGCCGCTGCGTCGACTGCGTTGCCCCCGGTTTGACGTGCGGATTCACC
>NZ_JBEZHM010000031.1:46814-97881 GCF_040650575.1 Streptomyces sp. NPDC048659 | reverse complement strand
GCACGGCGGTCAAGAACGGCGACGCCACCCCCGACATCAAGCCGATCACCGACGCGGCCACCGAGGTCGGCAAGGTCTGCAGCCCCGGCCGCGGCGACCGTCCCGCCCGCCCGATAATCGGGGCATGACCCGTCTGATCCTCGCCACCCGCAACGCGGGCAAGATCACCGAACTCCACGCGATCCTCGCCGACGCCGGACTCGACCACGAGCTCGTCGGCGCGGACGCGTACCCCGAGATCCCCGACGTCAAGGAGACCGGCGTCACCTTCGCCGAGAACGCCCTCCTCAAGGCGCACGCCCTGGCCCGGGCCACCGGACTGCCCGCCGTCGCCGACGACTCGGGCCTCTGCGTCGACGTCCTGAACGGCGCCCCCGGCATCTTCTCGGCCCGCTGGGCCGGCCGCCACGGCGACGACAAGGCCAACCTGGACCTGCTGCTCGCCCAGCTCTCCGACATCGACGCCCCGCACCGCGCGGCCCACTTCGCCTGCGCCGCCGCCCTCGCCCTGCCGGACGGCACCGAACGCGTCGTCGAGGGCCGCATGCCGGGCACCCTCCGCCACACCCCCGCGGGCACCAACGGCTTCGGCTACGACCCGATCCTCCAGCCGGAGGGCCTCACCGTCACCTGCGCCGAACTCACCCCGGCCGAGAAGAACGCGATCAGCCACCGGGGCAAGGCGTTCCGCGCCCTGGTGCCGGTGGTGCGGGAGCTGTTGGGCTGACGGCGGCATGCGAACGGCCCAGCGGCGATCTGCCCGCTGGGCCGTCGTACGGTACGCCCGGTCGGATTCGAACCGACAGACACGACCACCTAAAGATCGCCGCTCAGCCCTTGGCGTACGGGCGCGTACACGCTCCCTTACTTTACCCGTCGTCCTCCCCGGCACCAGGTGTCGGTACGCGCATGGCAGTTGGGGCAGAGCAGTCGGAGGTTCTCGCGACGGTCGTCACTCCAGTCTCCACTGATGTGGTCGATCTCCAGTGGCATCGGCTTTCCGAGCCATCGGGGACCGACGCCGCACTCGGCACACACCTCGGGGACACCGATATCGCGGAGCGCTCGACGGAGCAGGTGCGTTCTGGTCCGGCGCTTGCCGTCGTGACGGACCAGGATCTCCGTCGCGGGCTTGATCGCGCCCGGCTTTCCCCGTCTGTGGCCTTGTCCCAGGAAGTGGGACGTCGTGAGACCGTCCTCGGCTGTCCATCGGTGGAACAGGGCGCGCATGTGCCCGCTGTCGGGTCTTCCCAGGGCGCGCAGCACACCGGCGATGGAGGTCGCTCCCATGGTCGCGCGCCGCAGGTCTTCCGGTGTGGGGCGCGGGGGCGGCCCGCCACGGCGCCGCCGGTGGGGAGAGTGAGACGTCGTCATCCGGTCCGCCGCTTCCCGCGGCCCCGATAGCTGTCCGTCGTGGAGTGGCAGTTCGGGCAGAGGAACCTCAGGTTCTCGATGCGATTGTTGCGCCAGTCGCCGTCCATGTGGTCGACCTCCAGCGGGATCGACCCGCCGCGCCAGCTTTCGGTGCCACACATCGCGCACCGCTTCCGGATTCCTGACTCCGTCATCGCCCACCTGAGACGGTCGCCCGGCGTACGCCGGGCCCGCGGGCCGGTCTGCTCGACAAGCAGGGCTTCGGGTGTCCGGAGGCGCCAAGGCGTGCCTCGTCGCGACGGCGCGTGAAAATGCGAGGTGTCGATCCCGTGCGCCTTGATACGTCGGCTGATGTGCGTGTGCTGTCCGCCCACGATCTCCACCCCCAGCCGCCGCAGCACCTCGCACATATTGGTGGACGCCGCCACAGCCTCCGCCAAGACCTCACGCGTCCACCGCACTCCTTCCCGCTCGAAGTGCGACGTGTCCACCCCCAGCTTCCGCATGCGGTCGTGGAGGTAACGTCGCGAGCCGCTCCTCGGATCCACCCCCAGCCGCTCCAGCGCCTCCGTCAGCGTCCGCGCCCCTCGCGCAGCCTCGGCCAGCCGTTCCTTCGTGTACGGACTCGTCTCCATCGCATCCCGTCCCCAGTGCGGATCTCGTACGGGTTAACGAGTCGAATATCGGACAGTTACGCCATATCGCGTACTGGTCGCGTATCTGTCGCGTTCGAGAAGCGGAACGGCCCGCACCCCCGTCCAGGGAGTGCGGGCCGTCGTGCGGACCGGACGGGGTCAGATCCCCAGGTCCTTGATGATCTTGGCTACGTGGCCGGTCGCCTTCACGTTGTAGAAGGCGCGCTCGACCTTGCCCTCCTCGTCCACCACGATCGTGGACCGGATCACGCCCGTCACCACCTTGCCGTACAGCTTCTTCTCGCCGAAGGCGCCGTACTCCTCCAGGACCTTCTTCTCCGGGTCGCCGACCAGCGTGACCTTCAGGTGCTCCTTCTCGCGGAACTTCGCCAGCTTCTCCGGCTTGTCCGGGGACACGCCGATCACGTCGTAGCCCGCGCCCGCCAGCAGCTCCAGGTTGTCCGTGAAGTCGCACGCCTGCTTGGTGCAGCCGGGGGTCAGGGCGGCCGGGTAGAAGTAGACGATGACCTTGCGGCCCTTGTGGTCCGCGAGGGAGACCTCGTTGCCGTCCGCGTCGGGCAGGGTGAAGGCGGGGGCGGTGTCGCCGGGCTGCAGTCGCTCGCTCATGGCTCTCCTCGGGAATGTTCGCGTACGCGTTCAGAGCCTAATGGGGGTCGGGGACGACCCGCGGGCACGGAAGCTGACAGACTGTCCACCGACGACCGGAACACGCCGGTACTCGCCGGTTCAGACTACGGAGGCAGCGCGGTGTCGGACGCCAGGACCCCTGCGCAGATCGAGGCGGACATCGTCCGCCGACGCGAGCAGCTCGCCGTCACTCTCGACGAGATCGGCATTCGGGTGCACCCGAAGACGATCGTCGGCGACGCGAAGGCGAAGGTCGCCGCCACGGTCGACCACACCGCCGGCCGCGCCTTCGTCGCGGTCAACCGCGTCGTCTCGGACGTGAAGGCCCGCTTCACCCACGAGGACGGCGCGCCGCGCCTGGAGCGCGTCGTGCCGGTCGCGCTGGTGGCCGTCGCGGTCGTCGGCCTGATCGCCGCCTCCGCCCGCAAGGGCAAGGACTGAGCAAGGGATCCGCCCGGGCACCCCGTCCCGGGTACGGGCGACACGCCCGGCCAGGTAGGTTCGAGTCGTGAGCGACAACACCCACGACAAGCTGCCCATCCGGATGCTCCACGACCGGGTCCTGGTCCGAACCGACACCCCCGAGGGGGAACGGCGCTCGGGCGGCGGCATCCTCATCCCGGCGACCGCCGCCGTCGGCCGGCGGCTGGCCTGGGCCGAGGTCGTCGCGGTCGGCCAGAACGTCCGCACCGTCGAGCTCGGCGACCGGGTCCTGTACGACCCCGAGGACCGCGCCGAGGTCGAGGTCCGGGGTGTCGCGTACGTCCTCATGCGCGAGCGCGACCTGCACGCCGTCGCCGCCGACCGCTTCCAGGGGCAGTCCGACTCCACCGGCCTGTACCTGTAGGGCCGCGCCCCTCGTACGAAGCCCTGGTGACCGGTGTCACCAGGGCTTTTGCCTGTCCTTTGCTAGGCTGGGGACACCCGACGAGACGCGCCGTACCGGGCTACACGACAAGACGACGCACTCCTGTAGTTCCCGTCTCGCGGAGGTTCGTCGTCATGGCCTGGGTCCTGCTCATCATCGCCGGTCTGCTCGAAGTCGGCTGGTCGATCGGCATGAAGTACACCGAGGGCTTCACCCGTCTCTGGCCCAGCGTCTTCACCGGCGCGGGCATCGTCGTCTCGATGCTGCTGCTCTCGCAGGCCGCCAAGACCCTGCCCATCGGCACCGCCTACGGCGTCTGGGTCGGCATCGGCGCGGCCGGCGCGGCGGTGTTCGGCATGCTGGTGCTCGGCGAGCCGGCGACCGCCGCCCGGATCTTCTTCGTCTGCCTGCTGCTGGTGGCCGTGGTCGGCCTGAAGGCGACTTCGGGTCACTGACGTCACCGGGTCACCGGGTCACCGGGTCACCGGGGCGGACCTGAGCCCGTCGTCGGCCCCGGCGGCGCTTCCGGTACGGGGGCACGCTCCGGGGCCGGCGGCTGGGGCCGGGGCCGGGCCGGTGCCCGTACGGGCTCGCGGTCCCGGTCCCGTACGGGCTCGCGGTCCGGCTCCGGCGCCCGCTCCCGGCCGCGCTCCCGATCCCGCCCGCCGCCCTTCGGCGCCCCCGGGCCCCGCCCGGGCGCCCCCGGGCCCTCCAGGCCCTGCGCCGGGTCCGGGAAGTCCGGTACCGGCGGCACCTCCGGCAGCTCCTCCGCGCCCTCCAGGAGCCGCAGGTCGAACTCCTTCGGCGCGACCCCCGCGAGCGCCTCGCGGGTGAACTGGCCCCAGATCTCGGCGGGCGCCCCGCCCCCGTTGATCCGGGGCAGGCCCAGCGCCCCGTACAGCGGCTCCTGCCGGCCCGACTCCGGGTCCTGGCCCAGCAGCGCGACCACCGTCGCCAGCTCCGGGGTGTAGCCCGCGAACCAGGCCGCCTTGTCGTCCTCCGCCGTGCCCGTCTTGCCCGCCGACGGGCGCCCGGCCGCGAGCGCCGCCGTGCCGGTGCCGTCCCGGACGACGCCGCGCAGCACGGCCGTCGTCGTGTCGGCGGCCTCGCGGCCGATCGCCTGCCGCGCCCCGCCCGGACCCGGTGTGCCCGGCAGCGCCAGCTCCTCGCCGCCCCGGGTGATCCGCTCGACCAGCGTGTACGTGCCGCGGGCGCCGTGGTTGGCGAGCGTCGCGTACGCCTGCGCGAGGTCCAGGACGCTCGCCGTGGCCGGGCCGAGCGCGATGGAGGGGGAGGCGGTGAGGTCCGGGGTGTTGCCGGGCAGCCCGAGCGCGACCGCCGCCTCGCGGACCCGGCCGGGGCCGACGTCGACGGCGAGCTGCGCGTACACCGCGTTGACCGAGTGGTCGGTGGCGGAGCGCAGGGTGATCTCGCCGTAGTTCGTGTCGTCCTCGTTGGCCGGGTCGTAGGGGGCCCCGTTCCAGCCGCGCACCGGGCGCCGGTTGCCGCCGTCGTAGAAGGTGTTCGGGGTGATCCGTTCACCCTCCTGGGTCAACGCGCCGTGCTGGAGCGCGGCGGCGAGGACGAAGGGCTTGAACGTGGAGCCGACCTGGTAGTCGCGGCGGGTGGCGTTGTTGACGTACTGCCGCGTGTAGTCGACGCCGCCGTAGAGGGCGACGACCCGGCCGCTGCCCGGCTCGACGGCCGCGCCGCCCACCCGTACATACCGGTCGGCGGGGTTGCGGGCCGGGTCCAGGCGGGCGGTCACGTGCGCGTCGACGGCCCGGACGAGGGCGTCCTGCCGGGACCGGTCGAGGGTGGTGGTGATCCGGAAGCCGCCCGCGGCCAGGGCCTTCTCGTCGACGATGTTGTGCTCGGTCAGGTACTGCCCGACCGCCTGCACGAGGTAGCCGCGCTGCCCGGAGAGCCCGGCCGAGGCGTGGGCCGGGCGCGGGGCGGGGAAGACGGCGGCGGCGCGGGCGGCGGGGGTCAGCCGGCCCTCCGTGACCATGCCGTCCAGGACGTAGCGCCAGCGGGCGAGGGCGCGCGGCCGGTTCTCGGGGTGGGCGGCGACGTCGTACGCGTTGGGCGCGTTGAGCAGCGAGGCGAGGTACGCGCCCTCGGCGGTGCCGAGGTCCTTGGCGTCCTTGCCGTAGTACGCGCGGGCGGCGGCCTGGATCCCGTAGGCGTTGCGCCCGAAGTAGCTGGTGTTCAGGTACCCCTCGAGGATCTCGTCCTTGCTCTTCTCGCGGCCCAGCTTGAGCGCGATGAAGAACTCCTTCGCCTTGCGGGTGAGGGTCTGCTCCTGGCCCAGGTAGTAGTTCTTGACGTACTGCTGGGTGATGGTCGAGCCGGACTGGCGGCCCTTGCCGGTGAGGGTGTTCCAGGTGGCCCGGAGCATGGCGCGGGGGTCCACGGCGGGGGAGGTGTGGAAGTCGCGGTCCTCGGCGGCGAGCACGGCGTCCTGCACCCCGGCGGGGATCCGCGCGAGCGCCACGCTCTCCCGGTCGACCTCCCCGGCGCGGGCGATCGGGGTGCCGTCGCGGTAGAGGAAGAGGTTGGACTGGGCGACGGCGGCGGCGTTGGCGGGCGGGATGTCCACCAGGAGGTATCCGGCGGCGAGCCCGCCGGCGAGGAGCAGGCCGCCGAGGACGGACAGCCCGAGCAGCGCGCGCAGCACCCGGCGGGGGAGGGAGCGGGGGCGGGGCCGGGGAGGTGCGGGGACGGACGGATCCCTGGGCGCCCAGGCGGCGGAGTCGGCCGGGTGGGGGCCGTCCGTACCGCCGCCGGGGATGCGGGAAGAAGGGGACATAACGCCACATCCTGCCCCCATGTGGCCGGAAAACCGGTCGCGACGGCACGGGAAGTCCCTCTAAGGTCGGGCCCTTTGCGCGGGACGACCGGCCGGAGGGAGCAGGGACATGCTGCGGCTCTACGCGACCGTGGCCGCCGGTGGCTTCAGACGCCATGCCACCTACCGGGTGGCCACGGCGGCGGGGGTGTTCACCAACACCGTCTTCGGCTTCATCCTGTCGTACACCTACATCGCGCTCTGGGACGCCCGTCCCGCGCTCGGCGGGTACGACAAGGGCGACGCCCTCGCCTATGTGTGGATCGGCCAGGCCCTCATCACCGTCTGCGGGCTGATGGGCGGCGGCTTCGAGGAGGAGCTGGTCGAACGGATCAGGACCGGCGACATCGCCGTCGACCTCTACCGGCCCGCCGACCTCCAGACCTGGTGGTTCGCCGCCAACCTGGGCCGGTCCGCCTACCAGCTGCTCGGCCGCGGGATCGCCCCCATGGTCTTCGGCGCCCTCGTCTTCGACCTGACGCTGCCGGGCCACTGGTGGACCTGGCCGGCGTTCCTCGCCTCGGTGGCGCTCGGCGCGGCCGTCAGCTTCGCCCTCTGGTACCTGGCGGCGATGAGCGCCTTCTGGCTGCTGGACGGCCAGGGCGTGCTCCAGGCGGCGTGGCTGGGCGGGCTGTTCTTCTCCGGGATGCTGCTCCCCCTGAACGTCTTCCCCGGCGCCCTGGGCGAGCTCGCGCGCGTACTGCCCTGGGCGTCGATGCTCCAGGTGCCGGCCGACGTGTACCTGGGGCGGCACGAGGGCTGGGGGCTGCTGCGGGCGTACGCCTTCCAGGGCGGCTGGGCGCTGGCCCTGCTGGCGACGGGACGCGGGGTGCAGGCGCTGGCGACGCGGAAGGTGGTGGTGCAGGGTGGGTGAGCGCCGGCGGGTGGACCGCCTGGTGACGGGCGTGGCGGAGTCCCGGCGTACGTCCCGGCCGGCGGCGGGCGGGGCGGAGCGGCGTACGCACCGTCCGGTGACGGGCGCGGCCGGGCCTCGGCTTGCGCACCGCCTGGCGGCGGGCGCGGCGGAGTCCTGGCGCACGTACCGCCTGGTGGCCGGCATGTGGATCCGCTCCACCCTCGCGTACCGCTCCTCCTTCGCCTTGACCCTCCTCTCCTCCTTCCTCGTCACCTTCTTCGACTTCGTCGTGATCCTGCTGATGTTCGGCCAGGTGAAGGGGCTCGGCGGCTTCTCGTTCGAGGAGGTGGCGTTCCTGTACGGGACGGCGGGGACCTCGTTCGCCGTGGCGGACCTGGTGATGGGCTCGCTGCCGAGGATGGGCAAGCGGGTGCGGGACGGCTCGCTCGACACCTTCCTGCTGCGCCCGGCGCCGGTCCTCGCGCAGGTCGCGGCCGACAAGTTCGCGCTGCGGCGGCTCGGGCGGGTGGCGCAGGGGCTGCTGGTGCTGGGGTGGGGCGTGGTGCTGCTGGATGGCGTGGAGTGGTCGGTGCCGAAGCTGCTGCTGGTGCCGGTGATGCTGCTGAGCGGCGCGCTGATCTTCGCGGCGCTGATGGTGCTGGGGGCGTCCACGCTGTTCTGGCTGCAGGACGCGGCGGAGGTGACCAGCTCGTTCACGTACGGCGGGAACACGATGCTCCAGTACCCGCCGACGATCTTCGCGCAGGACCTGGTGCGGGGCGTCGTCTTCGTCGTACCGCTCGCCTTCGTCAACTGGCTGCCGGCCCTGTACGTCCTGGGGCGGACGCCGCCGGCCGGGATCCCGGGCTGGACGGCGTTCCTGTCCCCGGCGGTGGCGGTGGTGTGCTGCGGGGCGGCGGGACTGGCGTGGCGGGCGGGGCTGCGCGGCTACCGATCGACAGGAAGCTGAGGAGACCAGAATGGAACCACCCACCGACCCCCCGCTGCCCGGCTCCGCCCCCACCCCAACCCCTACTCCCGCCCCCTTCATTGAATTGGAGGGCTTGGAGAAAGTCTTCAGGGTGCGCCGCCGGACGGGCCCGTTCCGCAGGGAGAAGCGGGAGGTCAGGGCGGTGGACGGGATCTCGTTCACGGTGGCGCGCGGGGAGATGGTCGGCTACATCGGCCCGAACGGCGCCGGGAAGTCGACCACGATCAAGATGCTGACGGGCATCCTCACCCCCAGCGGCGGCCGGCTGCGGGTGGCCGGGATCGACCCGTCGCGCGAGCGCACCCGGCTGGCCCGCCGTATCGGGGTGGTGTTCGGCCAGCGCACGACCCTCTGGTGGGACCTGCCGCTGCGCGACTCGTACACGCTGGTCCACCGGATGTACCGGATCCCCGACGCCCGCTACGCCGAGAACCTCGCCCGCTGCGTCGAGCTCCTCGACCTCGGCGACCTGCTCGACGTGCCGGTCCGCCAGCTCTCCCTCGGCCAGCGGATGCGCGGCGACATCGCGGCGGCGCTGCTGCACGACCCGGACGTGCTGTACCTGGACGAGCCGACGATCGGCCTGGACGTGGTGTCGAAGGCGAAGGTGCGGGGCTTCCTGCGCGAGCTGAACGCGAGCCGCGGCACGACGGTGCTGCTCACCACCCACGACCTGACCGACATCGAGCAGCTCTGCCGCCGGGTGATGGTGATCGACCACGGGCGCCTGATGTACGACGGGGAGCTCGCCGGACTGCACCGCGCGGGCGGCAGCGAGCGGCTGCTGGTGGTGGACCTGGCGCGGGAGGAGGCGCCGATCGAGGTGCCGGGCGCCCGTTTCGTACGGGCGGAGGGGCCGCGGCAGTGGCTGGCGATCCCGGCGGAGTCGTCCGCGGCGCCGGTGGTGGCGGCGGTGGCGGCGGCGCACCCGCTGGTGGACCTGTCGGTGCGGGAGCCGGACATCGAGGCGGTGATCGCGAAGATGTACGGAGGCGGGCACGAGGGAACGGCCGCCGGAACTGCGGGAACGTCCGGAACCACCGGAACCGCCGGAACCGGGGGAACGGCCGGAACCGCCGGATCCGGGGGAACTCCGGATGCCGCCCGGGAGTCACTGAGATAGGGAGAAAGGGAGGTGAGGTGATGGTGAGCTTCACGTACACGGCGGCGGACGAGGAGAAGAGCAAGGGCGTCCGGCGGATGAAGCTGCTGGCGACGGGCCTGCTCGCGTTCGTGGCGGTGGTCTTCGGCCTGGCCACGTGGGCGAAGAACGAGGGCGCCGGCGCGTGGGCGGGCTATGTGGCCGCGGCGGCCGAGGCGGGCATGGTGGGCGCGCTGGCGGACTGGTTCGCGGTGACAGCGCTGTTCCGCCGCCCCCTGGGCCTCCCCATCCCGCACACGGCGATCATCCCGACCAAGAAGGACCAGCTGGGCGAGTCGCTCGGCACCTTCGTGGGCGAGAACTTCCTCTCCGCCGACGTCGTACGGGGCAGGCTGCGCGGCTTCGGCATCGCGCGCCGCCTCGGGCTGTGGCTGGCGGACCCGGCGCACGCGGACCGGGTCACCTCGGAGCTGGCGGCGGCGCTGCGCGGCGCCCTCACGGTGCTGCGCGACTCGGACGTGCAGGCGGTCGTGGGGGAGGCGATCACCCGGCGGGCGGAATCGGCGGAGATCGCCCCGGGGCTGGGCAAGACCCTGGAGCGGATGGTCGCGGACGGCTCGCACCACCGGGCGGTGGACCTGGTCTGCACCCGGGCGCACGACTGGCTGGTGACGCACGGGGACTCGGTGATGGACGCGGTGCAGGGCGGGGCGCCGGGCTGGACGCCGCGCTTCGTGGACCGGCGCATCGGGGAGCGGGTCTACAAGGAGCTGCTCCGCTTCGTGACGGAGATGCGGGACATGCCGTCGCATCCGGCGCGCGGGGCGATCGACCGCTTCCTGACGGACTTCGCCGCCGACCTCCAGTCGGACACCGACACGCGGGCCCGCGTCGAGCGCCTGAAGTCGGACCTGGTCTCGCGGCCCGAGGTCCAGGACCTCATCGCCTCGGCGTGGTCCTCGGTGCGCGCGCTGATCCTGGCCGCGGCGGAGGACGACCGGAGCCAGCTCCGCCTGCGCGCCCGCTCCTCCCTGATCTCGCTCGGCCAGCGCCTGTCCTCGGACGAGCGCCTCCAGACGAAGGTGGAGGGCTGGGCGGAGGACGCGGCGGCGTACGTGGTCACGACCTACCGCACCGAGATCACGTCCCTGATCACGGACACGGTGGCGGGCTGGGACGCCACCCAGACCTCGAAGAAGATCGAGGCGAACATCGGCCGCGACCTCCAGTTCATCCGCATCAACGGCACGGTGGTGGGCGCCTTGGCGGGGCTGCTGATCTATACGGTCAGCCGGGCGGCGGGGGGGTAGGGGCGGGCCGTCGGCGGATGGCCGGGGCCGCGCGGCGACGACCGGGCCGGCCGGACCACGGGGTCGGCGGTGCGATGAACGGGCCGGCCGGATCAAGCGGCCGGGCCGCTGATCCCTGGCCCTCCTGGTCAGCCGCGCGACGTACGGGCTGGCCGATCCCGGTCCCCGCCTGTCAGCCGCGGGACGATCCGCCGGCGCGCGTCACGGCGTACGCGGTGCCGGCCATGCCCGCGGCCACGGTGAACACCGCGGGCCAGGCCCCGATCTTCTTGGCGAGCGGGTGCGACCCGGCGAAGGCCCCGACATACCCGACCGTCAGCCCCACCCCGACCGGCGCCCCGCCGACCCGCCACCACTCCCGGGCCGCCACCCCACCGGCAACGGCGAGCACGGCCCCACCGAGCGGCCGCTTCTTGGTCCACCGCGCGACGGCGTACCCACCGACGAGCCCGGCGGCGGCTATGGCGGGGGAGGGGATACGGGGCATGGCGGGGGCCCTTTCTCGTCGAGAACGTCGTTCCTCGAGCGTATGGCACCACCTTTCGCGCCCATGGTGCGCCCCGGGTGCGAGCGGAGAGCGAGAATGGCAGACATGAAGTCCCTGGAGACGACTCCGCCGACGAGCTCCCGGATGAGCAGGCAGCGCAGCCGGAACACCGGTGTGGAGGTGGCGCTCCGCCGCTTCCTGCACGCGGCAGGGCTTCGCTATCGGATTCACCGGCGCCCGCTGAAGGGCGTGCGGCGCGAAGCGGACATCGTCTTCGGCCCGGCCAAGGTCGCCGTGTTCGTCGACGGCTGCTTCTGGCATGGCTGTCCGGAACACGCGACTTGGCCGAAACGGAACGCGGAGTTCTGGCGAGACAAGATCCAGAAGAACCGTGCTCGGGACGCGGACACCGACGCCCGCCTGGCCAAGGCGGGTTGGATGTCGCTCCGCGTCTGGGAACACGAAAGCGCCGGCGAGGCAGCCGAGAGGGTGGCGGCCATCGTCACGGAGCGGCGCGTGACGCTCGGTGTGGCAGACGGCAGGCACGCCAAGTAGCGCCGCTTACCGGTTTTTGACGCATGTCGTTCTGTCAAATATCCGGTGTTAGCCTGGTCGCCGGACACGGAGGGAGCGCTGTTGCCCACGTGTCGACTCGCGTAGTGAGAAGCGACCTCCCAGGGGTGGGACACGCATGACGGACACACAGGGCGAAGACTTCGGGGCCTGGCTGGAGCGCCAGCTCGCGCGGGCGGACATGCGGCAGGTCGATCTCGCGCAGCGGCTCGGGCTGACCCGGGCCGCGGTCTCGGCCTGGATCAACGGGCGTGCGGAGCCTCGTGAGGAGACCAAGCGGGCGATCGCAGCCGTCTTCGACGTGGATCCCGCCTCCGTCTACAACCGCACCACGGACATCGTGTCCGCCCTGCCCCGGCAGTGGCACCACCGACGCGCCCATCTCGACGGCGGTCGGGAGTACGGCAACGCGGCGGCCTTCGCCTTCGACGCCGATCTCTCCGTCCTCGCGCGCGAGGCGACCCAGAACTCGCTCGACGAGCGCCTGGACCCCACGGCGCCGGTCCGTGTCCGCTACGTCCTGCACGAGCTCACCGGTGAGCATCTCGACGCATTTCTCGACGCTCTGCGGTGGGATGACCTGAGGCCGCACTACGCGGCGGCGGCCGGTGGGGGGCAGAAGGTCTCGCGCAGCCTCCAGGCGGCACTCGACGACCTGGACGAGCAGCGTTCCCTCCTGTTGCTCCGGGTCGACGACTACAACGCCGCCGGACTGACCGGGCCGGAGTACGAGGACGGCCGGTACGCCGCCGTTGTGCGTCGCCAACTCGACAGTCACAAGCAGGCGGGCGGTCGTGCGGGCGGCTCGTACGGCCTGGGCAAGGCCACTCTCTGGGCCACGAGCCGGCTGGGACTCGTCCTGGTCAACTCCACGCTCTCGGAGCCGCACGAGGGCCGCGTCGAGCGTCGCGTGGTCGGGCGCCTCGATCTGCCCTGGCACGAACTCGACGGCGACGCCTACGCCGGTCCCGCCTGGTTCGGGGAGGCGGAATCCGATCCCGACCACAAGGGGGTCTCCCGATCCTGGTGGGCGGACGAGGAGGAGACCCGCGCGCTGCATCTGGACCGCCGGAGCACGGCCGCCGGTACCTCCTTCCTGATCGTCGGCGCGCATGACGCGTCAGGCGACGCCGAGACGCTGCAGGAGATGCACGACAAGATCGTCCGATCGCTCGCCGAGGGATTCTGGGCCTCCATGATCGGAGGCAAGTCGGCCGGCGCGCTCATGGAGGCAAGCGTCACCACGTTCCGGAACGGCCATGTCCTGATTCCCGAGGAAAGGGTCGAGCCGCACGCCCACCATCCCGCGCTCGGGCGGGCCTTCCAGGCGTATCTGGACGGTGAGACCGTCCAGGAGCTGACGGCCGCCGACCAGGTCGCCATGGTCGAGGTGCCGCTCGTCGTGTCCCCGCTCAAGGGCCGCGCCCGGGGCAAGGGCCGTGAACACCGGGCGATCCTGCTCCTCACTTCGGCCGGTGACCACGACGAGCGCCACAGCCGGGTCGTATGCATGCGCGGCAACCGGATGACCATCACGGAGCAGCGGCCCCGTGAACTCCCCCTCGGGACGGCCCCCTTCCAGGCCGTGCTGCTCGCGGGCTTCGCCACCGGCCGGGAGGGCGAGGACGTCGAGCTCGCCGAGTCGTTCCTCCGGGCCTCCGAACCGCCCGAGCACGACCGGTGGGACCGTACGGAAGAGCTCACCACCCTCTACGAGAGGGGCGCGCTCACCCGGCTCAAGGAATTCCGGACCGAGATCGACAAGGCCGTGCGCGGTCTGGTCGCCCGCCGAGAGGTCGTCCGGGCGGGTGGTCCCGCCGCGCTCAGGGAGTTGCTCAAGCTGGACGGAGGAGGAGGTACCGGCGGAGGGAAGCGTGTCCAGGGCTTCCCGGTCGTCCGCAGTGTTCAGGCTCGGGTCTCCGATGACGGTGCCTGGCATGTGACCGTCGGCATCAAGTTGCCCTCTGCCGAAGACCCCTGGGTGCTGACGCCCGTGGCGAAGTTCGACGTGCGGTCCGGGGGGCGTCCCACTGTGGGATGGGCCGTGCTCGCCGCATCCGAAGCCTGTCGGGTGGAGAACGGCGATCTCGTCGTCGAACCCGGGGTGCGGAACGCCGTGTTCACCGGTGTGACCGACCCCGCCACCCATCCGGTTCAGGGCGGTCTCGCCCGGCTGGTCGTCGATGTCCAGAAGGCCCGTGGAGGAGCGGCGTGAAGTCCGTCTACCCGTACCCGACCCTGTTCGGCGACATCGATCTCGACGTTCTGTCGATCAGCGTCGACGGGACGTCCTCCCTTCCGTTCTCGCACGTCTCGAAGCCCGAGCGGACCGTGGCGCTGCACCAGGCCGGTCGAGAGAACTGGGAGTACTGCACCCTCCGGTTGCAGGCCGCGCTCCCCGAGGCGGAGATCTCCGGCGGGACGTGGACCGACCTGGTCTGCCTGGCGGCACTCACCGAGAAGGCGACCAACGCACGGACCACGACGGTGCTCCGGAGGACGGCCGACGGTGTCTGGAACGGGGACATCGACCTGCACCGGGACCGTCACCTCAACCGTGCCGCTCTCGGTCTGACCGTCGTCGCCACCGTCGACGGGGTCCCGGGACGGGTGATCGGCACGACCGAGCAGGACTGGTATCTCGATCTCAAGGGTGCCGCCCCGGTTCGTCAACGGGAGATCGAGATCGTGCAGGAGGATTTCCGGGAGGGGCCCCTGGAGTGGCTCCGGCCGTACAAGGACGCGCCCTGGATCGTGGAGACCGCCGGCGACATTCCCACGGTCTACCTCAACACCGCATCCACCGAAGGCTTCATCGAGCTGCTCAACGGCAGCGGCGGCAGTGCTGCCGAGAAGGTGCTGCGCGATGTCACCACCGGCCAGATTGCGCAGGACGCGTGGATCGCCATGTTCCACACCGCCGTCGGGGACCTGGATGCCGACGAGGACGGCACTCCCGTCATGCCGACCGGCTGGCGTGAGGCCGTGCTCCGGGTGATGCTCCCCGATGTGCTTCCCGGGCGTCCGCTCACCGACGCCCTGTACGACATCGAGGAACGTCGTACGAAGGGCTTCGGCTGGTCCGAACTGCAGACGAACATCCAGTACGCGGCGGGCAAGCGGAGCCGGCTCGCCAGGAAGGTGGCCGACGGAGTGCGCGCCGTCGACCGTGCCGACAGGAGCGAAGCCCGATGACCCCTTCCACTTCCGCCGGAGTCCCGCCGGTCCTCGCGCTCCTGCCGGATGCAGCCGTCGCCAAGTACCTCGGGCGGGGCATTCAGTCGGGCCGGGAACGTCCGCCGCAGGTGGCGCTCGCCAAGGCCGGCGTCGCGTACGACGAGCGGACCGCCGCGCGACGCCGCACCGCACCCGTCCGTGAGCTTCTGGACGAGGCCATGCGACGGTTCGCCGACGACCGTTACGCAGCCGATGGCTGGCTCGCCCCCCGGCTCCACGCCACCCTCCGGATGAGCCGTGCCGAGGCCGCCGACAGCCGGGTGTGGAACCACCTGGCCATGGTCGTGGCCCCGGACTACGTGGTCTGGCGGCACAAGGGAGCCGACACCGCGGAAGGGCCCGGGATCGCGACGGCCGCCCGTTTCTGCGGCCCGCACTACACCCAGACGTTCTCTCGGCTCTGGTGGGCGGCGGAACTCTTCCGTGACGGCGACGACTACGGGCCCGTGGCCACCGCGTGCCGGATCCAGGACGTCCTGAACACCACGATGCGCCTGGACGTCATCGATCACCGGCCCACAGCCCAGGCCATGATCCGTGTCATCGGCGGACTTCTCGACGCGGGCGTTCCTCGCCCCGGAGACCATGTCAACGCGTTCTCGTCCGCCGTGAACGCGGCCGGCAGCACCCTGATGTACGACGTGTTGGCGCCGGACGCGACGCCCGACGCCGACGAGCTCCACGACTGGATTCAGGCAGGTGTCGAGGAGGCCGTGGACTGGGACCACCCGGAGGGTCCCCATGACGGTCGGGTGGCCCGCGCGGCGGTGGACGCGCTGCTTCCCCTCTTCGAGAAGCTGCGTGCGGAGGCCCCTCTACGGCGGAGACGGCCGGCCAAGGGGGAAGAACCGTCGGTTCCCGCTCCGCGGTCCTCCGGCGTCACCCTCGTGAAGCCCTCGGACCTCGTGTGACCGGCTGATCAGGCGGCGGCGTACTCGGTCGCCGAGCCGAGAGCGGCTCCCAGGACTGCTTTGCCCAACAAGGGCGGGATCGCGTTGCCGATCTGCTGGGCGATTGCCCGGCCGGACCACTGGTAGCCGCGCGGGAAGGTCTGCAGGAGGCCGGCCTCGTCGTCGGTGAAGCGGGACTCCTCCTTTGTACGTGTGTCCACGACCCGGTTGCGAGAGATCTTCCCGGTGACCGTGAACGCCGGTTCGTCGGAGGAGCGTCGACCGCGGGCCTTCGGGTCCCCTCCGGTGCCGTAGTTGGAGATCACCTCGAAGGAGCCCGACCGGTCGAGGGCCTCGGACATGGACACCCACGGCTTCAAGGCGGGGTCGCCATGACCGCGCGGTACGCCCTTGCGATACAAGCGGTGGGTGGGAGCGGGCAGGTCGACCACGGCACTGAGGCGGGCCACGAGGATGGCGCGGCGCCGGGTCTGGGGAACACCGAACTGTTCCGTGTGGAGCACCTTCGGTTCGGCGACCCAGTAGCCCTTCGCGGACAGGAGCCTCGCGTATTCCTTCCAGACGGGGAGGACCGCGGGGACCTGCTCCAGCACGATCGCCTCATAGGGCCGGTCGTCACGCAGTGCTTCCAGGGCCCACCGCAGTGGCTCCAGGACGAGCCCGGTCCGCTCGTCCTCCAGCACGGCGAGCTTGGACCGGACGTCCTCGCCCCGGGCCATCCGCCTGGCGAATTCGATCACCTCGTCCAGCGCGCGGCGGCCGGCCCCGCCGCCGGCCACGGTGAACGTCTGACACGGAGGCCCCCCGGCCAGGACCGTGGCATTGGGGAATTTGTGCGGGCCGAAGTCTCGTACGTCTCCCTGCAGCGTGACGAGCCCGGCCGCGCTTCGCGTGTCACAGGCGTCCTGGTCGAACTCGATCCCCGTCACTTCGTAGCCCAGATCACGTGCCGCGACGTCGAGCCCACCCGGCCCGGCGAAAAGATCCACAATCTCGGGGCGTGGCACGTGTTCTCCAGGTGGATGGTGAGTTCGTAGAGAGTTGGCCGGGAGACCCCGGCAGCGCTACAGGTTACCCGGACCGCCCTCCCCGGCACTGCGACTGTCGCTCGTCGCTCGTTGCCGGCCGGAGGTGAGGCAGTTCGATCCGACGTGTTCAGGACCGAAGGGCTGTTTTGATCGCCTCGCCCAGCGCCTGCCCGACCGGAGGTGGGGTGGCGTGCCCCACTTGTCGGTATTGTGCGGTCTTTCGGCCGGCGAAGGCCCAGCCGGATGGGAACCCCTGCAGATCCGCGGTTTGGCGCACGGTGAGCGGCATCATGCCGCCTCGCCCGAGCGACGGATCCCAGACGAAGCCCGGGCCGGGGACGTCGTCGGCCACCGTGCCGCCGTCCACGCCCATCCGAGCCCATGCCCGCTTGGTACCGGTCGGACCCAGGTCCGCGCCGCCGCGATTCCATGAACCCCCCACCAATGTCGGAGCGGGTCTGTTTGCCTGGGAGGCCCAGGCAGCGGCCTCGGGCCAACCGCGGGCGGCCATGGACGTGCCGAGTGCCTCCCCGACCGTCACGTGGCGGGTGACCGAGGCGACCGGAGGAACGAAGGCGTCGAGCCGTCCGTCCCTCAGCGCGACGATGACTCCCTCCTTCCGATCCTGTGGCACCCCGAGGTCCGCCGCGTTGAGCACGAACCACCGGATGTCGTAGCCGAGGTGGATGAGCTCCTTGGTCACGAATTCCCGGATCGGATCGTAGGTCGGCTTGGTGACGAGGTCCGGGACGTTCTCGATCAAAAGCGCTCGGGGGCGTACGCCGTGCATGAGCATGATCGTGGCCCTCAGCACTTCCAGTTCGCTGCCGGTGTCCGTGCGGTGCACCGAGGCGGTGGCCTTGACGCGGGGCAGTCCGGCCGCAAGCAGGTCCACGTCGTAGGTCTCCTGGTGGTCCACGGGGTCGAAGTCGAGGAGATCGACGTCGAGGACCTGCCAAGAGGGTCGGTTCATGCGCAGCGTTTCGCAGGCCACGGCCCTGTTGTCGAGGAGGAGCACGGGGTCGAAGCCCGCCTTCTCCAGTCCGAGGGCGAGACCTCCGGCTCCGGCGCAGACGCCGAGGCTTCGAAGGCGGGGCGCTTCGGTGTTCATCGCGATCTCCGTCAGCCCGTGGCCCGCGTGGAGGCACTGTCGATGATGGCGACTCCCTCCTGGGAGGAGTCGATGGTCGTGAATCGCAGCACGCTGCCGTCGCGGCTGCGAGCCGACGCGGGTGCGATGAAGCCGAAGGCCATGACGACCCGGCCCGGATCGAGCGGCGCGCCTTCGACAAGGTTCGCACGGTGCTCGGGCTCTACCACCGGATACAGGACGATCACGCCCTGGCGAGGGGCGCGCAGCCCCTCCACGCCGGCGTCACCCGGATCGGCGAGGCTGCCCGCGATGCGCAGCGCCGCCGCACGGTGCTTGAGATCGCTGATGGCGCCGAACAGCGGGTCGCGGCGGCGGTCACGAGCGAAGTAGGAGTACGTGCGCCCTGCGGCACCGAGTCCGATCCGCTGCCCTGCCTGGGCGTGCTGCGGTGCGAGGACGACCCAGTCGTCCACCTGGGCGGGGGAACTCGTGGTGATCTCCCGCAGGTAGTCCAGGTGCGGCGCGAACTGGGTCGGAGCCCCCCAGCGCACCGACGTCAGCAGGTCGAGGAGCGAGGTCGCCGCGATCCGACCCGTCAAGGCCGCGTAACGGTGGGTGACGCCCTTCTCGGCCAGGTGGTACGACAACTGCGTCGGCTCGGTGGACAGCGAATCCAGGACGGGCGTCCACAGGTTCGTGTTGTGTCGCAGGTCGGGTGCCTTGGACGGGTAGGCCGTCGGTTCCTGCCACTGGCCGGGGGAGCGGAGGGTGACCAGCCGGGAGTTGTACATCTTGCTCGGACTGGTGGGCTTGAGCCACGGAATGTGCTGGGAGACCAGCGGCGGGATCTTGTCCGGGGTGATCTGGGGGCGCCCGTCGACCGTCACCGAGTACTGCGCGAGCTCCGCACGGAACGCCTCCTCGTCCCGGCAGATCGCCTCGAACCCCTCGTAGAGATCGATCTCCTTCTTGCCGATGGTCTCCTGGCGCCCCAGGTAGAGGCGGACCAGGTCCCGGTATCCCTTGCGGAAGCCGAACCATCGGCCCATCTGCATGAGCGTGGAGGCATTGCCTGCCCGCCGCCGGAAGTAGGAGACGGTCAGCCCCTCGACCGTGAAACCTCGGGCCAGTTTCTGTCCGCCGATGAGGATCTTCCAGATGGACCGCTTGTCGAAGTCCGCTTCGCCGGTCTCGAGGTCCTTGTCGCCGTTGACCACGATGATGGGCTTGTCGTCGCCGCCGATCCGGATGGAGGCGGGGCCGATGTAAGGGGCGAGGTCCTCGAACGTCGCCGGTACGGCGTGGCCGTCCGCGCGTACGGCGGACACCGGAGCGACATCGGTGTCGAACAGGGTGCGGAGCCGCTCCCGGCCGGTGGGACCGAGGTAGCCGGAGTTCCACCACAGCCCGGTGACCCGACCGAGCAGTTGCCGATGATCTTCCTGCCGGACGGATTCGTGGATGAGCATCGTGTGGTGCTGGAAGTAGCGCTCGCCGAGGCCGCCCTTGTCCTCGCGGTAGAGCTTCATCGCGGCGGCCAGCACGAACATGTCCATGGCGCGCTGGAGACAGGTGTCGTCCTCGTCGTCCTCCACGACGACGGAGCGGACGTGGGCCATCTCGTTGGAGTTCGCGTACGTCTGTTCCCCGTCCGACGGATCCGAGTCGAGGTCGTGGAAGTCGCGGGCGCCCATGTACTCGTCCGGGCGGGGCAACGAGATGATGAAGTCCTTCGGGAAGATGTCCTCGGTGTCGCTCGGGTCGACGAAGACGTTCGCGAAGGGGGTCGCCGTGTAGCCCACGTACTGGGCGCGCGGCAGCATGTGCAACAGCTCCGAGATCTTCTGGTTGATCGCGGTGCGTTCGGCGTTCGGCTTGGCCAGGTCGGCCGTGTTGACCGACGCCTCGTCGGACTCGTCGTCCACGATCAGGACCGGGATCTGGGAGAGCGGCGTCTTGATCTTCCTCAGGTCCTTGACCAGCTTCGTCAGCACCTGCTTGTTCTTCTTCACCACCATCAGGCGCGCTGCGGCCCGGTGGAGGTTGCGAGGGTCGTAGAGCGGAAGGCCGGGCTCCTGCTTCTCGTACTCGAGGGCGACGATCCCCTGCAGCAGGCTCCGGTAGTCGTCGTCACGGGTGGTCATCCGATGGACGTCGAAGGCGCCCAGAGTGGAGGGCATCGCGCCGAAGGCGGCGAACCTGCCCTGGCTCCAGGCGGGGTCGTCGGCGTAGTCCGACTCGTACTCGCTCGCGCCGCGCATGATGTTCTCGCGCCCGACCAGTTCCATGTCCAGGCGCCGCTGGGTCTGGGCGCGCAGCATGTTGAGCGTTCCGCCCAGGACGATCACGAGCCGGTAGCCCGCGTCGATCGCCTTCGCGATGACGCCGGTGAAGTTGGCTGTCTTGCCCGACTGGACGTAGCCGACGACGAGGCCCTTGGACTGGTACGCCTCGGGCGCCGTCGGGTCGGCGAGTCGTTCCACGACCCGGTCCGTCGCTTCGTCGAGGCCGGCGACGACGTGCTCGGGCCACCCCTTCTCCACCAGCAGCCTGCGGTACGCGGGCCAGTACCAGGGGCGCCCTTGCAGGGACTGGGGGGTGTACCAGGGCGTGTGCTCCGTGCTGATGACGACAGCCCCGTCTGCCTTCGAGACGGGGATGAGCACGTCGAGACGCTTGCGGGTCTCGTCACCGACGCCGAGCAGCGCGTACACGTCGGCGCGCCGTTCGTCGGTACGGGGCGGGTGGACCGACCAGCCGACGTTCTCGCTGTAGTCCCAACGCGTCAACTGCTTGCGCCAGACTTCGACCAACTGGTCGATGGAGCGCGCGTCGCGGAGCACGGACAGGAAGTCCGCCTCGGAGGCGTACTCCATGGCCTCGGGGACGAGGTCCTCGGCCTGGTACTCCAGTGCGCGGACGAGTCGCTTCGGCTTGCCGGAGCTCATGTCGCCCAGCGCGCGGGCGTGGAGGTCGAGGCGGACGCCGGCGGCTGTGTCGGGACTGTTCATCAGCGGTTCCTCGGCGATCGGGACGTCTTGGGCGGAAGAGCGGAGGGTCGGAAGGTCACGGAAGGAGGAGTCCGGCCAGGTCCACAGGGGCCCCCGGAGTGGGAGGGAGCCCGGTGAGGTCCGTCTCGTAGCGTACGGCCGAGATCCTCTCCAGAGTGGCGGCGGTGATCAGCGCCGGGGTGAGCCGGGGCACGGCGTCGGCCGCCAGGACCAGAGTCTCGTCCCGGGGTGTCCAGCGTTCGTCGTCTGCCAGGTCCGCGGACCATCCGGATCGATCGAGAGCGGCGTCGAGTCGTCCCAGTGTGGAGGGGGACTGCTCCGTCACCGCCCGGCGAACCGAGTGGACAGCATCGGCGAGTGTGCGTCCTCCGGTCCCGCCGCGGGTCAGGCGCAGTGACGCTACCCACAGCGGGCGGTTCGGTGCGGCCTGGAGCTGTTCGATTCCGTGGATGACGTGACGGCGCCGCTCCGTCGCGGTGGTCTTCACCTCGAGGTCGAAGGTCCCGAGGGCGAAGTCGTGCTCTTCGCCGTACGGACCGGTCCACGAGGCGACGGCGGACTCCCAGCCGTGCGTATCGGCGAGTCGAGCCAGGGTCGCCAGCTCGCCCAACAGCCCGATCCGCCGTTGGACGTCCAGCATCCGGGGGCGGTTGAGCAGGGAACTCCAGCCGTCCACGGTCTCGGTGAAGGCGTGGTCGAGGGAACGGTTCTTCGTGACGATCCGATCGGCCACGGCGAGCAGCAGGTCGTGGAAGTCGCGCATCAGCGTCACCTGGGTGGTCCGGATCCGGGCCATGCGCAGGCCCTTCGCGGACACCTGGTCGATGTGGATGGCGGGCAGCGAGGAGCGGGGGAGCCGGTCGTTCCGCCCGAGCTCCACGAACAGGGCGATGTCCCCGCCACCGTGGCCTATTTCGTAGGAGACGAGAGGACGCGCGGCGTCGGTGGAGAGGGGATAGCTGGCGGCATGCCCTTCCCCCAGGTAGTGCTCGACCGTCGACCAGGGCAGCGAGGGACCCTCGGCGGAATCAGTCATGGTCGGCGACCCGGTTCAGCTCGGCTCGGGCGGCTGCCACCAGCACGGACTGCCAGAGCTGCAGGTTGTCTTTCTCGCGGCTGCCGCTGTACTCCTTCTCGAAGACCTGGTGAAGGAGCAGGTACATGAGCGACTTGACCACGGGGGCGTCGTTGAGGCCACCGCGTCGGCCGCCGAGGAGCGCGCCACGGTAGTGGTGGTTGAGGACGATCGTCCGGCCCTCGCGGTCGATCTCGAAGAAGGTGCCGTTGTCGATCTTCTGCCAGCGGACGGCGATCGGTTCCTCGCCGGGGATCAAGGGCAACTCGTCCTCGATCGCCTCCCGAAGGGAGCTCTCGAAACCCTTGCCGGCGGGAATCACGGCCTTGCGGGTGGTGGCGGTCCGCTTCCGCGCGGCGCGGTAGGTTGCGTCGGCGTCCGCCACGTACCCGGCGAACGTGCGCCCGTCGCCGTCCGTCGCGGACTCCAGCGCGGTCACGAACTCGGGGGACGAGTCGACCCCGTCCTTCTTCACGGTGAGGCGGAACACCTCGGAGGCGACGGCGTCGTCCGGGAGGTCGACGGCGACGCGGGCCAGCGCGAGGTGCTGCTCGGGCTGCCGGAAGTTGTTCCAGCCGCCGGCCTGGACCAGCCGGTCGCGGCGGTAGAAATAGAAACCCTGCCGTTCGATGCCCGTGCCGACCGCCTTGAACTCGTCCGCGGTCGACCTCGGGGGCCAGATGTGCGCGGTCAGCGGGATGGGGCCTACGGACGGCACCGTGGCGACGAACTCACGGGCGTAGTCGGGGTGCCCCGTGACGGGGTAGGCGAACGGGTCGAGCGGCTGGACGCCGAAGTTCATGTACTCGACGCCGGTGGAGACGTCCTCGACCGCGATGGTGATGTTGAAGTCGTCACGTGCCAGGAAGCGGTGCAGGTGGAGGCCCAGGTGGAGCCCCAGCTTGTTGATCGTCCGGTGCAGGTAGCGGTCGGTCTGACCGCCGCCCGCCGTCTGCGGGAAGTTCTTGACCGCGTCCCATCGGACGACCGTTCCCTGCCAGACGATCGGGCAGTCGTAGTAGCGGTCGATGAGCTGTTGGGCGTACTCCGGGGCGACGATGTCGCACTGGTAGCCGGTCACGGCTCGCTCCATCGTCCATCTCCGGCCGGCCGGAGCGGCGGCGCGCGTTCCTCGCACCTTGCTGACGACGGTGACGGAACCGGCATGGCTCAGCGAGGCGGACTTCAGACCCGTGCCGAACATGCCGAGGGCCTGCGCGTCGTAATCGCGGCGACCACCCACGGTCATCGCGATGTCCAGCCCCTCCTCGTCCATGCCCTTGCCGTCGTCGACTATGAGCAGGCTGACGAGACGGTCCCCGTCCCGGAGGAAATGGACGACCACATCCTTGGCGCCGGCGTCGATGGAGTTGTCCACCAGATCCGCTATGGCCGCTTCGAAGCCGTAGCCCTGACTGCTGAGGGCCTCCATGTAGCGAGCGTCCGGAGGCAGCCGCTTGCTGCCGGCGGTGGGTACCTCGAACTGCCAGTCGGTCGTCATGTCTCGCCTTGGGATACGCGCGCCACTGCTGATCCGTAGACACTAATGGACGACACCGACAGCGAGGGGCGGTGCGCGGTGCCTCGCCGTGGCCCCGCCTACCCCTCCGCGCCCCCATGGCACTCCCCGTAACTGACCCCCCTCCCGCACCAGCACCCCGCCCCCCGCAGCGGCGGCCAGGCTGCGGCTCGGCCTCGGGCGGCCAGGGTGGTGGCGTACTGGGGGAGGAGGTCCGGGTTGGCCGGGGTGGAGGCTTCCGAGGCGGCGAAGGCTTCGTAGGACGGGACCGTCGCCGGGACGATGCCCAGGTTCGGGGTGCCGGCCTGGGCGAGTTCGCGGAGGGACGCCTCGATGTCCGTCAGGTGCGCCCGGTAGGTCGGGTACTCCGCCTCCAGCTCCGGGTAGGCGGCCAGCAGCTCGTCCAGTTCCGCCTCCGGCCAGTGCAGGACCGCGACCGGGAACGGGCGCGACAGCGCCGTGCGGTACGAGCCCAGCTCCGAGCGGAGGCGGGTGATCTCGGCCTGGAGCTCGGCCGGGTCCGAGGAGCCCAGCGCCCACAGCCGCTTCGGGTCGTGCAGCTCGTCCAAGGGGACGTCGCCGGTGTGGAGGCCGTCCGCCAGGGTGTCGTGCGCGTCGTGCGGCAGCGCCAGCAGGCGGCGGACGCGGTGGCGGGCCGCGAGCAGGGACTGGAGGGCGTACGAGATGTCCTCGGCCGACGGCGGGAGCAGCAGGGCCGCCGCCTCCGTGAACGTCGCCTCCGCCTCCTCCAGCTCGTCGTGCGCCTCCAGCGTCTCCGCCGCGATCTCCCACGGCGCCGGGTCCTCCGGGCGGGCCGCCCGGACGCCCTCGATGATCGCGCGGGCCTCGGCCTCGTGCCCGTACTCCCACAGGTTCGCCGCCTTCAGCGACCTGATGAGGAGCGGCCGCGCCGGCGCGTCGGCGAGGAGGGTGTCGTACAGCGTCGTGGCCCGCTCGCGGTCGCCCGCCAGTTCCAGGTGGGCCGCCGCCCGCAGCAGCAGCGGTTCGCGGTCCTCCGGGTACTGCCCCGCGGTGCGGAGCAGGCGCTCGGCTTCGGTGGTGTGATCGGCAGACATGTCGGGGCGCATGCCGTCCACCGTACTGCTGTACGGCCCTGGAGAGTTGGCGCCCCAGCGCTTATCGTGCCCGCCGTGCGGCGTCGGAATCCGGTGGTGGTGCAGGGGCGCGCGGGGCGCGGCGGCGTCGGCCGCGCCGGCCGCGCGCTCTGGGTGGCCGCCGAGCTCTTCGTCACCTGCGGCGTCGTCCTCGTGCTCTTCGTCGTCCAGCAGCTGTGGTGGACCAACGAGCAGGCCCGCGCCCAGGCCGGCCGCCAGGTCAGCGCGCTGGAGCGGGAGTGGGGGGAGCGGGACGACCGGCCCGATGCCCCGTCCGGAACCGGGGCCGGTACCGGGGCCGATGCCCCGTCCGGTGTCCGGGCCGGTGCCCGGCCGGGCGGCCGGCCCGACGCCCAGACCGAGCCCGATACGCAGACCGCCGCCTCCCCCGCCTACGCCGTCCTCCGCATCCCCCGCATCGGCCTCACCGCCCCCGTCGCCGAAGGCGTCGCCAAGCGCGGCGTGCTCGACCGCGGCTACGTCGGGCACTACCCCGGCACCGCCGCGCCCGGGCGCGCCGGGAACTTCGCGCTCGCCGGGCACCGCAACACCCACGGCGAGCCCTTCCGCTATGTGAACCGGCTGCGCAAGGGCGACACCATCGAGGTGCGGACGCGGCAGGGGACGTTCACCTACCGCGTGGACCTGGTCCTCCCGCAGACCTCGCCCCGCGACCGCGGCGTCATCGCGCCCGTACCCCGCTCCCTCTACAAGCCGTCCTACGGGTACGACGAGCCCGGCGCCTACCTCACCCTCACCACCTGCACCCCCGAGTACACCTCCACCTACCGGCTCATCGTCTGGGCGAAGCTGGTGACCCCGTAGGGCCTAGGCTCGACCGCGTGATCAAGCGTCGTCCCCATCTGCTCTGGCTGCTCGTCCCGTACCTGCTGTTCGTCGCCGCCCTGCCCTTCGTCAACCGGGTCCCGTTCCTGCTCTTCTGGCTGCTCGGGGCCACCGTCCTCACCCCCTTCTCCGTCGCCCTCGCGCGGCGCGGCGACCGGCGGGCCGGGCGAGGGACGAAGTGAGCGCGGCGCTCTGGATCGTCGGCGGGTTCCTCGTCCTCACCGTGCTCCTCGGGCTGCTCGCCGTCCGCCGGCAGGAGAGCGGCGGGCTCGCCGACTGGTCGGTCGGCGGGCGGTCGCTGGGGCCCGTGTTCATCTGGGTGCTGATGGCGGGGGAGGGGTACACCAGCTTCAGCTATCTCGGGGCCGCGGGATGGGGGTACAACTACGGGGCCCCCGTGCTGTACGTCGTCGCCTACATGTCCTGCGGCTACGCCCTCGGCTACGTCGTCGGGCCCATGCTCTGGGGCTACGCCCGCAAGCACGGGCTCGTCTCCGTCAGCGACATGGCCGCCCACCGCTACCGGCGGCCCTGGGTCGGCGCGCTCGTCGCCGTCCTCGCGACCGTCTTCCTGCTCCCGTACATCCAGCTCCAGATCACCGGCATGGGCGTCGTGCTCTCCACCGTCTCGTACGGCCGGATCGGGCTCGACCTCGCCTACTTCCTCGCCTTCGCCGTCACCACCGGCTTCGTCGTCGTCAGCGGGCTGCGCGGCAGCGCCTGGGTCTCCGTCCTCAAGGACGCCCTCGTCATCCTCACCCTCGGCTTCCTCGCCGTGTACGTGCCGCTGCACTACTTCGACGGCTACGGGGAGTTCCTCGGCCGCCTCGTCGACGAGAAGCGCGAGTGGCTCGCGCTGCCCGGGCACGGCGGCGAGGCCAGCGGGTACGGGGTGGGCTGGTTCGCCTCCACCACCCTGCTCAACTCCCTCACCGTCGTCATCTTCCCCACCACCGTCGCCGGCTACCTCGGCGCCCGCGACGCCGACACCCTGCGCCGCAACGCCGTCTGGCTGCCCGCCTACAACGTGCTGCTCTTCGTCCCCATGCTGCTCGGCATGGCCGCCCTCTTCGTCGTCCCCGGCCTCACCGGCGCCGGCTCCAACCTCGCCCTCTTCGAGCTCGTCACCGACTCCCTGCCGCCCTGGGCCGTCGGCCTCGTCGGCGTCGCCGCCGCGCTCTCCTCCATCGTCCCGATGGCCGTCTTCATGCTGGTCATCGGCACCATGTGGGGGCGCAGCGTGCTCTCCCTCGCGCCCCGGCTGCGCCACCGCGAGAAGGGGCTCGCGCAGCTCGTCGTGGTCGTCGCCGGAGTGCTCGCGCTCGTCATGACGTACACCGCGCCCACCACCCTCGTCCGGCTCTCCCTCATCTCGTACGAGGGGATGGCGCAGCTCCTGCCGCTGCTCCTGCTGGGGCTGGTGTGGCGGCGGATGACGCTCTACGGCGGGATCTGCGGGCTCGTCGTCGGGGTCGTGCTCGTCTGCTGCCTGGTCTTCACCGGGAACGACCCCCTCTGGGGCCTCAACGCCGGGCTGCTCGCCCTCCTCGTCAACCTCGCCGTCGCCGTCCTCGTCAGCCGGTACGGGCCTGCGGCCGGCGACGACCCCCGGCCGGACGCCGACGTCCTCGCCCGCGAGGAGTTCACCGACGCCCGGCTGCCGCGCTGAAGCGAGGGGTGTCTCAGCCCCGTCCCGTCGCCAGCGTCACCGCCGCCCCCGCCAGCCCCAGCGCCGCCGACGTCAGCAGGGCCGCGTCCGGGCCCGCCGTCGACAGGGCCAGGGCGAGGGCCACACCGGCCGAGGAGCCGATGTAGCGGGCCGTGTTGTTGGCGCCCGAGCCCATCGCCACCCGCTCCCGGGGCACCGAGTCCACCGCGAGCCGGGGCAGGGCCGCGTTCAGCAGGCCGCTGCCCGCGCCCGCCACCACCAGGCCCGGCAGCAGCCGGGGCCAGCCCGCGCCCTCCAGGGCGCCGTACAGGGCGAGCACCCCCGCCGTCGACAGCGCGAAGCCCAGCGCGAGCTGGTGCGTGGCGGAGAGCCGCCCGGCCAGCCTGCGGGACTGGAGCGCCACCACGAACGCCGTGCCCGACCAGAGCAGGAACAGCCACGCCGTCGCCAGCGGCGCCATCCCCGCGCCCCGCTGGAGCAGCGCGGGCAGCACGCTGAAGAAGCCGATCACCGCGAGCCCCGTGAACAGCGCCCCCGCCGTCGCCGCCCGGAACGCCGGGGTGCGGAACAGCGCCAGGTCGATCATCGGGGCCGCCGCCCGCCGCTCGACCCGCACGAACAGCGCCGTCAAAGCCACCGCCGCCAGCGCCAGCAGACCCACCGCCGGGCGCAGCCAGCCGTCCCGGCCCAGGGTCAGCGCGGTGAGCAGCGCCGCCAGCGCCAGGCCCAGCGCGAGCGCCCCGGCCAGGTCCGTCCGGCCGGCGCGCGGGGCGCGGGACTCCACGAGGGTACGGGTGCCGAGCGCGGCCACGAGGAGGGTCGCGGCGCCCAGCGTGACGTACGTCCAGCGCCAGTCGGCGACCGTGCTGAGCGCGCCCGCGAGCAGGGGCCCGAGCGCGATGCCCGCGCTGACGAAGGCGCCCCAGACGGCGGTGGCCCGGATCCGCTCCGCGCCCGTCGGGTACGCGTGGGCCAGCAGGCCGAGGCTGGCCGCGAGCACGGCGGCGCTCGCCGCGCCCTGGGCGACGCGCGCGAGGGTGAAGGTGAGGGTGGAGGCCGCGAAGCCGCCGAGCGCGGTGGTGAGGCCGAGGCCGAGGGTGCCGAGCAGGAAGACCCGGCGCCGCCCGTGGGTGTCGGCGAGGCTGCCGGCGACCAGGAGGAGGACGGCGAGGCCGAGCGGGGTGCCGTTGAGGAGCCACGCCTGGAGGGCGGCGGGGGTGCCGAAGGCGCGGGCGGTGCCGGGGAGGGTGAGCATCGGGGCCGTGTAGTTCATCAGCGTCAGCGCGGTGGCGGCGCTGGTGACGGCGAGGGTGGCGCGTCCGTGCCGGGGGGTGTGGGGGGCCGCAGTTGCCTCGGCCCGGACGCCGTCACCGTCCCCGGCCTCGGCGGCGGCCTTGGCGACGCTCCCTGCAGCCCTCCCGGCGGCGAGGCTCCCGGCGGCGGTCCGCCCGGTGGGGGGCTGTGCGGCGGAGTGGGGCATGGCAGGACCTCGGCTTCCGTCGGTTCGTTCATTGAACCTTGAGCGTCCTCGTACCGTACCAGTGAAGGTTCATTCATTGAACCCGTTCCTCTACACTCGTTCCCATGGCCCTCGGCAAGGACTACGCGACCCAGCAGTGCTCCATCGCCCGCGCCCTCGAGATCGTCGGCGAGCGCTGGACCCTCCTCGTCGTGCGCGACGCCTTCTACGGCGTGCGCCGCTACAAGGACTTCCTCGACCACCTCGGCGCCCCCCGCGCGGTCCTCGCCGCCCGCCTCCAGACCCTCGTCGACGCCGGGGTCCTCGACCGGCGCCGCTACCAGGAGTCGCCGCCGCGCGACGAGTACGTGCTCACCGCGCGCGGCATCGCCCTCTGGCCCGTCCTGCGCTCGCTCGGGCTGTGGGGGCGCGAGGAGCTGACCGGCACCGCGCCCATGCGCCACTTCCACCACCTCGACTGCGGCACCGAGCTCGGCCCGCACGGCGAGTGCCCCGCCTGCCGGATCCCCGTCCACCCCGCCGACATCGAGATGCGGCCCGGCGCCGGCCTCGACCCGGACCCCGCCGACCCGGTCGGCCGCGCCCTCCTCACCCCCCGCCGGCTCCTCGTACCACTGGAGACCGCTCGTGAGAGCGCTCGTGAGTCAAGCTCGTGAGACCGGTCGTGTATAACGGGAGGGCGAGCAGGAGCCGGTGACCGACGACGCGTGAGCGTCGGCGGCCAGGGACGGACGGGAGGCCGGGATGCGCAACGGGCTGACGCCGCGCCTGCTCGCGCCGCTCCTCTTCCTCCTCGCCCTCGCCGACCTGCTGCTCTCCGAGGGCTCCACCGGCGCCGGGCTCTCCGCCGCCGTCGCCATGGCCGCGACCGCCCTCGTCTGCTCCCTGATCGGCGCCGCCGCGGTCCTGCCCGTGCCGCCGACCCGGGTCCGCACCGCCCTGCGCGACCGCGCCCGGCGGACCGCCTTCCTGCCGCAGCGCGATCCCGACGCCTCGGGCCGCCGCAGGCCACGAGCGCCCGGCCGTCCCCTCCCGACGGCCGCGTAGGGGCCCGTACCCTCTCGTTCACGCACCCCTCTCGCGGTTCCGTCCTGCCGAAAACGTCTCTCTCTTCCGGCACGACGAGACCCCTCGGAGGGCTCCCATGTCCGTTTTCGCCTCCCTGGTCGAGCGACTCGCCGACCTGCTCCAGCCGCTCTTCGGCCTGAGCGCCACCGCCGCCGCGATCATCCTGTTCACGATGTGCGTGCGGCTCGCCGTCCACCCGCTGTCCCGCGCCGCCGCCCGCGGCCAGAAGGCCCGCACCCGGCTCGCCCCGCGCCTCGCCGAGCTGCGCAAGAAGCACGCCAAGAACCCCGAGCGGCTCCAGAAGGCGGTGATGGAGCTGCACGCCGAGGAGAAGGTCTCGCCGCTCGCCGGCTGCCTGCCGAGCCTGCTCCAGGCGCCCGCCTTCTTCCTGATGTTCCACCTCTTCTCCAGCGGGCGGATGGCGGGCCACGACCTCCTCGGCGCCCCGCTCGGCGACCACTACGCCGACGCCCTCGCTCACGGCGGCGCCTTCGGCCCGGCCGGCCGGGTCTATCTGGTGATCTTCGCGATCGTCGCCACCGTCGCCACGTACAACTTCCTGCGGGCCCGGCGCCAGTCCGCCGCCGCCCCCGCCCCCGTCGTGGCGGACCCGGGCCAGCCCGGCGCGGGCATGGCCGCCGCCATGGGGCGCTATCTGCCGCTGCTCTCCTTCGCGACCCTGCTCTCGGTCGCCGCCGTGCCGCTGGCCGCCGCGCTCTACATCGTCACCAGCACCACGTGGACGGCGGTCGAGCGGGCGTTCCTCTACCGGGACATGCCCGCCGCCGGCGCCCTGGTTACTCCCGCGTAAGGGTCCAGGGTGTGAACGGGGTCTTGCGGGGTGACCCGTTCCATTGGAGGATCGACCAATCCTCCGATGGCCGCACTCCATCGGCCGGGGTGCACCACGGCCCGCCCCCCGGGCCGCCTCGACCACAGGGAGAAGACCATGAAGCTGCTGCGTGTCGGCCCGGCGGGGGCCGAGCGGCCCGCCCTCCTCGACGAGTACGGGACTCTCCGCGACCTGTCCGCGCTGGTCGACGACATCGACGGCGGCCTCCTCGGCGACGCCTCGGCGCTCGACCGGGTACGGGCCGCCGCCGGGGCGGGCGTGCTGCCTCCGCTCGACGCGACGGGGCTGCGGATCGGCCCGCCGGTCGGCCGGATCGGCAAGGTCGTGTGCATCGGGCTGAACTACCACGGGCACGCGGCCGAGGTCGGCGCCGCGACCCCGGCGGAGCCCGTCGTCTTCCTGAAGGCGGCGGACACCGTCGTCGGCCCCGACGACACGGTCCTCGTGCCGCGCGGCTCGGTGAAGACCGACTGGGAGGTCGAGCTGGCCATCGTCATCGGCCGCACCGCCCGCTACCTGGAGACCGACGAGGAGGCGCTCGCCCACGTCGCCGGGTACGCGCTCGCCCACGACGTCTCCGAGCGCGAGTTCCAGATCGAGCGCGGCGGCACCTGGGACAAGGGCAAGAACTGCGAGACCTTCAACCCGCTGGGGCCCTGGCTGGTCACCGCCGACGAGGTGCCGGACCCGCAGGACCTCGCCCTGCGGCTGTGGGTCAACGGCGAGCTGAAGCAGGACGGGCACACCTCGGACCAGATCTTCCCGGTCGCCGAGGTGGTCCGGTACGTCAGCCGCTTCATGACGCTGTACCCCGGCGACATCATCAACACCGGCACCCCCGCCGGTGTCGCGATGGGGCAGCCGGAGCCCAAGCCGTACCTGCGCGCGGGCGATGTCGTCGAGCTGGAGATCGAGGGCCTCGGGCGGCAGCGCCAGCAGCTCAAGAGCGCCTGAGGCGGCGGCCGGTCGCGAGCCGTCGGCCCGCCTCCGGCGGCGGGCGGCGCGGCGGCCGGCCGTGACCCGCGTGCGGTGAGTCGTTCGGGCGACGCCCCCGACACCCCGCGCGTGGGTCGTCGCTATCCACGCCCGAATTCTGCATATTGGCCCATATGAGTGCACATGTGTCGAATCGTCGGCGTCTGATGCGAACGGCCGTGGCGGTGGCGGGGGCCGCCGCCCTCGTCGGCGGCCTCGCCACCGCGAGCCTCGCCGACCCGCTCCCGGGCGGCCTCGGCCCCTGTCTGCCGGGCAACTGCCCCAACCCGTACCCGGACGTCAACAACGGGGCCATCGCGGGCCGCGACAACAACGTCAACGTCTTCGTCGGCGGCGACTTCCTCGTCCGGCAGGCGGCGGCGGAGGCCGAGGGCAAGGTGGTCGTCCTCGGGAAGTTCGACATGAACAAGCGGGCCGGCGTCTCGCAGATCTACAACGTCGGCGTCGCGGGCGTCGGTTCGCGCGTCCCGCCGGACGACGGCACCGACTTCATGGCGACCGGCGGCGACATCACCATCGCCGCCGGGCAGCGGCTGCTCGCCGAGGAGGCCACGGTCCACGGGATCGTCCGGTACGCGGGGAAGCTCACCGGCACGGTCTCGCCGACCGCCGTCCACGACACGGCGGCGGTCACCAAGTACGTGGACCTGCGCGACGAGCTCACCGACGCCAGCCAGTGCTACGCGTACGTGAAGGGCAAGCACCGCCCGGCCACCGGCACCGCCGTCAACAGCGGCAGCGAGACGCTCTTCACCGGCGACGGGAAGTCGATGCTCCAGGTCTTCGACGTCGACTTCGACCTCCAGTCGAACAGCGGCGGCTCGCAGGGCTTCCGCTTCACCGGCGTCCCGGCCGGCGCGACCGCCCTCGTCAACGTCTACGGCGCGGACCGGACCATCGACACGTACAGCGGAGACGTCCCGGACGCCCTTCAGGACCGGCTCCTGTGGAACTTCCCCGACGCGACGAAGGTGGCCTTCGAGGGCAGCGGGCAGTTCGAGGGGAGCGTGCTGATCGGCCGGCAGGCGAGCGTGGCGACCGTGACCATGCCCGGCATGAACGGGCGCTTCTACACGAGCGGTTCGCTCACCCACACCTCGCTGACGAACGGCGGCGGCGGGCAGGAGCTGCACGCCTACCCGTTCAACGGCGACCTGCCGAGCTGCGCCGCAGGTCCCACCCCGACCCCCACGCCCACTCCGACTCCGACCCCCACGCCGAGCCCGACGGACTCGCACGGCACGGACGGGGGCACGAGTGACGGCGGCTCCACGGACGGCGGCTCCACGGACGGCGGTTCGACCGACGGGGGCTCGACGGACGGGGGCTCGACGGACGGCGGTTCGGCGGACGGGGGGTCCACGGACGGCGGCGGGACGAGTGGCTCCGGCGGCCACACGAGTGGTTCCGGCGGCTCCAGCGGCTCCAGCGGTTCGAGCACCGGCGGCGGCGAACTCCCCGACACCGGTGCGGGCTCGACGACCGGCAAGATCGTCATGGGGGTGACCGCCGCCGGGCTCGCCGCCAGCGGCGGCGCGCTCGTGTGGGTCAGCCGGCGGCGCCGCCGCTCGACCGGTACGCACTGAGCAGACGCTCCAGGCCGAGGACGACCAGCGCGTGGTCCTCGGCCTGCGGCAGCCCCGAGACGGTGACCGAGCCGACGACGCCCGCGCCCGCGACGGCCAGCGGGAACGAACCGCCGTGCGCGGCGTAGCGGTCGGGGTCGAGCCGCGAGGACAGCTCGAAGGTGGTGCCCTTGGCGCGGAAGCGGGCGCCCACGAGGAACGAGCTCACGCCGTACCGCTCCACGACCCGCCGCTTGCGGTCGATCCAGGCGTCGTTGTCGGCGCTCGACCCGGGCAGCGCGCAGTGGAACAGCTGCTGGGCGCCGCGCCGGACGTCGATCGCGACGGGCGCGCGCCGCTCACGGGCCAGCTCGACCAGGATCGTGCCGAGGGCCCAGGCGTCCTCGTACGTGAAACGGGGGAGGACCAGCGCGGCCTCCTGGGCCTCCAGCCAGGCGATTTCGGTGGGGGTGGCCGTCCCGGGGGTCTCGGCGATCGCGGTGGCCTTGGCGGCCCCGGCGGTCCCGGCGGCCCCGGTGTTCCCGGCCGTCCCGGCGGCGGTCACAGGGTCACCGCCACGCCCTCGCGGGCGGAGCGCCGGGCGGCCTCCAGTACGGCGAGGGCGTCGGCCGCCTCGTGCGCGGTGACCGGGTTGGGGCCGGTGCCGCGCAGGGCGGCCTCGACGGCCGCGTAGTAGGCCGGGTAGGCGCCGGGCAGGGTCTCGACCGGGGTGCCGCCGCCGGTCAGCGGGGACTCGCCCGAGCCGAGCCGCCCCCACAGGCCCTCCGGCTCGACGCCCCAGGGGGTGCCGGGCTCGGGGCGCAGGCCCTCGCGCAGGGCGGCCTCCTGGGGGTCGAGCCCGTACTTC
The DNA here is from genome assembly GCF_040650575.1 of Streptomyces sp. NPDC048659. Taxonomy (NCBI): domain Bacteria; kingdom Bacillati; phylum Actinomycetota; class Actinomycetes; order Kitasatosporales; family Streptomycetaceae; genus Streptomyces; species Streptomyces sp. NPDC048659. The sequence continues at coordinate 63,852 of NZ_JBEZHM010000031.1, read as the reverse complement.
ACGTAGCCGGCGCTCTGGCCGAGCACCCGGAAGCGGGGGCCGAGCTGGGCGGTGGTGGCGCTGACCCAGAGGTGCGAGCGGACGCCGTTCGCGTGGGTGAGCGCGAGGAAGGTGTCGTCGTCGGCCTCGGCGCCGGGGCGGCGCACGTCGGACTCGGCGTACACCCGGACGACCGGGCCGAAGAGGACCAGCGCCTGGTCGACGACGTGGCTGCCGAGGTCGTAGAGCAGCCCGCCGATCTCCTCCGGGGCGCCGGACTCGCGCCAGCCGCCCTTGGGGAGCGGGCGCCAGCGCTCGAAACGGGACTCGAAGCGCTGGACCGCGCCGAGCTCGCCGTCGGCGAGGAGGGCGCGGAGGGTGAGGAAGTCGGCGTCCCAGCGGCGGTTCTGGAAGACGGAGAGCAGCAGCCCGCGCTCGTCGGCGAGCGCGGCGAGCGCGCGGGCCTCGGCGGCGGTCCCGGCGAGCGGCTTGTCGACGACGACGGGCAGCCCGGCCTCCAGGGCGGCGGTGGCGACCGGGACGTGCGTCTTGTTGGGGGAGGCGACGACGACCAGATCGAGCTCGTCCGCCCGCTCCCACAGCTCCTCCGGCGAACCGGCGACGGTGACCCCCGGGTGCCCGGCCCGCGCCTGGGCGGCCCGCTCGGGGCTCCCGGTGGTGACCGTGTCGAGGACGAGCCCGGGGGAGGAGGCGACGAGCGGGGCGTGGAAGACGGACCCGGCGAGGCCGTAGCCGACGAGACCGACGCGGAGGGGGGCGGGGGCGGTACCAGTCATGGCTGCCACTTTGGCAACGCCGTTGCGAAAGTGCAAGCAAGGGGGAGAATGGACGGGTGAGTACGGACAGGGGTACGGGTGTGGGGTCGGGCGGCGGTACGGACAGGGGGGCGGGGGCGGAGGCGGGCCTGACGGTGAGCGGGAGCGCGGGCGCGGATGCCGGTGCCGGTGACGGTCCCGGTCCGGGTGCCGGTCCGGGTGTGGGGTCGGGCGCCGGTACGAGTACGGGCGCGGGCCCGACGCCGGATCCGGGCACCGTCCCGCCTGCCCTGCCTGCCCTGCCTGCCCCGCCCGTCCCACTTGGCTCGCCCGTCCCGCCCTTCCTGCCCGCCCCGCTAGGCCCCTTCGGCCCCAGCGCCGCCCTGCTGCTCGGCCTGCTCCGGGCGGCGGGTCCGGACGGGATCAGCCGGATGGAGCTGGCGGAGCGGGCCGGGCTGACCCCGCAGGCCGTCAGCAAGATCACCGCCCGGCTGCGCGCGGCGGGCCTGGCCGCCGAGGCGGGGCGCCGGGCCTCCACCGGGGGCAAGCCCGCGACCGTGCTGCGGCTCGTGCCCGGTGCGGGGCACGCGGTCGGCCTGCACCTCGACCGCGACGAGCTCACCGCCGTCCTGCTCGACCTGGCCGGCGAGCGCGTCGCGGTCCGCCGCGCCCCCCTGGACCTGGGCGCGGGCGCGGAACCGGTGCTGGCGGCGGCCCGCGCGGAGGTGGCCGCCCTGCTGGCCGGGTGCCCGGGAGGCCGTCCGGGAGGCCGTCCGGCCGGGCTGCTCGGCGCCGGGGTGGCGATGCCGGGCCCGCTGGACCACCGGGCGGGCCGGCCCGGGAGGGTCACGGGTTTCCCGGAGTGGGACGGCTTCCCGCTGCGCGAGGAGCTGGCGCGGCGGCTGGGGATGCCCGTGGTGCTGGACAAGGACACCAACGCCGCCGCCCTGGGCCTGGCGCTGCGCCCCGGGGCCCCGGACTCGTTCGCGTACCTGCATCTCGGTACGGGGCTCGGCGCGGGCCTGGTCCTGGGCGGGGCGGTGCTGCGCGGGGGCCGGACCGGGGCGGGGGAGCTGGGGCACCAGACCGTGCAGCTCGACGGCCCGCGCTGCGAGTGCGGGGGGCGCGGCTGCCTGGAGGTGCTGTGCCTGGCGGCGCTCGCGCGCGGGGACCTCGACGGGGCGGCGCGGGTGCTGGGTACGGGCGCGGCGAACCTGGTCCGGCTGCTGGACATGGACCGGGTGCTGCTGGGCGGCCGGGCGGTGCTGGCGGCCCCCGGAGCCTTCGCGCGCGGGGCCCGAGAGGTGCTGGCCGAGCTGGGCCTGACGGCGGAGGTGGCGGTGACGGACGCGCCCGACACGGTGGCGGAGGGCGCGGCGCATCTGCTCTTGGCCCCGGTCTTCGGCGCAGAGCCCTCGGGCTTCCCGCCCCAGCCGGTCGGAAAATAGGCTGATCGGGCGGGATCGCGCGGCGTCCGGGGGGCCCGGCCGTGTCGGTCGGGCGGCGGCCCGGAGGAGCGTGGCAGCGTCGCGGCCGACCCGCACGCCCGCGAGCAGCAAAGGCACCGCCCATGCGACTCCGCAAGGCCCTAGCCCTCGCCGCCCTCACCACGGCCACTGCGGCCCCGACCGCACAGGCCCTGGCGCTCGCGCAGGGCGTGGCGCTCGCGCAGGGCGTGGCGTCCGCGCCGGCTGCGGCGCCGCCCCAGCCCGCCGCGCTCCCGCCTGCCATCGCGCCTTCGGTGGCTGCAGCGCCCTGGCGCGCCCCGGCGCTCCCGCTGACCCTGGCCCCTCGGCCCACTGTGGTGCTCCCGCTGGCCCAGGCGCCCCTGCCCGCCGTGGCGCCGCCGCAGGCCGTAGCGCTCCCGCTCACCGTGGCGCCGCCGCATGCCCGGGCGCTCGCACCCGCAGCGGCACCGCCGCAGGCCGCCGCGCTCCCGCCCGCCGTGGCGGCTCCGCTGGCCGCAGCGCCCCTGCGCGCCCTGGTGCTCGCGCCCGCCCCAGCGCTCCCGCTGGCCCTGGCGTCCCCGCCCGCCCCAGCGCTCCCACTGGCGCTGACGCCTCGGCCCACTGTGGCACTACCGCCCGCCCCGGCACCCCCGCCCGAGTGCGGGCCGGACGGTGCCCGCGACTTCCCGCTCGTCACCCGTATCCAGGACGGGCCCACCGCCTACACCGCGGGCGGCGACTTCCTCACCTGGAACCTCGACCTCACCAACACCACCGCCCGGCCCTGCGGCGGCATCCACCCCGTCCTCGTCCTCACCGACCGCACCCGCGCCCTGCGGCCCGCCCAGGTCCGGGCCGAGTTCTACGACGCGGAGGCGGGGCTGTGGCGGCCCGTCGCCTTCGAGGGGACCGACCGGGCGGAGAGCGTGGGAGTCTTCGGCGACCCGGGCGAGGGGCCGCGCCCGTCGGCCACGGCACCCGCCGCCCCCGCCCCCGTACCGGAAAGGACCGCCCCGGCCCCCGTACCGGAAGCGACCGCCCCCGCCCCCTTCGACGGCTTCGCCGTCCCCGCCCGCCGTACGCTCACCGTCCCCGTCCGTCTCGCCTTCGGCGCCGACACCGCGTCCGACGAGATCGTCGTCAACGCCGCCGTGGTCCAGCGGCGCGGCGACGACGGCGACTGGGTCGGCGAGTCCGGCGACTACACGCTGACCGTCGGCCCCGCCGACCCCGCCGACCCCGCCGCCGAGGCGGGCGTCAGCCGCCCACCGGCCCCCGCCGACCCCGCCCGCCCCACCCCGCCCGGCGCGTCCCCCCGTCCGGCCCGCCCCGAACTGGCCCGCACCGGCCGCGAGTCCGCGCGCCGGACCGCGCCCGCCGCGGCGGTGCTGCTCGGCGCGGGCGCGGCCCTGGTGCTGGCCGCCCGCCGCGCCCGGCGGCACACATGGGCCACCCCACGTACACCGCCGCGCACAGGCCGCTCTGCGTAGGCCGTCGCGTCCGGCGGCGCACGTAGGCCGCTCCGCGTGCACCGCCCCGCCCGGCCGCACCCGTAGACCACTCCACGTACCCCCGCCGCGCCCGGCGGCACGCATAGGCCACCCGCGCACCCCGGCCCCACCCAGCCGCACCCACAGGCCACCCCACGTACACCGCCCCGTTCACTCCCATCTGCAACGATCACCAGGTGGAGAACCCGAACAGCCCCGATGACCCCGGCGCGCCGATCCGCTCCGGCATCCCCGAGCACGGCCGCATCCCGAAGTACTACGCCGTGAAGGCGAAAGTCGCCGCGCTCATCGCCGAGTTGGGCGAAGGCGGGGCGCTGCCCACCGAGCGGGACCTCGCCGTGCGCTACGAGGTGTCGCGCGAGACCGTCCGGCAGGCCCTGCGCGAGCTGTTGCTGGAGGGGCGGCTGCGCCGCCAGGGGCGCGGCACCGTGGTCGCCGGGCCCAAGCTGGAGCAGCCGCTCTCGCTCGCCAGCTACACCGAGGGCGTCCGCAGGCAGGGCCGCACCCCCGGGCGTTCGCTGATCTCGCTGGACCGTTTCCCGTGCCCGGAGGCGCTCGCCCCCGAGGTCGGCGCCGCGCGCGGCGAGCCCGTCTGGCACATGGAGCGGGTGCTGCTCGCCGACGAGGAGCGGGTCGGCCTGGAGAGCACGTACGTCTCCGAGGCGCGCGCCCCGCGCCTGGACACGGACTTCGACCCCGACTCGTCCTTCTACGCCTATCTCCACGACCGGCTCGGCATCTCCTTCGGCGACGCCGACGAGCGCATCGAGACCGTCCTGGCCACCCCGCGCGAGGCCCTGCTCGTCGGGACCCCGCCCGCGCTGCCGATGCTCCTCATCCACCGCGTCTCCCGGGATACGGCGGGCCGGCCGCTGGAGCGGGTCCGCACGCTCTACCGGGGCGACCGCTTCAGCTTCACGGCCCACCTGGGCCGCCAGGACTGACGCCCGCCCCGGCCCACCCGCCGCCCCGCCCCTCCGCCCACCCGCCGCCCGCACCCCCACACCTCCGCACCCCACCCCAAATAACAAACCAATAACGGGTCTAGTCCAACCTTGGCGCCCCGTTCACCATCCCGTCGCCCAGCCGATCGGTCCGGGTCACCCGCCGCCCCGACCGTGAACGGCATGAAGGTGATCGTCGTAGGAGCCGGCGTGGTGGGAACCATGCACGCCTGGCACGCAGTCGAACGCGGCCATGAGGTCGTCCACATCGAGCGCGAGGCGGAGGCGCGCGGCGCCTCGCTCCGCAACTTCGGCCAGATATGGGTCAGCGGCCGGGCGGGCGGCGAGGAGCTCGACACCGCCCTGCGCGCCCGCGAGCTCTGGGAGGGCGTCGGCGCCCGCGTCCCCGGGCTCGGCTTCCGGGCGATCGGGTCCCTCACCCCCGTACGCAACGAGCTCGAACTCGCCGTCGCCGAGGCCGCCCTGGCCCGCCCCGACGCCGCCGCCCGCGGCTACAAGCTGCTCACCGCCGCCGAGGCGCTGGCCGTCAACCCGGCCCTGCGCGGCGCGTTCGACGACGGGGTCGCCCAGGCCGCCCTGTGGTGCGAGCGGGACGCCGCCGTCGAACCCCGCACCGCCCAGCTCGCCCTCCGCGAGGCGCTCCTGGCCACCGGCCGCTACACCTTCCTGCCGAACCGCGAGGTCCGCGAGGTCGTCGGCGAGCACGCGGTCCGCGACGACCACGGCGACACCCACAGCGGCGACGCGGTCGTCCTGTGCACCGGCGCCTGGCTCTCCGGCCTGGTCCGCGAGATCGCCGGCCCGGTCCCGGTCCGCCGGGTCCGGCTCCAGATGATGCAGACCGACCCGCTCGGCGAGCCCCTCACCACCTCCGTCGCCGACGCCGACTCCTTCCGCTACTACCCGGCGTACGCCTCCCCCGAGCTGGACGCCCTCAACGCGGGCCAGGCGCAGGACCCGACGGCCGCCGCCCACAAGATGCAGCTCCTCATGGTGCAGCGCCTCGACGGCGGGCTGACCATCGGCGACACCCACGAGTACGAGCACCCCTTCGCCTTCGACACCCTCGAAGACCCCTACGAGCACCTCACCCGCGTCGTCGAGTCCTTCCTCGGCCGCCCCCTGCCGCGCGTCCGGCGCCGCTGGGCGGGCGTGTACGCGCAGTGCACCGACACCAGCCGCGTCGTCCACCGCCAGCGGGTGCGCGACGGCGTGTGGCTGGTGACCGGACCCGGCGGACGCGGCATGACCTGCTCGCCCGCCATCGCAGAGACCACCGCGAACGAACTGGGCTGGTGACCGCCATGCAGAAGCACAACCTCGTCGTCCTCGACATGGCGGGCACCACCGTCGCCGACGGCGGCCTCGTCGAGCAGGCGTTCACCGCCGCCGCCGAACGCCTCGGCGAGGACCCCGCCACGATGATCGACTACGTCCGCGCCACCATGGGCGAGTCCAAGATCTCCGTCTTCCGCCACCTCTTCGGCGGCGACGAACACCGTGCCCACCAGGCCAACCTGGCCTTCGAGGAAGCCTACGGAGAGCTCGTCACGGCCGGCCGGATCGCCCCCGTCCCCGGCGCCGCCGACACCATCGCGGCCCTGCGCGAGCAGGGCAGGACCGTCGTCCTCACCACCGGCTTCGCCCGCGTCACCCAGGACGCCATCCTCGACGCGCTCGGCTGGCGCGAGCTCGTCGCCCTCACCCTCTGCCCCGCCGACGCGGGCGGCCGCGGCCGGCCCTACCCCGACCTGGTCCTCGCCGCCTTCCTGCGCACCGGCGCCGTCGACGACGTCCGCCACACCGTGGTCGCCGGCGACACCTCGTACGACATGCTCAGCGGCGCCCGCTCCGGCGCCGGGATCGTCGCCGGCGTCCTCACCGGGGCGCACGGCGAGGCCGCGCTCGCCGAGCACGGCGCCACCCACGTCCTCGCCTCCGTCGCCGGACTCCCCGACCTGCTGCGGGAGTACGGGGCATGACCAGCGGCATACGCTTCGACGGCGTCTCCGTCCGCTACGGCGACCACACCGTCCTCGACGGCCTCGACCTCACCGTCGGGCCCGGCGAGGTGATGGCCCTGCTCGGGCCCTCCGGCTCCGGCAAGACCACCGCCCTGCGGGCCGTCGCCGGCTTCGTCCGGCCCGCCGCCGGGCGGGTGTTCATCGGCGACCGGGACGTCACCGAGCTGCCGCCGCACAAGCGCGGCATCGGCATGGTCGTCCAGCAGTACGCCCTCTTCCCGCACCTGCGGGTCGAGGACAACGTCGCCTTCGGCCTGAAGGCGCGCAAGGCGCCCAAGGCCGAGATCCCCGGCCGGGTCGCCGAGGCGCTGGAGATGACCGGCATGGGGGCGTACGCCAGGCGCTACCCGCGCGAGCTCTCCGGCGGGCAGCAGCAGCGCGTCGCCATCGCCCGCGCCCTCGCCATCCGCCCCGACGTGCTCCTCCTCGACGAGCCGCTCTCCGCGCTCGACGCCCAGCTCCGCTCCGGGATGCTCGCGGAACTGGCCCGCCTGCACCGCGAGTTGCCGGACGTGTCCATCCTGTACGTCACCCACGACCAGGTCGAGGCGCTCACCCTCGCCGACCGGATCGCCGTCATGGACCGGGCCCGGCTGCGGGACTGCGGCACCCCGCAGGAGCTGTACCGCAGGCCGCGCACGGAGTTCACCGCCTCGTTCGTCGGCAACGCCAACCTGCTGCCGGTCCTCGTCACCGCCGACGGGGTCACCCTCGACGGCGTCGCCCTCGACGTGCCGGTCGAGGGCGCGGCCCCGGGCGCGGGCGCCACCCTGTGCGTCCGGCCCCACCTCGTCGGCCTCGGCCCCGGGCCCAACGCGCTCAGCGGCCGGATCGCCGAGGTCCAGTGGCGGGGCTCCACCCACCGCCTGTACGTCGACGTCGGCTCCGGGCAGCGGATCAAGGCCGACGTACGGGAGCTGCGGGAGACCCCCGCGCTCGGCGACGAGGTGACCCTGCACTTCGCCCGCGAGGACGCGGTGCTGCTGGCCGCCGGGGTGAACGATGGCTAGCCCGGGCGCGAGCGCCGTGGCCGCGCGGCCCGCGGCGGACGCCGTGCCCGCCACCCCCCGCACGCCGTCCAAGGAGCCCCGGAACCGCACCCGCGCGGGCGCGCCCACCTGGTTCTGGACCGTCCCCCCGGTCCTCGCCCTCGCCGTCGTCTTCCTCTACCCGCTCGCCCTCGTCGTCCGCGAGTCCCTCGCCCCCGGCGCCTACGCCGACGTCTTCGCGTCCGCCTCGTTCCGGGACGCCCTGGTCACCACCGTGTGGCTGGCCCTCGCCGCCACCGCCGGGTGCCTCGTCCTCGGCTTCACGCTGGCGCTGGTCATCGCCTTCGTACCGTTCCCCGGCGGTCGGGCGGTGGCCCGGTTCATCGACGTCTTCCTGTCCTTCCCGTCCTTCCTGATCACCCTCGCCCTGCTGTTCCTCTACGGCACCGTCGGCATGGCCAACGGCCTGTGGACGGACCTGACCGGCGCCGCCGACGGGCCCTTCCACTTCCTCACCACCCCCTGGGGCGTGCTCCTCGCCGAGATCACGTACTTCACGCCCTTCGTGATGCGCCCGCTGCTCGCCGCCTTCTCCCAACTGGACACCGCCCAGCTGGAGGTGGCGTCCTCGCTCGGCGCCCGCCCGCTGCGGATCGTGCGGCGGGTGATCCTCCCCGAGGCGCTCCCGGCGCTCGCCGCCGGCGGCAGCCTGGTCCTGGTGATGTGCCTCAACGAGTTCGGGATCGTGCTCTTCACCGGCGCCAAGGGCGTCACGACCCTCCCGATGCTCGTCTACGGCAAGGCCATCCTCGAATCCGACTACGCCTCGGCCTGCGTCGTCGCCGTCGTCAACGTGGTGCTCTCCGTCGGGCTCTACGCCGTCTACCGGGTGGTGAGCCGCCGTGCTGGTGCATAGCCGAGCCGGGAGATGGGCGGTCTGGGCCCTCTTCGCGGTCCTCTTCGTCCCGCTCTTCGCCCTGCCCCTCCTCGTCATCCTCGCCGCCTCCCTCTCCACCCACTGGTCCGGCGCCTTCCCCTCCGGCCCGACCACCGCCCACTACACCGCCGCCGTGCGCGGCGAGTCGCTGACCGCGCTCACCACCAGCCTCGTCACCGCCCTCGCCGCCAGCGCCCTCGCGCTGACCGCCGGCACCTGGGCCGCGCTCGCCGCCGCCGCGCTGCGCGAGCGCGGGCGCCGGATCGTCGACGCGCTGTTCATGCTGCCGGTGGCCGTGCCCTCGGTGGTCGTCGGACTCGCGGTCCTGGTCGCCTTCTCGCAGCCTCCGCTGCTCCTCAACGGCACCCGCTGGATCGTGATCCTCGCCCACACCGTGCTCGTCACGGCCTTCGCCTACCAGTCCGTCTCGGCCGCGATCCGGCGGCTCGACCCGGTCTACGAGCAGGCGGCGGCCAGCCTCGGCGCCCGCCCCTCGTACGTGCTGCTCCGGGTCCGGCTGCCGCTGCTGCTGCCGTCGCTGACCGCGGCGGCCGGCCTCTGCTTCGCCCTGTCCATGGGCGAGCTGAGCGCCACGATGATGCTCTACCCGCCGGACTGGCTCCCGCTGCCGGTGCTCATCTTCACCGCCACCGACCGCGGCTCGCTCTTCACGGGCTCCGCGCTCGCGGTGGTCCTCATGGCGGCGACCCTGCTGGTCCTGCTCGCCGTCTCCCGCATCCGTACCAAAGCCTCGTACCGCTAGGAGAGAACGACGTCATGCTTACCCCCTTCCCGTACGCCAAGCCGATCGCCGCCGTCACCGGCTGCCTGGCCCTCGCCGCCACCCTCACCGCCTGCGGCGGCTCCTCCGCGGCCGCCGACGAGAAGGTCGTCACCGTCTACAGCGCCGACGGCCTCAAGGGCGAGGCGGGCGACGGCTGGTACGACAAGGTCTTCAAGGACTTCGAGAAGCAGACCGGCATCAAGGTGAAGTACGTCGAGGGCGGCTCCGGCGAGATGGTCCAGCGCGCCGCCCGCGAGAAGAACAACACCCAGGCCGACGTCCTCGTCACCCTGCCCCCCTTCATCCAGCAGGCCGACTCCAAGGGGCTGCTCCAGGCGTACGCGCCGCAGGGCGCCGACCAGGTCAGCGGCGCCGACAAGGCCGACGACGGCAAGTGGACCTCCGTCGTCAACAACTACTTCGGCTTCATCCGCAACAAGCAGCAGGCCAAGCCCGCCCCCACCACCTGGGAGGAGCTGCTGGACCCGAAGTACAAGGACAAGGTCCAGTACTCCACCCCCGGCGTCGCGGGCGACGGCACCGCCGTGCTCATCAAGGCCCTGCACGACTTCGGCGGCCAGGAGCCGGCCATGGCCTACCTGAAGAAGCTCCAGGCCAACAACGTCGGCCCGTCCTCCTCCACCTCCAAGCTCGCCCCGAAGGTCGACAAGGGAGAGATCCTGGTCGCCAACGGCGACGTCCAGATGAACTACGCCCAGGCCCGGTCCATGCCCAACCTGGACATCTGGTTCCCGGCCAAGGCCGGCGGCAAGCCCACCACCTTCGCCCTGCCGTACGCCGCCGGGCTCGTCGCCAAGGCCCCGCACACCGAGAACGGCAAGAAGCTGCTCGACTTCATGCTCGGCGAGCAGGCCCAGCGCGAGGTCAGCGCCATCGGCGGCGGCTTCCCCGCCCGCAAGGACGTCAAGCCCACCGACACGAACGCCCTCGCGCTCGCCAAGCTGATGGACGGCGTCGAGGTCTTCGAGCCCGACTGGTCCGACATCGACAAGAACCTCACCGCCTACGTGGACGCGTGGAAGACCGCCACGGGCAGCTGAGAGTTCACCGCACGTCCGTTCCGCCCCGCACCCGCATAGCGAAAAGATAACGGGTACGGACCAACGCCAGATCGCGCAACGCCCCTGAGGAATCAGGGGCGTTGCTGTGCCGTCAGTTCACCCCCGATCACGGAGGACTCCCGTCATGCCGATCAACGGCATCACCAGCGCCCCCCAGCCGTCCGCCCAGGCATCCGCCCAGCCGTCCCCCCGGCCGTCCCGCCGCACCCTGCTCGCCGCCGCGGGCGCCACCGCCGCCGTCGCCGCCACCGGCCTGGTGACCGCGCCCGGCGCCTTCGCCGCCACCACGGCCGCCACCGCCGCCGCCCCGACGCTCCCCGACGGCACCAGCAAGGACAAGGTGCTCGTCGTCGGCATGGACGGCCTGCGCCACGACCGCATCGACGCGGCCAAGGCGCCCACCCTCAAGTCCCTGATGGCGAACGGCACCTACGGCCGCTCGCTGCTCTACGCCAACCCGATGGCCGCCACCTCCTCCGGCCCCGGCTGGTCGACCATCTCCACCGGCGTGTGGCCCGACAAGCACGGCGTGAAGGACAACACCTTCACCGGCCGCAACTACGGCACCTACCCCGGCTTCCTCGCCCGGCTGCACCAGGTCCGCCCCGGACTCTCCCTCTTCGCCGCCGTCGACTGGCCCGAGCTCGACACCTACGGCACGGTCACCCCCGGCGCCGACGCCAAGGTCGTCTACAACAACGACTACGCCGTCAACGACCGCGTGATCACCGAGATCACCGAGTCCGTGCTGCGCGACCAGAACCCCGACGTCCTCTTCGTCTACTTCGGCGAGACCGACGAGATCGGGCACAACTACGGCGCCGCCAGCCCCAAGTACACCGACGCCATCGACGTCCAGGACGCCTACCTCGGCCGCCTCCTCGCGGCGATCCAGGCCCGCCCGACGTACGCGAGCGAGCGCTGGACCGTCATCGTCGCCACCGACCACGGCCACACCGACGCCGGCGGCCACGGCGGCTCCAGCATCGAGGAGCGCCGCACCTTCGTCCTCGCCCAGGGCCCCGGCATCGCGGCCGGCGCCCGCCCCGTGGACACCCGGCTCGTCGACGTCGCCGCCACCGTCTTCCGCCAGCTCGGCATCGTCCCCGACCCGGCCTGGGGCCTGGACGGCAAGCCGGTCCAGGACCGCTCCGCCGACCCCTTCGACACCCTCCACCCGTCCCTCACCGGCCGCGTCGACGAGACCGGCATCCCCGCCGGCGTCCTCGGCTTCACCCACACCGCCCCCGCCGGCTGGTCCGTCATCAACAACGCCATGGGCACCGGCGGCGTGACCGAGTGGCGCGGCTGGGCCTTCGCCACCGACGAGTTCTGGTCCCGCTCCCAGCGCGACCAGTCCCGCGAGCTCAACGTGCGCGCCCGGGGCGTCTTCGCGGTCGCCGACTCCGACGAGTGGGCCGACAAGAGCTTCTCGGGCACCTACGACTCGACCCTGGTCACCCCGGCGTACGCGGTCGCGGGGGCGAGCCGGGTCACCCTCGGCTTCACCACCCTCTACCGCCAGGAGGGCGCCCAGACGGCCGAGATCCTGGCCTCGTTCAACGGTGGGACGCCGACGCTCGTCAAGAGCTACACGGCGGACGTGATCTCGCAGCCCCAGTCCGTCACGGTCCCCGTCCCCGCCGGGGCGAGCAGCGTGAGCTTCCGCTTCCGCTACACCGGGTCCAACAACTGGTACTGGGTGATCGACGGGGTCACGGTCGCCGCTTCCTGACCTAGGGCCTGTCCGACAATTCCCGTCGGGTCCGGCCCGCCCGGCACGCACGCTCGCCGCACGGCCGGGACGCCCAAGTAGCTCCGCTACGAGGGCGTCCCGGCCGCACGCCGAGCGCACGCACCGGACGACCCGGCCTGATCCGACGCGAATTATCGGACAGGCCCTAGGCTGGGGGCGTCGCCACAGAGCTGTCGCGTCGCCCCCAGCACACCGGAAGTCTTGTACGGCAGGAGTCCCGCACCCATGGCAGAACGCAAGCCGATCGAATCCTGGCTCACCGACATGGACGGCGTCCTCATCCACGAGGGCGTGCCCATCCCCGGCGCCGACGCGTTCATCACGAAGCTGCGGGACACCGGCAAGCCGTTCCTGGTGCTCACCAACAACTCGATCTACACCGCGCGCGATCTGCACGCGCGCCTGGCCCGCATGGGCCTGGAGGTCCCGGTCGAGAACATCTGGACCTCGGCGCTGGCCACCGCGAAGTTCCTCGACGACCAGCGCCCCGGCGGCACCGCGTACGTCATCGGCGAGGCGGGCCTCACCACGGCGCTGCACGACATCGGTTACGTGCTCACCGACCACGACCCGGACTACGTGGTGCTCGGCGAGACCCGCACGTACTCCTTCGAGGCCATGACGAAGGCGGTGCGCCTGATCAACGCGGGCGCCCGCTTCATCTGCACCAACCCGGACGAGACCGGCCCGTCGCTGGAGGGCCCGCTGCCCGCCACCGGTTCGGTCGCCGCCCTGATCACCAAGGCGACGGGCAAGGAGCCGTACTTCGCGGGCAAGCCGAACCCGCTGATGATGCGCACCGGCCTGAACGCGATCGGCGCCCACTCGGAGTCCAGCGCGATGATCGGCGACCGCATGGATACCGACATCCTGGCCGGCCTGGAGGCCGGGATGCAGACCTTCCTGGTGCTGACCGGACTGACCACGCAGGCGGAGATCGACCGCTTCCCGTTCCGCCCGTCCAAGGTCGTCAAGTCGATCGCGGACCTGGTCGAGCGCGTCTGACCGACGGGACGCGCGTCCCCTGGCCGCCCCCCTGCGGATGCGGAACGGCCCGAACCGGGTGACCCTGCCAGTATCAGGAGGTCACCATGCGTTCAGGTCCCATCGCTCTCCGTGCCACGGGGGCGGCTCTGGTTCTGGTGCTCGCGCCCACGGCGGGCACCGCCCTGGCCCACGACGGAGTCCAGGCCACCGTCACCCCCGCCAGCACCCATCCCGGCGCCGACGTCGACATCCGGGTCACCGGCTGCAAGGGCACGACCGGCGCCGCCAAGTCCCAGGCGTTCGTCGCCGACGCGCGTCTCACCGGCCGGGACGGCGGGAAGGACCCGCTGTTCGGCGACACCACCCTCAAGTCGGGTCTCGAAGAGGGCACGTACAAGGTCAGCGTGACCTGTGACGGCCACGACCACCCCGACGTCGGCACCGTGCACGTCAAGCGGCACGAGGAGCCGACCCACCACCCGTCCCCGATCGCCCCGGTCCGGGCGGGCGGCGGCGGCACGGCCGCCTTCGCCGCCCCGGCGGCCCCCGGCGTGGCGCAGACCGCCGCCGAGGAGGGGCTGGGCACCCCGTACACGCTGCTGGGCCTGGGCCTGGCCGCCGTCGCCGCCGTGTCCGTCGCCTTCCGCAGCGCCCGCCGCCGCGGTACGGGCGCGGGCCAGGGCGCGGACTGACCCGGTGTCCTCCGGGCGGGCGCTGACCGGGGCGGCCTGGGGCCTGCTGCTGTGCGGCCTGTGGCTCTGGGGCCGGGACGCGGCGGACGGCCCCGCCTTCCCGGCGCCCGCCACCGGCGACATCGCCGCCGTGGGGCGCCCGCTCGGGCTCCCGCTGCCCCCGGCGCACGCCCCGACGGGGGCGGTGGAGCCGCGCCGGGTGGAGATCCCCTCGGTGGGGATCGCCGCCCCGGTGGTGGCCCGCGGCCTCGACGCGGCGGGGGCGATCGACCCGCCGCCGTTCGAGATGCCGCAGACGGTCGGCTGGTACGGGGCGGGCACCCGCCCCGGCGCCTCGGGCGCCGCGCTCCTCGTCGGGCACGTGGACACCGAGACCCGCCCGGCGGTCTTCTACGGCCTGAGCGCGGCCAGGCCCGGCGCCACGGTCGACGTGACCCGTTCGGACGGAAGCGTCGCGGAATTCACCATCGAGGACGTCCAGGTCCTCGAACGGGAGGGCTTCGACCCCCGGAAGGCGTACGGGCAGCGGCACCCCGACCGGGCCGAGCTGCGGCTGATCACCTGCGGCGGCACCTTCGACCGGGAGGCGGGCGCCTACACGGCGAACGTGGTGGTCTCGGCGTACCTGACCTCGGTGAAGACGGCCAGGAGCTGACACCCGACCGGGCACCGGCCGGCGGATCGGCTCCCGCCGGCCGCCGGCCGGACCGGTCCTCGACCGCGGGCTCACGGGCCGCGGGAGGAGCCCGGAGCCGCCGCGGGAGGTCGGGGTTCCGCTCACTGTAGAGCGAGGCCCGCCCAGGGCCCAGAGCCGTACACCGCTCACCGCCCACCGCAAGCGCGTACACGACTGAGGCCCCCACCATCGGTGGGGGCCTCAGTCTTCGCGTGCGCCGCCAGGGACTCGAACCCCGGACCCGCTGATTAAGAGTCAGCTGCTCTAACCAACTGAGCTAGCGGCGCCTGCTGACATCGAGAACTCTACAGGACCTCCGACCGTGCTCCCGACCATTTCCCGGCCCGCCCGGCCTGTCGGATGGTCGTATCGAGCCTTCGATCCGTCAAAATGCGATTTGTCCAGACAGTTGAGACACTGGCGCCCGTGCAGGAGCTCCAAAAGATCTTGACGAGTGTGGAGGGGAACACATGAGTGTGCCGGTCTTCGAAGAAATCGAACCCGCGTCGGACTGCCCGTGCGCGGGCTGCGCGCGGCAGCGGCGCGACCTCGCGCTGGGGCTCCCTGTACGGGCGGGCGGCCCCCCGGCCGCGCACGGCGCCCGCCGCGCGCTGGTCCTGGTGACGGCGGCGGGGGTGGTGCTCGGCGGCGCGGGCACGGGCGCGGCGGACGCGGTGGCGGACTCCGCCGACCCGTCGGGGACGGCGACGGCGGCGGGCGCGGAGGCCCGCCTCCTGGCCGCCGTCCCCGGCCCGGAGACCCCGCAGGGCGGCGCCGGCCCGCTGCACGGCGCGCCGGGCCCCGGCTCGGCGCCGTCCCCGGACGCGACCCCGACGACCAGTCAGATCTCCACCGCCACGCTGCGGAAGACGACCCGGGCCGAGATCATCAACCGCGCGAAGATCTGGGTCGCGGCGCAGGTGCCGTACTCGATGGAGCGGTACTGGAGCGACGGCTACCGGCAGGACTGCTCCGGCTACATCTCCATGGCGTGGAACCTGCGGAGCAACGAGTGGACCGGCAGCCTCGACCGCTTCGCCGACCGCATCGACCGCGCGGACCTCCAGCCCGGCGACATCCTGCTCTTCCACAACCCCGCCAACCCGACGCGCGGCTCGCACGTGACGATCTTCGGCGGGTGGACGGACTACACCCACACCTCGTACATCGCGTACGAGCAGACGAAGCCGCGCACCCGGAAGCAGGCGACGCCGCTCGCGTACTGGGAGAACTCGGACCGCTACCTCGCCTACCGCTACAAGGCGGTGGTGAGCGGCGGCTCGGGCAACGCGGGCGCGGGATCGGGCTCGGACGCCACGGCGACCCCGTACCCGGGCGCGGCGAGCTTCGGACCGGGCGCGAACAACGCGTACGTCACCCAGCTCGGGCAGCTGCTGGTCGCGCGCGGCGGCAAGAAGTTCTACGCGCAGGGCCCGGGCCCCCGCTGGGGGGAGGCGGACCGCCGGGCGACCCAGGCGTTCCAGCAGGCCCAGGGCTGGAAGGGCGCCGCGGCGGACGGCCTGCCGGGTCCGCAGACGTGGGCGCTGCTGGTGTCGGGCGGGGGCAAGGACATCGGCGGTTCGAGTGGTTCGGGCGGGTCGAGCGCAACTGCGAGCGGGTTCCCCGGGCGTGGCTACTTCCGTCCGGGCCAATCCAGCGCATATGTGGAGAAGCTGGGCAAACAACTGGTGAAGCGGGGCTTCGGCAAGCACTACACGTCGGGTCCCGGTCCGCAGTGGACGGAGGCGGACCGCCGCAATGTCGAGGGCTTCCAGCGGGCCCAGGGCTGGCGCGGCGGCGCGGCCGACGGCTACCCGGGCCCGGAGACCTGGCGGCGCTTGTTCCGATGACCCCGAGAACGTGAGGTGGACCGAATGACGACCCCGACCCCCCCGGACTCCGGCCCGGCGGCCACCCGAGACGCGGCCAGAACAGCCCGCCGCCTCACCGACGGCCGCCTCCGCCCGAACCCCTACGACCCGCCGCCACGGCCGGGGCCGGGCGCGGCGACCCCGGGACCGGCGGACCGGGCGGGCACGGCGACCCCGACGGGCGCGGCGACCCCGACGGAGCCGGGCCGCGAGGAGGCGGGCGGATCCGGGGGCGGTACGGGTCCGGCGACACCGGCGGGCCGGGCCATCCCGGCGACCTCGGCGGGCCCGGCGGGCCGGGCGGAGGTGCGGGGGCCGGAGGGTCCGGGGGCGGGTCCGGCGGGCTTGACGGCGTCGGCGGGGCCGGTGGCTTCGGCGGGTTCGCCGTCCGGCGCGGGCCTGGCGGCCCAGACGTCGCCGGGGGCTTTGGCGGGTCGGCCGGAGACGGCGGTCCAGGCGGGTCCGGCGGGCTTCACGGCCCCGGTGGGGCCGGTGGTCTCGGCGGGTTCGCCGTCCGGCGCGGGCCTGGCGGGCTTCACGGCCCCGGTGGGGCCGGTGGTC